>DASUKH010000223.1:0-3120 GCA_036278835.1 Allostellaceae bacterium
AAAGTGCCTGCCTTCACCTGAGAAACCCGAGCCTCAAGCGGCATGGTATTTGTCGCCTCTATGGGCGAGTGCACGCCGCTTCTCAAGTGCATTGAGGGCACCCCCGATCGACCGTTCCTCTGGTCCGTTTCCCTTGATCCCCAATTTTTCCAGAATTTGGCTGCGTGTAAGCCCGTCGGGGTGTCGTTTGAGCAACTCGAGCAGCGCCTCCCGCCGTTCGTCGGGCTGATCCCGGTCGACTTCCTCGGCAAGGGCACTCGTCATGCGCTCAACCCGCGCGCGCCGCGCCGGCGACAAGCTCGCATCGAGATCGGAAAATTTATGCCGGCCGGTCATGTCAGCCCCTCCCTCCTCAACTCCTCAAGGTGGGTATCGTAGAGCGCATCCGCCAGCGGCACGAACTCCTCATAGAATCGATCATTGCCTGTCTTATCACCTCCGATCAGGAGAATGGCGATGCGGCGCGGATCGAACGCGTAAAAGATTCGCAACGGATTGCCATGACTCTGGACCCTGAGCTCGCGCATGTGTTCGTGACGCGAACCGTTGATTCCCGATGAATAAGGAAAGGGTAGTGAGGGTCCGCGCTCAGCAAGCAACCGAACAGAGGCAACGACTCTGTCCTGCTGATTCTCCATCAATTGGGCCCACCAATCGCCGAATTCGTCTGTGTACTCGACATCCCAAGCCATCCGCGCTGTGCTTCCTCGTCCTCGTCAGTAGCCCAGAAACAGCGCCACCGCGATCGCGATCAGGGCGGCGACGCCGATCCAGATCGGGATCGCGACGAACGGCAGCAGCCGGGCCCAGTGGGCGGCCTGCGCCGCCAGGGTCTCGGTATGCAGGACGACCCCCTCGCGCGACCAGTCGCCGACCAGCTTTTCGAGATTGCGCAACAGAGGCGGCACCTGGCCGAGCGCCTCTCTCAGCGTTTCGATGCGCTCGCGGATATAGGCTTCGGGGCCACGCTCCTCGCGCATCCACTCTTCGACCAGCGGCCGCGCCAGGGTCCAGATGTTGACGGTCGGGTCGAGCCGGCGTCCGGTGCCCTCGACCAGTACCATCGTCTTCTGCAGCAGCAGCAGTTGCGGCTGCGTTTCCATCTCGAACTGTTCGGTCACTTGAAACAGTTGCGCCAGCAGGCGGGCGACCGAGATTTCGTGCAGCGGACGGCCGAGGAGCGGTTCGCCGATCGAGCGGCAGGCCTGGGTGAAGGCGTCGATCGAGCGGCGGCGCGGCACGTAGCCGGCATCGAAATGCACTTGCGCGACGCGCCGGTAATCGCCCGACAGAAAGCCGATCAGCATATCGGCGAGGTAATAGCGGGTCTGCCGGTCGAGCCGTCCCATGATGCCGAAATCGACGACCGTCAGCGCCCCGTCGGGATCGACGAAAATATTCCCGGGGTGCAGGTCGGCATGGAAAAACCCGTCGCGGAACACCTGTTTGAAGAACGACCCGGCGGCGATGCGCAGCAGGTCGCGGATCGAATGGCCGGCAGCAATGAGCGCTTCGCGGTCATCGACCCGGATGCCGATCACCCGCTCGGTGGTCAATACGGTGCGGCCGGTGCGCAGCCAATCGATGCGCGGCACCCGGAAGGTCGGGTCGCCGGCGAAGTTGTCGGCGAGTTCCGAAGCGGCCGCCGCCTCGAAGCGCAGGTCCAGCTCGAACTGCACGGAATCCTTGAGGGTCCGCACGATTTCGACCGGCTTGAGCCGGCGCAGGGCCGGCTGCATCCGCTCGATCAGGTCCGACAGCCACAAAAACAGGTCGAGATCGCGGGCGACCGCGCGGGCGATCCCCGGGCGCAGCACCTTGACCGCGACCTCGTTGCCGTCGGTGGTCACCGCGAAATGCACCTGCGCAATTGAAGCAGCCGCGACCGGCACCTCGTCGAAGGCGGCGTACAGATCGCCGAGCGGCCGCTCGAACTCGGCCTCGATCAAGGCACGCGCCTCGGCGCCGGAAAAGGGCGGCAGCCGGTCCTGCAAGCGCGCCAGATCGGCGGTAATCTCCTCGCCGAGCAGATCGACCCTGGTCGCCAGCACCTGCCCGAGCTTGATGAAGCTCGGCCCCATCTCGGTCAGCGCCGCGGCAAGCCGCTCACCGGGGCGTCTTCCGGTCATCTCGCGCCGCCGCGCAAAACGCAGCGTGCGCAGCAATGGCGCGACGGCCGCCGCCCTGCCGCTCAGCGCACGCGCCGGAAACAGCGCGTCGTGGCGCGCCAGGGTGATGACGATCTGTCCGAGCCGGACGAGATGGCGCAGGCTGCGAAACACGCCAAACCCGCCGGCGCGATCAGAGCCGCCAGGCCGAATGCAGCGCGGCGACGCCGCCGGTCAGGTTGCGGAATTGCGGGCGATCGAGGCCCGCCGCCGCGATCATCCCGGAAAGCGCGCCCTGCGCCGGAAAGCGGCGGATGCTCTCGGCAAGATACGCGTAGGCGTCGCGATTGCCCGCAACGACCCGCCCGAGCAACGGCAGAACCTGGAAGCTGTAAAAATCGTAAAGCGGCTGCAGCGCCGGCACGGTCGCCGGCGTGAATTCGAGGCACAGGAAGCGCCCGCCCGGTTTCAACACGCGCCGCGCCTCGGCGAGCGCCCGATCGATCCGAGTAACGTTGCGCAGCCCGAAAGCGATCGTATAGAGGTCGAACGAGCGGTCGGCGAACGGCAAAGCTTCCGCATCGCCGCACAGCCAGTCGAGACCGGCGACAATCCCGTCGTCGAGCGCGCGGGCGCGGCCCAGTTCGAGCATCTGCCAATTGGCGTCGCAGATGATGACGCCGCCGCCCTGCGCCGGGTCGAGCTGCGGCAGCGCGCGGCGCGCGATGTCGCCGGTGCCGCCCGCGACATCGACGAGGCGCTGGCCGGGCCGAGGGCGCAGCGCGCGGACCATCTCCGCCTTCCACCAGCGGTGGATGCCGGCGCTCATCAGGTCGTTCATCAGGTCGTAACGGGGCGCGACGCTGTCGAACAGCGCCCTGACCAGCGGCGCCTTCTCCGCTTCCGCTACCCGGCGGAAGCCGAAATCGGTCTCACCGTCAGCGGGATCGGCGGGCTGACCCGGCGAAACGTCTGTTGTTTCGGGCGTGTGCATGCACGACGAACAATAGCC
>DASUKH010000224.1:0-2571 GCA_036278835.1 Allostellaceae bacterium
TGCCGGAATTTGACGAGGTGCCGGGCGCCAACGCCGCCGGCGGCTTTGCGCCGATCGAGGCTTATGCCTGGCACCGGAAGCTGATCGAGCGGCGCGGCGCCGAGTATGACCAGCGGGTCCGCACCCGCATCGAGCGCGCCGCCGGCATGAGCGCGGTCGAGTATATCGCGCTGTGCGCAGCCCGGTCCGATCTGATCGCGCGGGTCGCCGCCCGCACCACCGGGTTCGACGCGCTGGTGATGCCGACGGTGACAATGAGCGCGCCGCCGATCGCCGCCTTTGCCCGCGACGACGATTACCGTCACCTCAACGCGGCGATCCTGCGCAACACCTCAGTCATCAACTTTCTCGACGGTTGCGCCGCGACGATCCCGATTCAGCCGCCGGGGGCCGCCCCGGTCGGGCTGATGATCGTCGGTGGCCAGGGCGCCGACCATCGCCTGCTGGCCGTCGCGCGCGGCATCGAAGCGACGCTCGGAAGATAGCGACTTACCATGCCGCGACGTCGAGATGGGTGCTCTGGTAGGTGGCGCCGTCGCCGATGTCGGTGTAGCGGTCTGAGCACAGCTGGTTGACCGTGCCGGCGAGCGTTTCGTCCTCGGAGCGCTGCCCCGGCACCAGCACGACACCCGGCAGAACCTCATCGCTGACCTTGAGCACAAGGCCGACAGTGGCGCGGTCGTTGTAAAGCCGCACGCGGGCGCCGTCGGCGAGGCCGCGCCGCGCCGCCTCGTCGGGGTGCAGCACGCAAAACGGCGGTCCCTCCCGGCGGCGCAGGAAATCGACCCCGGAATAGGCCGTGTGCGCCTGGAAATAGCCGGGCGCGGTCAACAGGCGCAGCGGCCACCGTGCGGCATCGCGCACCTCCTCGGGGTCGGGCCGCCAGTCCGGCATCGGCGCTTTTCCTTCATGCGCCAGTTGTTCCGAATAGAATTCGAGCAGGCCCGATTGGGTGCGGAATTGCTGGGCATCCGGGGGCGCCAGCTTTCGCGGCCGGCCGTCGCGAACCGAATCGGTGTCGAGCGCGGCGGCTTTCCCTCGTGCGCCGTCCAGCAATGCGCCTAGCGCCTCTCGCGGGGTCATGCGGAACACCGGGTCGGTCAGTCCCATCCGCCGCGCCAGTCCCTGGGCGAGGCGGAAATTCGACCATGCTTCGCCCTGCGGCATCACCGCCGGCCGCCCGTACTGCACGTAATAAGTGCCATAGGCGCGATAGAAATCCTCGGTTTCGAGATAGGTCGCGGCCGGCAGGACGATATCGGCGAAGCGCGCGGTCGCGGTCAAAAACGGGTCGTGCACGACGGTGAACAACTCCTCGCGCGCGAGGCCCCGTCGCACCTTGCCGGCCTCGGGGCAGGTCACCGCCGGGTTGTTGGCGGCGATGAGGAGACCGCGCAGCGGCGGGTCGCGCATCGTCAGCAGCGCCTCGCCAAGCCTCAGATGGTTGACGAGGCGGGTTTCGGCCGGCCCGGACGGCTGGCGCACCGCGGGGTAGTTCAATTCGCATGACGCCGAGGTGGTCAGCAGCGCGCCGCCGCCGCGCCTCCCGTAGGCGCCGGTGACGCCGGGCAATAACGCCACCGCCCGCAACGCCTCGCCGCCGCGCGCCTGCCGGGTCATCCCCTCGCCGAGCCGGATGAACGATGCTTTGGCGCCGCCGTAAAGCTTCGCGAAAGCCTCGATCTCGGCTTCGGCAAGCCCGGTCGCCGCGGCGACATGCGATGGCGTAAAGCGCGGCAATATCCCGGCTTCGAGCCGGTCAAACCCGACCGTGCGTGCCGCGATGTAATCGCGATCGACCAGCCCGTCGCGCACCAGGATGTGCATGACCCCGAGCGCCAGCGCCGCATCCGTCCCGATGCGGAGCTGCAAATGGCGGTCGGCGAGGCGGGCGGCGCGGGTCTTGCGCGGGTCGATCGCGACGAACGGCACGCCGCGCCGCTGCGCCGCCTCGACCTTGGCCCAGAAATGCACGTTGGTGGCGGCGAGGTCGGCGCCCCAGGCGACGATCAGGTCGCTGTCCTCGACCGTCTCCGGGTCGGTGCCGCCGACCGCGCCGACCGTCATCTCCCACGCTGTTTCGCAGCAGCTGTCGCACACCGTGCCGGCGATGAGCCGGCTGGTCCCGAGGGCATGGAACAGCCCCAGCATCAGGCCGCGGTTCATCTGCCCCTGATGCGCGCTGTAGGCGTAGCCGAGCAGCGCCAGCGGCCCGGATTCGGCGATGATTGTCTTCCAGCGATGCTCGATCTCGTCGAGCGCCTCGTCCCAGCCGATCGGCGCGAAGCGTCCCTCACCCTTCGCCCCGACCCGCTTGAGCGGCGTCCGGATGCGGTGCGGCGAATGCACCAGCTCGGCATCGCGCCCGACTTTGGCGCAGGCAAACCCGGCGGTGAACTTCTGCTCCGGGTCGCCCTTGATGCGCTTGATCCGCCCGTCCTCGATTTCGGCCAAGAGCGAGCACATATCCGGGCAGTCATGCGCGCAGACGACGCGAACCGTTTCCATATTCCCGTCCCCGTTTTGTCATTGCGAGCGAAGCGAAGCAATCCGCCACCGAAGGCTCATTCC
>DASUKH010000225.1:0-3283 GCA_036278835.1 Allostellaceae bacterium
ATCCGCAAAAACCTTTCGCACCCCGTCATCGACGGCGACGGCCACTGGATCGAATACACGCCGGTGTTCGCCGAGCAGATTCGCAAGGCGGTCGGCGACAAGGGGGCGGACGGGTTTCTTGCCTCGCAGCGCCGCATCCCGGATGCGCTGTCCTTAACGATCGACGAGCGCAAGCGCCGCGGCACCGCGATGGAAGGCTATTGGGGCCGGCAATCGACCAATACCCGCGATCGCGCGACGGCGATGATGCCGCGGATGCTGTATGACCGGCTCGACGAGCTCGGCATCGATTTCGGCATCGTCTATCCGACCGCCGGGCTGGGAATCCCACGCATCGCCGACGACGAGACCCGGCGGGCGGTGATCCGCGGCTTCAACATCGTGACCGCCGATTATTTCGCGAAGCTCGCCGACCGGCTGACCCCGGCCGCGGTCATTCCGATGCACACGCCGGAAGAGGCGATTGCCGAACTCGAATTCGTGACCAAGCAGCTCGGCGCCAAGGTCGGGATGTTCGGCAGCTCGGTCGCCCGGCCGCTCGAGGTCACCAAAAAGGCGATAGCCGATGGACTCGACCCGCTGGTCGCGCGGCACGCCGTTTTCTACGACCAGTTCGGCCTCGACAGCGACCACGATTACGATCCGGTCTGGCAGAAATGCCGCGAACTCGGCATCGCTCCGACCTTCCATACCGGCGGCCGCGGCTTCGGGATGCGCGCCAACCCGAGCAATTTCACCTTCAACCATATCGGCCATTTCGCGGCAGCCGGGCATGCCGTCGCCAAGGGCCTGTTTCTGGGCGGCGTGACCCGGCGCTTCCCCGATCTGCGCTTCGGCTTTCTCGAAGGCGGGGTCGGCTGGGGCTGTCAGCTGTTCGCCGACCTGATCGAGCATTGGGAGCGGCGCGGCGCCAAGGGCATCGCCTACATGGACCCCGCGAAACTCGACCGGAAGGCGCTGCGCCAGATGGTCGACAAATACGGCTATGAGGAGATCGCCGCCGAACTCGACAAGCGCGACGGCTGGCCGATGCAGCACGAGGATTCGCTGACCGGCGGGGTCAAGGCGCTCGATGACTACGCCGCCTGCGAAATCGCGAAAAAGCAGGACTGGATCGACCTGTTCGTCACGCCGTATTTCTTCGGCTGCGAGGCCGACGACCGCATGAATGCGGTGGCGTTCAGCCGGGTCAACCCGTTCGGCGCGAAGATTCAGGCGATCTACAGCTCAGATATCGGGCATTTCGACGTGCCCGACATGCTGCAGGTTCTGCCGGAAGCCTACGAGCTGGTCGAGGACGGGCTGATCACCGGCGAAGATTTCCGCGACTTCACCTTCGGCAACGCGGTGAGGCTCTGGAGCACCCAGAACCCGCGCTTCTTCGAGGGCACCAGCGTCGCCAAGGAAGCCGCCGCGGCGCTCAAGGCCGCACCGCCGGTCCGCGCCGCCGCGGAGTAGCGCTTCTACCGCTCACCCCTTTCAAGACCGTCGTCCCGGCGAAGGCCGTGACCCATCCGTCCGCCGGGCCGGCGGCTGAGGCGTGGATACCGGCCGTCGCTGGTATGACGCAAACAGAGATGACTCACGCCGCCAACCGGTGCTTGCGAATGAGCGAAATGATTTCGGCGGCGGCGGCGGGGATGTTGGTGCCGGGGCCGAAGACGGCGCTGACCCCGGCCTTTTTCAGGAAGTCATAATCCTGCGGCGGGATCACGCCGCCGCACACGACGAGAATGTCGTCGGCCCCCTCCTTGCGCAGCGCCTCGATGAGCGCGGGTACCAGCGTCTTGTGCGCCGCCGCCTGGCTGGAGACGCCGACGATATGCACGTCGTTCTCGACCGCCTGCCGCGCCGCCTCTTCGGGTGTCTGGAATAGGGGGCCGATATCGACGTCGAAGCCGATATCGGCGAAGGCGGTGGCGATCACCTTGGCGCCGCGGTCGTGGCCGTCCTGGCCGAGCTTGACGACCAGGAGGCGCGGCCGGCGGCCCTCCTCGCGCGCGAAGGCGTCGATCTCGCGCTGGATGCGCCGGAAGCCTTCGTCGCCCTGGTATTGTCCGCCATAGATGCCGATCACCGACTGCGTCGCCGCGGTGTGGCGGGTGAAGACCTTTTCCAACGCGTCGGAAATTTCGCCGACCGTGGCGCGGGCGCGGCTCGCCGCGATCGACAGGGCCAGCAAATTGCCCTCGCCGCTCGCCGCCGCGCCGGTCAAAGCGTCGAGCGCGGCGGCGACCCGCGCCTTGTCGCGGGTCGTCCGCACCCGCTCCAGCCGGGCGATCTGCGACGCGCGCACCTTGTCGTTGTCGACATCGAGCAGCTCGACCGAGGCCGTGTCGTCCGATCTGTATTTGTTGACCCCGACGATCGTCTCCTCGGCGCGGTCGATCGCCGCCTGCCGGCGCGCCGCCGATTCCTCGATGCGCAATTTCGGCATGCCGCTCTCGACCGCGCGGGTCATGCCGCCCAGCTTCTCGACCTCGTCGATCAGCTCCTGCGCGGCGGCCGCGATCGAATAGGTCAGGCTCTCGACGTAATAGCTGCCGCCCAAGGGATCGACGACGTGCGGGATCCCGGTCTCCTCGGCGAGGATCAGCTGCGTGTTGCGGGCAATCCTGGCCGAGAACGGGGTCGGCAGGGACAGCGCCTCGTCAAACGAGTTGGTGTGCAGCGACTGGGTGCCGCCGAGCGCCGCCGCCAGCGCCTCGATCGTCGTGCGGATGATGTTGTTGTGCGGGTCCTGTTCGGTGAGGCTGACCCCCGAGGTCTGGCAATGGGTGCGCAGCGTACGGCTCGCCGGGTTTTTCGGCGAAAATTGCTGCATCAGCCGCGCCCATAAGAGGCGGGCGGCGCGCAGTTTGGCAACCTCCATGAAGAAATTCATGCCAATCGCGAAGAAGAACGACAGACGCGGCGCGAACTCATCGATGTCCAGGCCGCGCGACAAGGCGGCGCGCACGTATTCGAGACCGTCGGCCAGGGTGAAGGCCAATTCCTGCACCGAGGTCGCACCGGCCTCCTCCATGTGGTAGCCGGAGATCGAAATCGAATTGAACTTCGGCATGTGATGCGCGGTGTATTCGATGATATCCGCGACGATGCGCATCGAGGGTCCGGGCGGGTAGATGTAGGTGTTCCGGACCATGAACTCCTTCAGGATGTCGTTCTGGATCGTGCCCTGTAATTTATCCTGCGGTACGCCCTGCTCCTCGGCGGCGACGATAAATCCGGCCAATACCGGCAAGACCGCGCCGTTCATCGTCATCGACACGCTCATCCGGTC
>DASUKH010000226.1:0-13832 GCA_036278835.1 Allostellaceae bacterium
CGGGATCACCGTCAACGCGGTCTGCCCCGGCCCGATCCGCACCTCGCGCGCGATCAGCACCAACCGCCGCGAATACGGCGACGATCTCGAACGCGGCTTCCGCGAGCGCGCCAAGGCCATCCCCGTCGGCCGCTTCGGCGAGCCCGACGAGGTCGCCTCGATGATCGCCTACCTCGCCTCCGACGAGGCCGCCTTCGTCACCGGGCAGGCGATCGGCGTGGACGGCGGGTGGTAAGGGGCGGGTTGCACTACCCGAGCAGCTTGCGCTGCGCCGCCGCCTGTTCCTGCAGCGAGCGCAACAGCCGCGCCTCGGGAGTCGGGGCGCAGTTGGTGTAGCCGGCGCCGAGCTCCTTGAGCTGCGCCGCGTTGCGCGGGAAGGCGGCATGGTTCAAGGGCAGCGCCAACCGGGCGCCCGCCCCTTTCTTCACGGCGGCGCGGATGCGGTCGATCGCCGCGATGAGGCGCGGGTGGTCGGGGTGGCCGCTGACCTCGAGCGAGCGCGACAGGTCGGACGGGCCGACCGCCAAGAGGTCCACCCCCGGCACCGCGGCAATCTCCTCGATGCGCTCGACCGCCGCCATGTCCTCGATCATGCAGGCGAGCAGAATCTCCCTGTTCGACTGCGCCATGTGCTCGACGAGCGGGATCCTGCCGAAATCGGCGGCGCGGCTGCCGGCCGCCATGCCGCGTTCTCCCTCGGGCGGATAGCGCACCGCGGCGACCGCTTCGCGCGCCGTCTCCGGGTCGGAGACGTGGGGCACCTGGATGCCCTGCGCACCGAGATCGAGGAGGCGAAGGATGAAGGCCGGGTCGAAGCCCGGGGTGCGCACCAGCGAGGTGATGCCGGCCCGCTCGGCCGCCATTACGCAATCCTGCACGTCATGCAGGTCGAAGGTGGTGTGCTCCATGTCGATGAACGCGGCGTCAAAGCCCGCAAGGCCGATGATTTCGACGATCTGCGGGTCGGCGATGCCGCCGACATGCGTGCCGAGCGCCAAGCCGCCCTGGCGCATGATCCGCTTGACCCGGTTTTCCTGCATCATCTCCTCCGGTGTAAGGCTGTCATCCCAGTGAAGGCTTTCGCCGGGATGACAGTAGGAAATCATCCCGTATGTTTGCGGATGAACGCCTTCATGCGTTCGATCGCGGGGGCGGCGTAGGGGGCGTTGGGCTTGCCGGTCATAAAGCCGTGATTGGCGCCCGGATAGAGTTGCAGCTCGACCTCGCCGCCGGCTTTCTTCCAGCCGTCCACGAGCCGGCGCATCGTCTCGACCGGCACCCACTCGTCGCTGTCGCCGCCGAATACCAGCGCCGGCGGCAGCACGGCCTTTTCGCCGCGGTCGAGGATCGCCGGCAGGCTGCCCTCGCTCATCGCCGCCTCATCGCCCCAGAAGGCGTGATGGTTCTCGATCAATTCGGCATTCCCTGCCTTTTTCGCGAGGTGGTAGCGCAGCAGCGGGTCGAGCACCCCCCAGCCCGAAATGGCAAAGCCGACCCGCGCGTCCGTCGATGGCGCCTCGGGCAGTGGCAGGGCCGCGTAGCGCCGGTCGTCGGGGCGCATCGCCGCCAGCAGGGCCTGATGGCCGCCGCTTGAGGTGCCGAAAATCCCGACCCAGTCGGGGCGGCTGCCATAGGTGCGGGCGCGCGCCTTGAGCCAGCGGATGCCGAGATTGATGTCGGCAAGCGAGGCGGGGTAGGGCGCCTCGGGCGGCATGCGGAAATCGAGCGAGGCGACGAGGATGCCGCTCTCGGCCAGCGCCTTCGCCATGAAATCGTTGTCGGTGCGGTCCTTGTTGACCCAGGCGCCGCCATGCACCTGGATCGCCGCCGGATAGGGGCCGGCGCCGGCCGGGCGGTAGAGCCGTGCGAGCAGGGCGCGACCCCCCTGTCGCTGGTATTCGATATCTTCGATGCGGATCGCCGGGCGCGCCTGCGGCCGGGTGTCGGTGTCTAGCGTGCTGGTCAAAGGCGTCCTCCCGTGAGCAAGGGCGCAAATCCTACCCGCCGGCCGGCGCCGCCGCCAGCAACGCATTGAAAGAGCGTCCCGCCAGCCTCTACTGTATATGATACCGCGGCGAAACGGCGACAGGAGCGATGTTGAGGACCCGATCGGCGGGTGGCGTATCGAGCGCCGGGGAAGCGGCGGACAGTTTGGCGGCCGGGGACGGCTCCTATGCCCGCTCCGCGTTGCGCCTCGTCGCGCTGCTGGAGGCGCTTGCCCAATCGGAGGAGGGGGTGAGCCTCGCCGAACTCAGCACGCGGCTCGCCGCGCCGAAGAGCAGCCTGCTTGCCATCCTGCGCTCGATGGTGGCGCAGGGCTACATGGAGCACGGCCACGGCCTCTACCGGCTCGGGCCGAAATCCTTCCGCCTCGCCGCCGACATCCTGGCGGTGCGGCGCTTTCCGAACCTGATCCGGCCGATCCTGCAGGACCTTGCGGCGAAAAGCGGTGAGACCGTGTTCCTCGTCGTGCTCGACGAAGTGGCGCAGCGCATGACCTATGCCGACATCATCGACAGCCCCAACCCGGTCCGCTACACGGTGCCGACCGGCACAACCCGGCCGCTCTACGTCTCGGCCGGCGGGCAGCTGTTGCTTGCCTATCGCGACCCCGGCTGGATCGACTCGTATATACGCATCACCCGCCTCGAACCGCTGACCGAGGCCACGATCACCGATCCCGACGCCCTGCGTGAGCGCCTCGCCGCGATCCGCCGCGAAGGGTTCGCGGTCAGCCTCGGCGAGACCGTGCGTGGCGCCGCCGGGGTCGCGGCGCCGATCTTCAACGCCGACGGCAGCGTCGAGGCCGGTCTCCTGATCGGCGCCCCGATCGACCGCTTCGAGCGCGATCTGCCTGAGTTGAAACGTATGCTGCGCGAGGCCACGACCCGCGCTTCCGGCATCGCCCAGGCGCTCGCGGAGGACAAGAGCGGGGCCGAGGATTGACCGGGCCCGCTTCGGAATTCAGGATACCGAACAGCGTTCGGAATGGATCGCCCCTCGCTAACCCTCCCGCGCAAGCGGGGGAGGGCAGGGTGGGGGCATTGATGGAGGCAGCATGATCAAGCGGTTTCACGCGCTTTATGTCGGCCAGATCGCGCTCGACAATATCGGTCTCGACGGCACCCCGGCCAACGAGCGGCGCTATCCGAACGAGCGCCTGTCGGAGGTGTTCGAAACTTCGCGCCGGGTGGCGCGGGTCATGGACGAACTCGGCTATTACTGCTTTTGGGGCGCCGAGCACCATTTCCAGCACGAGGGATACGAGTGCCTGCCCAACCTGATTCAATGGGGGTTGTGGCTGGCGACGCAGACCCGACGGCTAAAATTCGGCTGCGCCTTCAACATCATGCCGATGTGGCATCCGATCCGCCTCGCGGAGGATTACGCGATGGCCGACATCGTCACCGACGGCCGGGTGGTGATGGGGGTCGGGCGCGGCTACCACACCCGGGAAGTCGAAACCTTCGGCGCGCCACTCCTCGACGCTGCCGCCAACCGCGAGTATTTCGAGGAGCAATTGGAATTGCTGCTCAAGTGCTTCAACGAGGAGCGCTTTCACCATAAGGGCAAGTATTTCGAATGCCCGCCGCCGGTCCCCTATCGCGGCTATGACCTGAAAGAGATCACGATGGTGCCGCGGCCGAAACACCTGCCGGTCGAGGTGTGGATGCCGGTCGCCAGCGGCCGCACGATCGATTTGATGGCGCAAAAAGGCCTCAAAGCGATGGTCACCCTGAATGGCGAGAAGATTCTCGACGACGTGGTGCGCGCCTTCCACGATGCCTGCCACCGGCACAATCGGCCGATCCAACTCGGCCAGGACATGATCTGGGGCGCCGGCATCTATCTCGGCGATAGCCAGGCGGAGGCGATCCGACGGGTGCGCGATGCGCATGACGAGCGCTTCAAATGGTTCGCGCCGTTCGGTTTTGTGCGCTACGCCGACGAACAGGGGCGCACCTGGGGCACCCCCGGCGCGCCGACCGGCATCCCGTCGATCGAGGATGGCGTGAAGCAGAAGGCGTGGTTTTGCGGCACCCCGGGCGAGGTCATCGACGGCATCAAATCGATCGAGGCGAAATACCCCGGCCTCGAGGATTTCATGATCCATTGGGCGGAGGGTCTGCCGCCCGACGAATTCATCGAGCAGCTGCGCCGCTTCGCCCGCGACGTGATGCCCGCCTTCAACCGCGGCTAGGTCCTGCGAACACTTGGGACCTGCCGGTCCTCCTCCGCGAAGCGGGGGAGGGGGACCGTGCGAAGCACGGTGGAGGGGGCATTGATCGCCGGTCACGCACCCCCTCCGGCTCGCTTCGCTCGCCACCTCCCCCGCAAGCGGGGGAGGACCGTCATACTCACCTTGCTGCGTCTAGCGAGTGTTCACAGGACCTAAGCGTTCTCAGCTCAGGTCGATCGCGTATTTCTTCAGGAGGTCGAGCGGCACGATCCCGAGCGTCGCCTCGTGGGTGCCGGCGAGGCGCACGCGCGGTGCCTTGCCGGCCTCGAACGCCTCGCGCCAGCGCGCCGCGCACAGGCACCAGCAATCGCCCGGCTTGAGACCGGAAAACCCGGCCGCCGGGAACGGCGTCGAGAGGTCGTTGCCGGCCTCCTGCGAGAAGGCGAGGAATTCGGCATCGACCTGTGCGCAGACGGTGTGGACGCCGAAATCCTCGGGTCCGGTCTCGCAGCTTCCGGTCCGGTAGAACCCGGTCAGCGGCCTCGTGCAGCACTCGGCGAGCGGTTCGCCCAAGACGTTACGCGGCCGCTCCGGCCGCCGCGGAAAGGAACCGGACGCATCGGGCATTGGTGTTTCTCCTGAGGTACGGGCCTACATGGGACCGCCGGCCTCCGGTCGGCATGCCGGCGGGACGCCGGCGCTCCGGGATTACGGCCGGCGTTGGCGGTGGGCGGCATGGCGGGCCTCGATCGCGTCCCAGATCATCGGCGCGATGTCGGGGCCGCCGAGCCGGGCGATCTCCTGGATGCCGGTCGGCGAGGTGACGTTGATCTCGGTCAGCCAGTCGCCGATCACGTCGATGCCGACAAAGATGAGGCCCTCTTCGCGCAAAGTCGGGCCGATCGCGGCGCAGATCTCGCGGTCGCGCGCGGAAAGCTCGCTCGCCTCGGCGCGGCCGCCGACATGCATGTTGGCGCGCGCCTCGCCGGCCGCCGGCACCCGGTTGACTGCCCCCGTCGCCTCGCCTTCGACCAGGATGATGCGCTTGTCGCCCTGCCGCACCTCGGGCAGGTAACGCTGCACCATGACCGGCTCGGGGTAGACCTGCGTGTACATATCGAGCAGCGAGTTCAGGTTGTCGTCGCCCGGCCGCAGGTGGACGATGCCGGCACCGCCGTTGCCGAACAGCGGCTTCAGGACGATCTCGCCGTGCTCCTCCCAGAAGGCGCGGATTTCGGCGCGGTCAAGCGACAACAGGGTCGGCGGCATCAGGTCCTTGAAGCGCAACACGAAGAGCTTTTCCGGCGCGTTGCGCACCGCGGCCGGGTCATTGACGACGAGCGGCCCGTCCTCGGGCAGCAATTCCAGGAGGTGCGTCGCGGTGATGTAGGCCATGTCGAACGGCGGGTCCTGGCGCATCAGCACGACGTCGAAGCGCGCGAGGTCGAGTTCCTCGAAATCGCCGAACCGGTGGTGATTGCCGTGCCGCCGGAACACTTCGAGCGGCCTTCCCTTGGCAAAGACCCTTCCGTCGCGAAACGTCAGCGCCGCCGGCAGATAGTGGAAGAGCGTGTGGCCGCGCGCCTGCGCCTCGAGCGCCAGCGCGAAGGTCGAATCGGCATTGATGTCGATCGTGTCGATCGGATCCATCTGGACCGCGACGGCGAGACCCATACTTCCTCCTCATCACCGGACCGGCGGCATCCGGCCGATATGCCGGCGGTCCGTGTGCACTCACGGCAGAATCGTGATCGCGCTGCCCGGCTCCAGCAATCCCAGCACGCGCAGCAGCGTATCGCGCGTCACCGCGATGCAGCCTACGGTCGGCGTGAACTCCGGGCGTGCGACATGCAGGAAGATCGCGCTGCCGCGGCCCGGCACCGGCGGGTCGGTATTGTAGCCGATCAGCACGACAAGATCGTACTGCCCGTCGGCGCGCCACATCTCCTCGTGATGCGCCGGGTAGGGCAGCGACACGAGGCGGTTGTATTGTGGGTCGGCGGGATCATCGACCCAGCCGTCGTTCGGCTGCAACGCCATCAGCGGCAACTCGGTGGCGGGCGGCGGCAGCCGATCGGGGCGGTAGAAGGCGCAGATCAGCGGGAACCGCCCCTCGGGGCTGGCGCCGTCGCCCTCGCGCTTGTCGGCGCGCACGCCGCCGCGGCCGCACGCCGCTCGCGCCTCACCGCCGGGCCACGACAGCCGGCCGGCGTGATAGGCGAGGTCGATCGGCGACGGGCGCGGGTGCATCGATCCCTTGTATCATCCCGGTATGCGCCTCCGCCAATCTCGCCTCGGAGCGGATGGCGGGTTTTCTCGAAGCGCGGCTGTAGCCCACCTCGTGCCCGCTAGGAAGGAGGCGCCCGGCGCCGCCACAGACGAAGGGGCAGGGGCGCCGCCGCGGGCGGGGCGGCAATGGCGGCGACCCGGCCCGGCCGCCGCCGGGTCTCGCGCCACAGGATGTAAAGCCCGGAGGCGACGACGATCGCCGCGCCGACAAGGAGGCTCGCGGTGGGCACGTCGCCCCATATGGCGAAGCCAAGGATCGTCGCCCACAGCAGGGAAAGGTAATTGAACGGCACCACCGCCGAGGGCGGCGCCAGGGACAGCGAGCGCGTCCACCAGATCTGTGCGATGCCGTTGCCGATCCCGGCGAACGCGAGGCCCGCCATGTCGGCCCAGCCCGGCACCCGGAACCCCAGAGGCAGCAGAAACAGGCTGCAAAAGGTGATGATCGCCATCTGATAGAGCGTCAGGGTGGCGATCGATTCGGTGGTGCTCATGTGGCGGATCGCCACCGCCACGCTCGAGATCAGGATGGCGTTGGCGAGCGCGAAAAAGGCGCCGTAATTGAGGCTCTCGGCGCCGGGATGGGTGACCACGAGGACGCCGATAAAGCCGACGACCAGCGCCGACCAGCGGTGCACCCCGACCTTTTCCTTGAGGAGGACGATCGATAGCAGGGTCGTGAACAGCGGCGCCGAAAAGCTGATCGCCGTCGCCGAGCCGAGCGTCAGCATCCGCAACGCCAGGAACATGCAGCACATCGAGCCGAACTGCGACACCCCGCGCTGCAGATGCTCGCGGTAGCGTCGGGTGCGCAACACCCCCCAGCCGCTGTGCGGCAGCACGATGATCGCCACCGTGGAAAACGCGAAGACCGATCGGCAGAACGCCACCTCGCCGACCGGATAGCGCGCCAGCTCCCATTTGACGATGGCGTTGACTGCTGAGAACATCACGGTCGAAAGGACCATGAAGAAAATGCCGCGCGGCACCTGGTTGCGCCGCGCCGCTGCAATCTCCGCGGCGGTCATCGACGGCCGAACAGGCGCTCGATGTCGGCGAGGGCGAGGGCGACATAGGTCGGGCGGCCGTGATTGCACTGGCCGCTGTTCGGGGTCGCCTCCATCTGGCGCAACAGCGCGTCCATTTCGGCCGGCGCGAGGCGGTTGCCGGCGCGCACGCTCGAATGGCAGGCGAGGGTGCCGCATACCCCTTCGACCCGCTCTTTGAGCGCCAGCACGTCGCCCCACTCGGCGAGTTCGTCGGCGAGGTCGCGCACCAAGGCGGCGACATCGAGGCCGGGCACCAGTGCCGGCACTTCGCGCACGATGACGGCGCCATTGCCGAACGGTTCGACGACGAGGCCGAATTCGGCGAGTTCGGCTGCGCGCGCGGCGATCCGCGCGGCGCCCGCCGGGCCAAGTTCGACGATCTCCGGCAACAATAGGGTCTGCCGCGCCACTCCGTGCGCCGCCAGGGCCGCCTTCATCCGCTCGTAAACGAGGCGCTCGTGCGCGGCATGCTGATCGACCAGCACGATGCCGGTCGCGGTCTCGGCGACGATGTAGGTGCCGTGCAATTGCGCGCGCGCCGTGCCGAGCGGCTGATCGGAACCGGGCGGCGCGGCGTCCGGGGGACCGGGCGCCAGGAAAGCGGCCGCCGCTTCGGCGAGGCCGGGCGGCGGCGCTGTCGGCGGAAAGGAAAACCGCGGCATCGAGGCCGCCGCCATGGGTGGGCGGAAGGCGGCCAGGGCCGCGGCTGCGATCGTCGTGGCGCTGCGCTGGCCTGCGGCCTCCAGAGCGTGGCGCAACGCCCCGACAATCAGCCCGCGCACCAGCGCGCCGTCGCGAAAGCGAATTTCCGCCTTGGCCGGGTGGACGTTGACGTCGATCTCGGCGGCCGGCCCGTAGAGGAACAGCGCGACGATCGGATGGCGGTCGCGGGCCAGCACGTCCTGGTAGGCGCCGCGTACCGCACCGACCAGCAGCTTGTCGCGCACCGGCCGGCTGTTGACGACGAGGTATTGGTCGCGCGGCAGGGAGCGGTTGAGGGTCGGCAGGCCGGCGAGGCCGGTCAGCCGGAACCCCTGGCGCTCGGCCATGACCGGCGCCGCATTATCGGCGAAGTCGCGTCCGAGCAATGCCGCGAGCCGCGCCTCGCGCGAGGCTGCCGCCGCCAACCGCAGCAGCACCCGGCCCTCGTCGCCCAGCACCGTAAAGGCGACCTCGGGGCACGCCATCGCCAGCCGGCGCACCGCGTCGACCGCGCGGTCGCGCTCGCTGCGCGGCGTCTTCAGGAATTTGAGGCGGGCCGGGGTCGCGAAAAACAGATCGCGCACCTCGACCCTGGTACCGAGCGGCACGGCGGCCGGCACCGGGCTGCGCTTCGCCCCGGCCTCGACCGCGACCTCCCAGCCGCTGTCGGCATCGGGCGGGCGCGAGCGGATACTGAGGCGGCTGACCGCGCCGATCGACGGCAGCGCCTCGCCGCGGAACCCGAGCGCGCGAATCGCCACGATGTCGTCGTCGGGCAGTTTTGAGGTGCAGTGGCGCTCGACTGCGAGGTCGAGTTCTTCGCGGCTCATGCCGCACCCGTCATCGGCGACGGCGATCAGGCTCTGGCCGCCGTCGTGCAATACCACTTCGATATGCCGGGCGCCGGCATCGATCGCATTCTCGACCAACTCCTTGACCGCGGCCGCCGGCCGTTCGATGACCTCGCCGGCGGCGATGCGGTTGACGATGACGGGCGGCAGCTGACGGATTTTCATCGCGGCAAGCTTAGCGGGTCGCGATTGGCTGCACGAGGGCCGGCAATGCCGGCGCGCCGGACCAGCACCACCAGCACCAGCCATAAGACGAGCGGCGCAACCGGGATGCCGGCCAGCACGACGGCGGCGATCGAAAGCGGGACGAGGCACAGCAGCGCAAGGATTGCGAGGCGCTCCCAGGGCAGGAACCCTGTCCGCCTGCCCGCGCGCCACAGCCAGGCGGCGGCGAAGATCAGCAGGACGGTATCGTAATCCCAGGCATAGGGTGTCGCGAGAAAAGCGGCCACCGCAACGACCGCAAACCGGACCTCCGGCATTGTCGGCCCGCGCCACACCGCCACGGTCACGACAATCGCGCCGATCCCGGAAATCAATTGCAACCCATACGCGGCGAGCGGCGCCATTTGCAGCTGAAGCGCGGCGGCGGCGACGGTCGGCATGAATTTCCAGACGCCGGCTTCGGTTTCGAGGATCCGGCGGACGATAGCCGTTCCCGCCAGGAACTCTGCCCAGGCGGCGGTCCCGAACAGGGCAAGGGTGGCGAGCACCAAGACCAGGACGGTAATGCCGGCCGCAGCAAAACTGCGCCATTGCCGGCCGGCGATCAGGGCGAACGGGATCAGCAATCCGAAATGCGGCTTGTAGGCAAGGCAGCCGAAGCAAATCCCGGCGACGATTGGCCGCCGCTCGATCGCCATCAGCCCGCCGGCGAACAGGGCGGCGGTGAAACAGCCGTTCTGGCCGTAATACAGGTTGAAGAAGGCGGAGGGCGCGCCGATCGCCGCCAACACCGCCGCCGGCGACCCCACGATCCGCCGCAATAGCGCAAAGCAGGCCGCAACCCCGGCCGCCAACCAGCCGATCAGCGCCGGCACAAAGCCAAGAAGAGCAAGCGGCAGCGACAATAATATCGCGATCGGCGGATAGGAGTAGATCGCGCTGATTTGCGCGGGGCCGGTGAAGGTCTGCTCGAACCGGGAAAACCAAGCATAGTTATAGGCGAGGTGGGCGTGGCCGGCCGCCGCGGCCTTTGCCGCCGCAAAATAATTGATGAAATCGTTGCCGAGCGGTTCGCCATTGGCCGTCTGCAGGGCGGCGTGCCGCGCCAGCGCAATAATTGATCCAAGCAGCAGGCCCGCGCCCCAGACCAGCAGCCGCTCGCGGGTGATCCATCTTCCCTCGCGGAGCACATCGAGCAGGCGCCCGCGCCCAGGACCGGCAAGCGGTGCGGTGCTGCGGGCCGCCAACAGCTTCCGACCGATGTTCATTGCCGAAGTATAGCGGATGCGCCGCGGCCATGCCGCCGCGTGCCTTGACAGCGTCGGCGTTTCTCCGGTGGACTGCCGCGAAAGAGGAAGCGAGGACATCCGATGGCACGCAGCTCCGCCGAGCGCTCGTCACCGTCGCCGCCGGCCGCCGGGCGCGCCGAATCGGCCGGACCCGATCACCTTGCGCGAGCGAGCGAACTGGCGCCGGCGCTCGCCGCGGCGGCGGCGGAGATCGACCGGCGGCGCGAGCTGCCCGAGACGATCGTCGCGGCGCTGATCGAGCGCGGCCTGTTCCGCATGCTGCTGCCCGAGGAATTCGGCGGCGCCGAATTGTTGCCGGCTGCTTATGTCCCCGTTATCGAAGAGCTGGCCCGGACCGACGCCAGCACCGCGTGGTGCGTCAACCAGAATTCAGGCTGCTCGATGACTGCGGCGCTGCTGGCGCCCGAGGCGGCGCGCGAGATTTTCGGCGGGCCGCGCGGCATCCTCGCCTGGGGGCCGGGGCCGGGCGAGGCGCGGGTCGTGCCGGGCGGTTACCAGGTCACCGCCAGCTGGTCGTTCGCCAGCGGCAGCCAGCACGCCAGCTGGCTCGGCTGCCACGTGCCGGTCGTCGAGGCGGACGGCAGCCCGCGAAAGCACGCAGACGGCACGCCGACGATTCGCACGATGCTGTTCCCGAAGAGCGCGACCAAATTCACCGATATCTGGCACACGATCGGTTTGCGCGGCACCGCCAGCAACCAGTACGCAGTCAAGGATCTGTTCGTGCCGGAGGCCTATTCGCTCGACGTCTTGAGCCGCCGCGCGCCGCAGGGCGAGGCCCGCCTCCTTTACCGGTTCAGCAGCCTGCAGCTTTACGCCGCCGGTTTTGCCGGGGTGGCGCTCGGCATCGCCGGCAGCACGCTCAGCCATTTCATCGAGCTGGCGCGCGACAAAATTCCGCGCGGTGCCCGCCACACAATGCGCAACAACAACGTCGTGCAGTCCGAGGTGGCGCGCGCCGAAGCGCGGCTCGCCTCGGCCCGGCGCTACCTGATCGGCACGCTCGAAGACACGACAGAAGCGGTCCGGAAGCGCGGCCACATCACCCTCGACGAGCGGATGACGATCCGCCTCGCTTCGACCTTCGCGATCCACACCTCGATCGAAATCGTCGATATGCTCTACCAGTCGGCCGGCGCGACCGCGATCTTCAACGACAACCCGTTCGAGCGCCGCTTCCGCGACATCCATTCGGTGGCGCAGCAATTGCAGGGCCGCCAGCAGCATTTTGAGACAGTCGGCCAATACCGGATGGGACTCGAGGCGGACGAGAGTTGGTTGTGACCGACTTCGGCAGCTGCATCAAGCCGGGCGGACGGCACGAATATTGAGGTGCGTGCAGCCGTCGTTCCCCGGGGAAATGAGGCTGTCGCGGATCGCAAACCCGGCGGCGGCGAGGGCGCCTTCCGCTTCGGCGCGGTCGTATTGCCAGATGTGATCGTCGATCCATGCGACGTTCGGGTCGGGCTGCGGCAGGTCGGCGAAGCTTTCGTAATATTTGGTGATCCGGCCCCAGTTCGAGGCGGCATCGGGGGTGCTGAGCATGAAGGTGCCGCCCGGCACCAGCGCGTCGTGGAGTTTGCGCAGGGTCGGCGCCGGGTTGAAATTCAGATGCTCCAATATTTCGGTGAAGACGATCAGATCGAACGGGCCGATATCGGTGATCTCGGCCAGTTCGATGTTCCGGGTCAGATGACGAATGCCTTCGGCGGCGAGCAGCGCGGCCGGCTGGTAATAGGCGACGACATCGACGATCGTGACCTCGGCCCGCAGGAGCCGCCGGGTGAAAACCGCCAGCGTGCTGTAGGCGGCGCCGACATCGAGCATCCGGATGCCGTTGGGAAGCCCGGCGATCCAGCCCGGCACATGCTGCCAATAATTCAATTCGCGATGGCGGTACTCGCCGCCGTAATAATCGGCCCAGCTGAGGCCTGCCTGAACGTCGTCCTGCGCGGCGGCAAGACAGGCGGCGATCTGCTCGGAAGTCGTCTTCTTCCGTAACAATCGCCGCAGCAGGTCCGGCATTTTCATCCCCACCTCGTAACACGCGGGCGTCGCGCGGCGCCAGCGGAGCCCCGCGCCACCCCGCCTTGCTCATGCCGGGGAATCGGCGTAAGACGCGGCCGAAGCCGCCCCGCCCGCCCGGCGCGGCACCAGAAATTGCGTTGTCGGCCGAAGCGAGGACCCATCTATGGCACGAAACAAGATTGCCCTGATCGGCGCCGGCCAGATCGGCGGCACGCTGGCGCTGCTCGCCGGCATCAAGGAACTGGGCGATGTCGTGCTGTTCGACATCGTCGAGGGAGTGCCGCAGGGGAAGGCGCTCGACCTCGTGCAAGGCTCGCCGGTCGAGGGGTACGACGCCGTAATCGCCGGCACCAATAATTATGCCGACCTCAAGGGCGCCGATGTCGTGATCGTCACTGCCGGGGTGCCGAGGAAGCCCGGCATGAGCCGCGACGATTTGATCGGCATCAACACCAAAGTGGTCGGCGAGGTCGGCGCGGCGTTGAAGCAGCACTGTCCCAATGCCTTCGTCATCACAATCACCAACCCGCTCGACGCTATGGTGTGGGTCATGAAGGAGGCGACCGGCTTCCCGGCCAGCCGGGTGGTCGGCATGGCCGGGGTACTCGACAGCGCCCGGTTCCGCTATTTCCTGGCCGAAGAATTCGGCGTCTCGGTCGAGGATGTGACGGCGTTCGTGCTCGGCGGGCATGGCGATACGATGGTGCCGCTGATCCGCTATTCGACGGTCGCCGGCATCCCGCTCCCCGACCTCGTCAAGATGGGCTGGACGACGCAGCAGAAGCTCGACCAGATCGTCCAGCGCACCCGCGACGGCGGCGCCGAGATCGTCAACTACCTGAAGACCGGCTCGGCGTTCTACGCGCCGGCCAGCGCGGCGATTTCGATGGCCGAATCCTACCTGCGCGACAAGAAGCGGGTCTTGCCGTGCGCCGCCCTGCTGACCGGGCAATACGGGGTGCGCGACCTTTATGTCGGGGTGCCGGCGGTGATCGGCAAAGGCGGTATCGAGCGCATCGTCGAAATCAACCTCGATCCGGCCGAAAAGGCGGCGTTCGACAAATCCTGCGCGTCGGTCAAGGGGCTCGTCGATATCGCGAAGAAAATGCGCGAGACCGGCACCGCGGCAGCCTGATTTCAGTCAGCTGTCATTGCGAGGAGCGCAGCGACGAAGCAATCTCGATGATTGAAACGCGAGCGGCCCGAGATTGCTTCGCTGCGCTCGCAATGACAAAGATTGAGCGGGAATGAATATTCA
>DASUKH010000227.1:0-26292 GCA_036278835.1 Allostellaceae bacterium
TTGAAGCAGCGCCGGCAGCCGTGACAGATGTCGAAGATGCGCCGCATCTCCGCCTCGGTCTTGTCCCGGTTCGTGAAATCCGGGTCCTGCCACGGCAGCACGTGCCGCGTCGGCGCGTCGAGGCTGCCTTCCCGCATCGGATGTTCTCCTGTTGAAAATACGCAAGGGGCGCGAAAGCCGATGCTCCCGCGCCCCCTGACCAAGCACCCCATTACCGTCATGGCCGCCCCCGGACGGCCGGCCCTTGCGGGCCGTTCCGGGGGTGTCCCGGCCATCAACGGCAAGCCGGCACGCGGTTTACCGGTTCCCGTGGATGCCCGGCACGAGGCCGGGCATGACGAGATCCAATGGATGAACCTGTTTATACCGCTCTAACGATCGCGATGATCGCGTCAGCCGAGCGTGTCGAACGCCCGCTGAAAGCGGCCGGCGTGCGATTTCTCGGCCTTGGCCAGCGTCTCGAACCAGTCGGCGATCTCGTCGAAGCCTTCCTGGCGAGCGGTGCGCGCCATGCCGGGATACATGTCGGTATATTCGTGCGTCTCGCCGGCGATCGCCGCCTGCAGGTTTTTCGAGGTGTCGCCGATCGGCTTGCCGGTCGCCGGGTCGCCGACCTCTTCGAGGAATTCGAGGTGGCCGTGCGCGTGGCCGGTCTCGCCCTCGGCGGTCGAGCGGAACACGGCGGACACGTCATTGTAGCCTTCGACGTCGGCCTTTTGCGCGAAATACAAATAACGGCGGTTGGCCTGGCTCTCGCCGGCAAACGCGGCCTTCAGATTGTCTTCGGTTTTCGAGCCTTTAAGCGATGCCATACGTCCCTCCATGCTGCGTGGGGCCTTGAAGCGCCAGAGGCGGCCGCGGCCCTGCCGCCCGTCTCAATTAATAGGGTTGGCCGAACGGGGTGTCAATGACAGTTTAGAATATTTCTAATTTGCCGGGCTGGCCGGCGCCGCCGGCTCGCGGCGGATGCGGATGATCACCTCGACCCGGCGGATTTCGGCGCCGTCGGGCGGCGCCGGCAGCGCGCCCATCATCACCAGCTCGCCCGGAATATCCTGCAGCTGCCCGGTCGATTCGCAGAAGAAGTGATGATGATCGTCGGTATTGGTGTCGAAATAGGAGCGGCCCGGCTCGACCACGACCTCGCGCAAGAGGCCGGCCGCGGTGAACTGATGCAGCGTGTTGTAGACCGTCGCCAGCGACACCGGCACGGCGCGGGCCAGCGCCTCGCCATGCAGCTGCTCGGCCGTGACGTGGCGCTGCCCGCCCTCGAGCAACAGCCGCGCCAGTGCGAGGCGCTGCCGCGTCGGCCGCAGCCCGGCCCGGCGCAACCGGTCGATCACATTAGGCGAAGGACGCCGCTGATCCATGGGCGACATATAGGCGGTGCCAATCAGAAAAAAAAGCGCGAGAACGCAGTGGAATGCACCGGCAGCGCCGAACCAGGTTTCGTAGTCGAACCGCGGGAATAATAACGCGCCGCAGCCGTATCATTCAAAAGCGGCAGAGGGTAGGAGCATTCGATGCAGGCTCGGCCACGCTTGGCAGCTCTTGCCACCGCCGTTCCGCCCTTCGTCCTCGACCAGGAGTCGGTTGCCGAGCGTGCGCGAGCGCTCTTTGCGACCCATTCATCGATCGATCGCTTGCTGCCGGTATTTGCCAATGCCGGCATCCGGCGGCGCTATGCCGCCGTGCCGGTCGAGTGGTTCGGCAAGCCGCATGGCTGGCCCGAGCGGAATCAGATCTACCTCGAATCGGCGACGGCATTGCTGCGTGATTCGGCGGCGCGGGTGTTGCGGGATGCCGGCATCGGCGGCGGCGAAGTCGGAGCGGTCGTCACGGTGTCGACCACCGGGATTGCGACGCCGGGCCTCGATGCCCGGCTTATCGAATATCTGGGACTGGCGCCTACCGTGCAGCGGCTGCCGATTTTCGGGCTGGGCTGCGCCGGCGGGGTGCTCGGACTCGGCCGCGCCGCGACCCTGGCCGCGGCGATGCCGGACAAAGCGGTGCTGCTCCTTGTGGTCGAGTTGTGTTCGCTGGCCTTCAGACACGAGGATGCTTCCAAAAGCGACATCGTTGCAGCCGCGCTGTTCGGGGATGGCGCGGCCGCGGCGGTGCTGCGTTGCGGCGGCATCGGGCCGGCCCTGATTGCCCACGGCGAGCATACCTGGCCGCGCAGCCTCGATATCATGGGCTGGGACATCGCGGAGGACGGGTTTGTGCCGGTATTCTCGCGCGACATTCCGGCGCTGGTCACCAGCCGGCTCGGCGATGTCGCGATCGCCTTTCTCGAACGGCACGGACTGTCGCTGCCGGCAATCGACCGGTTCGTCTGCCATCCCGGAGGGATGAAGGTGCTCGCCGCCTGCGAAGAGGCGCTGTCCCTCCCTGCCGGCTCGTTGCAGGATGCCCGCGCGGTGTTGCGCGACTTCGGCAACATGTCGGCCGCCAGCGTTCTGTTTGTCCTGGAACGCATGCTGCACGAGGCGGGCGAGACCGGCGCGCCATGGCGGCACGCGCTTCTTACCGCATTCGGCCCCGGGTTCAGTGCCGGGTTTGTCGTGCTCCACAACGATGCTCCCGGCTAAGGCTGTTATCGCCTTCGTAGCGGCGCAGCGCCTCTGCGAACTGCTGCTCGCGGCGCGCAATACGCGCCGCCTGCGCAAAAGCGGCGCCATCGAGATCGACGCCGGCGGATATCCGGCATTCGTGCTGCTGCATGCGGGTTGGCTCGCGACACTCTTTCTGGCGGTGCCGCAAACAACTGTCGCTTTCGGCCCGCTTCTCTACGCATACGGGGTGCTTCAGCTCGGCCGGATATGGGTGATCGCGAGCCTCGGCCGGCGTTGGACCACGCGCATTCTCGTGATCCCCGGCGCACCCCTCGTGCGGCGCGGGCCTTACCGGTTTCTGCGCCATCCTAATTACGTGATCGTCGCCGCGGAAATCGCGGTTTTGCCGCTGGCGTTGGGCGCTGTCGGGACGGCGCTCGTGTTTTCCGTGCTGAACGCCCTGCTGCTCAAGCGCCGCATCGGCATTGAGAGTCGCGCTCTGCGACAGGCGGCAGACTGCCGGAAACCCGCGCTCAGTCGCCCACTTGCAGGCGTTCGACCAGTTCCTTGACGCTCGGCACGTAGCCGTTGGCGTAAAACGGGTCGGAGGCGAACCGATAGGCGTTGTGCCCGGCGAACATCAGCTGGAACTCGACATCGTCGGAATGGCGGATCGCCTGCAACGTCTTCTGGATGCAGAAGCTGCGCGGGTCGGCCTTCTTGCCGGTCGAGCCGTTCTCGTTCTGCGCCCAGTTCGAGAACTGGCAGGCGCTGAGACAGCCCATGCAGGCGATCTGGTCGGTGCGGATTTCGAGCGCCTTTTGCGGGGTGACGAAGATCAGCGTCGAATCCGGGGTGCGCACCGCCTCGGTAAAGCCCTGCGCGACCCAGCGCTGTGCCGCCTCGCGATCGTGCGCGGTCAGATAGACGAGGCGGTTGCGGGCGCCGACCCGGAACGGCGCGACATGCTCGCCGACCGGCTCGACCGCAAATGCCACCTGGCGCTCCGAGCGCTCCTCCAATTCGCGCAGAAACGCGTTGCGCACCGCCGACGAATAAAACCCGGTCGGGCTGAACCGGTTGAGCGACACGTCGCCGTCCTGCAGGGTCAGCAATTTGCGCTTCCAGGCGTCGGAGATCGGGCTTTCCCTGGTCAATAGCGGCCTTGTGCCGAACTGAAAGGCGACCGGCCCCAATTCCGGGTTGTCGATCCAGTCGGCCCACTCGCGCAGGCACCATACCCCGCCGGCCATAAGGATCGGCGTCTCGGCGAGGCCGAACTCGGCCATCAGGTCGCGCAATTCGCGCACCCGCGGGTAGGCCGGCTCGGGCTGCTCCGGGTCCTCGCTGTTGCTGAGGCCGTTATGGCCGCCGGCCAGCCACGGGTCCTCGTAGACGACACCGCCGAGCCAGTCGCGGAATTTGTGGTAGGCGCGTTTCCACAACGCCCGGAAGGCGCGCGCCGACGAGACGATCGGGTAGTAATGGACGCCGTAACGGGACGAGATTTCGGCGATCCGGTACGGCATGCCCGCGCCGCAGGTGACGCCGTGAATGAGGCCGCGCGCGCCTTCGAGAACGCCGTGCAGGACGCGCTCGGCCGCCGCCATCTCCCACAGCACGTTCATGTGGATGCGGCCTTCGCCGTTGGAGCGCTCGTGCGCCACCCGCGCCTGCTGGATGCCGCCGGCGATGGCGTAGGCGATCAATTCCTCGTGGCGCTCGCGGCGGGTACGGCCGAAATAGAGCTGCGGGATCGCCTCGCCCGCCTCGTTGTAGCTGTCGGCATTGACCCCGGAAAAGGTGGCGACCCCGCCCGACGCGGCCCAGGCGCCGGAACTCTCGCCATTCGACACCGAGATGCCCTTGCCGCCCTCGACCAGCGGCAGCACCTCGCGGCCGGACATCACGATTCCATTGAGCGGCTTCACCCGATCGCTCCTTGCCGCGCCAGGGCGCTGCCCTGCGGCGCCGCTTCCGACGGCGGCGCCGGGACCGCGCCCGCACTCCCCGTCGAAATTATATCGGGAACATCCGTGAAAACGGAAGTCACCCCCCAGGTGAACAGCAGGCGGGCGCGCGCCGGATCGTTGACCGTGTAGGCGGCGAGGGGCCAGCCGGCGACGCGGATCGCCACGGCCAGCCGCCGCGTCAGCCGGCGGTGATCGGCGCCGATCACCGCGCATTGGAGCCGCAAGGCGATTTCCGCCCAGGCGCGCGGCACTCTGCGGAACAGGACTGCCCGCGGGATCTCGGGCGCGAGCCGCCGCAACGCATCGAGAATTTCCGTCTGGAAGCTCGATGCCAGCACCGGCGGCCCCCGGCCCTGCAATCGCCGCAACGCGTCCGCGACCGCAGCAGCCGTTGCATAATCGCGGCCGCGATCGGCCTTCATCTCGATATCGGCGCCGAGGCCGAGTTCGGCTGCGAGCGCCAACGCCTCCTCCAGGATCGGCACCTTCTCGCCGCGGAAACCGGCGCCGAACCGGAAGCCGGCATCGCACCGCCGCACCGCATCGAGGGTGGTCGCGGCGATCTCCCCCGCGCCGCTCGTCGTACGATCGAGCCGCGGGTCGTGGCACAACACGAGCGCCCCGTCGGCGGTCAGCCGCACGTCAAACTCGACCCAGGCGCAGCCGAGCCGCCGCGCCATGCGCAAGGACGCCAGCGTGTTCTCCGGCGCATGCGCCGCCGCCCCGCGATGCCCGATGACCGGCGGCAGTTTCGGGCAGCCGGGCGGCGAGAGGCGCTTACGATGCCGCGCGTGCAAGTCGGTGGGCCTTCAGAGCGTCATCCCCGGTTGGCGGTGGCCGTCACAGGCGGTTTTATCACAGCACCAGCTGTGTTTGGGCAACCAACGCGACGAGCTTGCCGTCGGCGAGGGTGATCCGCGTCTGCCACACCTGCGTGCGGCGGCCGCGATGCAGCGGCGTCGCCTCGCCCCGCACCCGCGCGCCGAGCGGCGCGGCGGCGATAAAATTGGTCTTGCTCTCGACCGTCGTCGTTGCGGCGCCGTCCGGCAGGTTGAGGTAGGCCCCAAGCCCGCCCAGCGTGTCGGCAAACGCCATGATCGCCCCGCCGTGCAGCACCGCCGGCCGGGTGCACAAATCCTCGCGCACCGTCATCTCGGCCACGATCCGCTCGGGCGTCGCCGACACGATCTCCACCCCCATCAGTTCGGCAAACGGCAGCGCCATGTCCTTCAGCTTCGCGAGCGCGTCCATCGGCGATCCTCCATCGGCACGGCCCCGGTCTTCTGTGATACCATTCGATGATGGACGCGCAACGCGCCCAATTCAGATAAATGATACCAACCTCGTCATCCCGGCGGAGGCCGGGACCCGCCTGTCGGCCGTCGGTGCGTTGGACAATGCATACCAGCCTGGGCCGGTATGACGGTGATAGCGGGTTCGGAGTGTCGGAATTGATCTTCCCTTAGACTCGCTGCAGAAGCAGGAGCGCAGGCAGCGGGCGGGGTGTGATACAACCGCCGGGTTCCGCAGGAGGCCCGATGAACACGACCCGACCCGCCAACATCAATATCGCCGCCGCGCTCGCCGAGGCGCAGGAGCAGTACCGCGCGACAAACCCGAAGAGCCTTGCGCAATACGAGGCGGCCTGCACCGCGCTGCCCGGCGGCAACACCCGCTCGGCGATCTTTGTCGAGCCGTTCCCGCTGACCATGGTGAAGGGCGAGGGGGCGCATCTGTGGGACCTCGACGGCCACGAATACGTCGACTTCCTCAGCGAATTCACCGCCGGTCTGTTCGGCCATTCGCACCCGGCGATCCGCCGCGCTGTCGATCGGGCGCTCGACCAGGGCTGGAACCTGGGCGCCCAGGGCCCGGCCGAGGCGCGCCTCGCCGAGGCGATCCGCGACCGCTTCCCGTCGGTCGAGCTGGTGCGCTTCACCAATTCCGGCACCGAAGCGAACCTGATGGCGGTCAGCCTCGCGCGGGCGGTGACCGGGCGGAACAAGATTCTTGTCTTCAACGGCGGCTATCACGGCGGCGTCTTTTATTTCCGCGGCAAGGGCAGCCGGGTCAACGCGCCGTTCGATTTCCTGCTGGCCGATTACAACGACCTCGACGGCGCCCGCGCACTCGCCCTGCCGCAGCGCCACGACCTCGCCGCGATCCTCGTCGAGCCGATGCTCGGCGGTAGCGGCTGCATCCCCGGCGAGCGCGGCTTCCTCGCCGGGTTGCGGAGGCTCGCCGACGAGACCGGCGCCGTCCTCATTTTCGACGAGGTGATGACCTCGCGCCTCGCGCCCGGCGGCTTGCAGGAGGTGCACGACATCCGCCCCGATATGACGACCCTCGGCAAATATGTCGGCGGCGGGATGAGCTTTGGTGCGTTCGGCGGCAAAGCCGGGCTGATGGAATGGTTCGACCCGCGCCGCGCCGACGGTTTCCAGCACGCCGGCACGTTCAACAACAACGTCTTGACGATGAATGCCGGGCATGCCGGGCTGACCGAAATCTACACACCGGAGCGGGCGCGCGCCCTCAACCAATTCGGCGACCGGTTGCGCGAGCGTCTCAACGGGATTGTCCGCGAGCGCCAACTCGCGATGCAGTTCACCGGCATCGGCTCGATGATCGGGGTGCACATGACCGGCCGGCCGATCCGCTGCGAGGCCGACGCCAAGGCGGGCGATGCCGGTCTCCTCGACCTGTTTTATTTCGACCTCCTGGCGCGCGGCATCTGGCTCGCCAAGCGCGGCATGATGGCGTTGTCGATCGCGCTCGACGAGGCCGACGCCGACCGTCTCGCCGCCGCAACCGCCGACTTCGCCGACACCCGCGCGCCGCTGTTCGCCTGACGGACGGGAGCGCGCCGCCGACTTCGTGCACTCTGAGATATACACCCATTCTCGTCATCCCGACGAAGGCCGGGACCCACTTCGCAGCAGCCCTGTTGTGGATCTGTGGATCCCCGCCTGCGCCGGGATGACGGGACCGTGGGGTACCACCAGCGCCTAGAGCGGTATCCGATCAAGTCCGATCATTAAATGTTCCCCGCCCGCGGACTTGATCCGCGGGTCCACGTCTCTTCGGCGGCCTGAAAAGACGCGGATGGCCGGGTCACCCCCGGAACGGCCCGCAAGGGCCGGCCGTCCGGGGGCGGCCAAGGAGACCATCGATTCCGTTTGAACGGACCCTGCTCTAAATTACGGGAAAAGCCGGTGTTCCTGGGTTCCGGGTTCTACCCTTCGGGCCGGCCCGGAATGACGAGGCAATGTCGTTTGAGTTCACAAGCTCTTTTGCCGAGGCCGGCGTGACGCCGGCGCTCCAGACGGTTGAGCCGCGGCGGGTTACCCCCGACATGTGCTTCAACCCGAGGCACGGGCCGGCTACGCCTTAGGTCTATAAGCCGCCGCCTTCTTTGTCGGCAGGGCGGCCGACTGTGCCGGGCCGCGAATTGCTAGATTGCGTGAATGGAAGCAAACGCCCTCGACACCGCCTTTTACCGGGAGGCGCTGATCGTCCTCGGCGCCGCCGCGGTGGTGATCCCGCTGTTTCATCGGCTGCGGGTCGGGTCGGTGCTCGGCTTCATCCTGATCGGGGTCGCGGTCGGACCTTATGGCCTCGCCTCGTTCGCGCCGAGCCTGCCGTGGCTGGCGGCGATCACGATCCACGATCCCGAGTCGATCGGGCCGATCGCCCATCTCGGGGTCGCGCTGCTCTTGTTCATGATCGGCCTCGAATTGTCGTTCGAGCGCCTGTGGGTGATGCGCCGGCTGGTGTTCGGCCTCGGCCTCTTGCAGGTCGCGCTGTGCGCCGCGGCGATCGGCGGCGCGGCGGCGCTGTTCGGGTTTGGCGGGATCGCATCGGCGGTGCTCGGCCTCGCCCTGGCGATGTCTTCGACCGCCGTCGTGATCCAGGTGCTCTCCGATGAAAAGCGGCTGAACACGGTCAGCGGCCGCACCAGTTTCGCGGTGCTGCTGTTTCAGGATATCGCCGTCGTGCCGATCCTGTTCGTGCTCGGCGCATTGGCTGACCATGGGCAGGCGAGCGGCCCTGCCGGGTTCGCGCTGGCGGTCGGCCAGGCATTCGCGGCGGTGGCGGCGATCATCGGCCTTGGCCGGCTGGCGTTGCGACCGCTGTTCCGCAGCGTGGCGCGGACCCGCAGCCCGGAATTGTTCATGGCGGCCTGCCTCCTCGTGGTCATCGCCACCGGCCTCGCCGCCGCCGCCGCGGGCCTCTCGATGGCGCTCGGCGCCCTGATCGGCGGGCTGCTGCTCGCCGGCACCGAGTACCGCCGCCAGGTCGAAGTGACGATCGATCCGTTCAAGGGCCTGTTCGTCGGCGTTTTCCTGATCTCGGTCGGGATGATCCTCAACCTGCCGCTCGCCATCGCCCACCCGCTGGTGATCCTTGTCGCCGCCGCCGGCGTGGTGCTGGTCAAATTCGCGATCATCACGCCAGTGACCCGCGCCTTTACGAACGGCTGGGCGCCCGCATTGCGGACCGCGCTGTTGCTCGGACCGGGCGGCGAATTCGCCTTCGTGATCGTCGCGGCGGCGCTCGCCGACCGGCTGCTGCCGCCGGAGCCGGCCAGCGTCGTGCTGTTCATCACGGCGCTGACGATGGCGGTCATCCCGCTCCTGTCGCGGCTCGGCGAGCGGCTTGTGGTGCGGATCGCACCGCCGCCGCCAATCGCCCCGGATTTGCTGTTGCCGGAGGTTTCCGACGCCCTGCCTCGGGTCATCATCGGCGGTTACGGCCGGGTCGGGCAGACGGTTGCGGCGATGCTCGACGAACACGGCCTGCCCTATATCGCGATCGACCGCGATCCCGACCGGGTCGCACGGGAGCGGGCGCGCGGCGCGCCGGTGTATTTCGGCGATATGACGCAGATCGAATTGCTGCGGCGCTCGCATCTCGATACCGCGCGCGCTCTGGTCGTTACCCTTGACGACCGGGCCGCCGTCGATGAGCTGGTCATGGGGGCGCGCGCCGAGCGATCGGACCTGCTGATCGTGGCGCGCGCCCGCGACGCCAGCCACGCCGCGCATCTCTATCGCACCGGCGCTTCCTACGCCGTCCCCGAGACGATCGAGGCAAGCCTGCAATTATCGGAGGCGGTCCTGGTCGAGCTCGGGGTGCCGATGGGACCGGTGATCGCCTCGATCCACGAGCGCCGCGCGTCGTTCCAGGACGCGATCAAGCGGATGGCGCCCGACGCCCTGGTGCGGCAGCTGGGGCAGCGCCGGCGGGAAGGGCGATAAGGCGGCGGGCAATCAGGCGACGGACGGTCAGCCGAAAACCGGCTTGCTCCCCGGCGCCGGCGAGTGGCCGAAGCCGCCGCGCGCCAGAATCGCCGCTTCCCCGCCGAACGCGGCGATGCGCGCCCGCTGGTCGGCCTTGGCCAGCGCATCGGCGTCATCGGGATCGACGACCCGGCGCAATTCCGCCTCGCAGGCGGCGACAAGCCCCTGCCAGCCCGGCTCTTCCGCCAGATCGCGGGTCTCTTGCGGGTCGGCGTCGAGATCGAAGAGCTGCGGCGGCATGCCGGCGTAATAGACGTATTTGAACGGCCCCTTGCGGATCATGAAGGCGCCCGTCGCCGCGGCGGCGGCGTGATATTGGCTGAGCACGGTGCGCCGCGGGGCCGCGCCGCGGACGATCTCGAAGAGGCTCGCGCCGGGCAGGTCGCGGTCGCGCGGATCGCGAGCGAGGCCGGCGCCCTCGACAATCGTCGGAAAGCAATCGACCAGCGACACCGGCTCGCGGCAGAGGACGCCCTGCGGCACCTCGGGTCCCGCGAGGATCATCGGCACCCCGGCCGATTCCTCGTACATCGTCGATTTGCCCCAGAGGCCGCGGGTGCCGAGATTGTCGCCGTGGTCGCTCGAATAGAGGATGCGGGTCGTCGCCGCGAGACCGGTCGCCGCCAGCGTCTCGACGAGGCGACCGACATTATGATCGACAAAGCTGAGGAGGCCGAAATAGGCGGCGAGCGCCCGGCGCAGCCGCGTCTCGTCAAAGCCCTGCTCATAGACGTTGCAGCGGCGCAACGCCGCGATATAGGGGTGATCGGGGCCACGCCCGTCGGGATCGTAGAATATCGGCCGCGGCAGCTCGCTTTCGGCATAGAGGTCGTACCATTCCGGCCGCGCGATCAGCGGAAAGTGCGGGCAGACCAGCGACACGAACAACACCCACGGCTTTTCGGGCGGCGACGCCGCCCGCGCCTTCAGCCAGTCGATCGCCGCCGCGGTGATCCGCTCGTCATATTGCTGATAGCTCGAATCGCCGGGACCGGCGTCGGCCGCGAGGCGCAACGCCGCCTTGCGCACCGGCAGCGGGTCGCGCAGCCAGCCGAGCGGGTCGCCGATGCCGTCGACGACGTGCAGCGGCATCACCTCCTCGCTGAACCCGTTATCGTCGTCGGCGCCGCGGAAATGCAGTTTGCCGATCGAGACAGCCTCGTGTCCCGCCTCACGCAGCCGGTGGTGCCAGCTTGCGACGCTGCCGTCATAGGGGATGGCGTTGTCCCAGAAGCGGATCTGGTGGACATGGCGGCCGGTCGCCAGTGCAGCGCGCGACGGCACGCAGATCGGCGAGTTGCAATAGGCCGACGAGAACCGCACCCCACCGGCCGCCAGCCGGTCGAGGTTCGGCGTCTTGACGATCGGATGCCCGGCCGCGCCGAGGACCCTCGGGTTGTGCTCGTCGGACAGGATAAACAACAGGTTCGCCGGTTTCATGACCGCCCTTCATGGTCGGATCGCTCGCGTCGCCCTCCGATTAGCGCGGCTTCGATCACATTGCATCACCTCCGTCATGGTCGGCCTGCCCCAAACCGGTTGTAAATGGCACGTCTCGGCGATCGCAGATATCCCCGTGCCCGGACTTGCTCCGGGCATCCACGTCTTGCTGCTGCAGTTGAAGCGCTTCAAGGCGTGGGTGTTCGGAACAAGCCCGGCCAAGGGACCTATGGGAGTAACCAGAAATTCGGCGGATCAGATTGCCTCTTTTTGTCATACCGGCGAAGGCCGGTATCCACGTCTCAGCCGCTGCCCGACGGCGGGGTAGGTCCCGGCCTGCGCCGGGACGACGATGTTGAAACGGTGTGACCGAATCAGGACATTGATACCGCCCCGGCACAAGCATCGCCGCATCGGCCGAGCCGCCGGGCTTGCCAAGGCAGCGCGCCGCCCCTAACACTGCGTCGGGAACCCGATGCGCGACAGATCGCTTATTCCGCACGACGGCGCGCCGTCCTTGGCGCTGGTGCGCCGGCTGGTGCGCGAGTTCATCTGGCGCCATGCGCACCGGATCGCGCTCGCCTTTGTCTGCATGGCGCTGGGCGGCGGCGCGACCGCGCTGCGCGCCTGGCTGATGCAGCCGGTGCTCGACCGCATCTTTATCGCCCGCGATTCCTCGCTGCTCTTGTGGCTGGCCGGCGCGGCGCTCGCCTTGGCCTTGATCAAGGGCGCCGCCGATTATGCCCAGTCGCTGATGATGGCGCGGGTCGGCCAGCGCGTCGTGACCGATGTCCAGCGCTCGCTATTCGCCCGTCTGGTCCGCGCCGACCTCGCCTATTTCAATGCGAATCCGAGCGGCATCCTGATCTCGCGCCTGATGAACGATGTCGGTCTGCTGCGGAGCGCCGCGGCGAGCGTCATGACCGCGATCGGCCGCGACCTGGTGACGGTCGTCTGCCTCGTCGCGGTGATGTTTTATCAGGATTGGCGGCTGGCGCTCGTCGCGTTTATCGCCTTCCCGCTGGCGATCCGGCCAATCGTGCGGATCGGCCGGCGGATGCGCCGCGTCTCGGTCAACACCCAGGTCGAGCTGGGCCAGCTGACGACGCTGCTCAACCAGAATTTCCAGGGCGCGCGCCACGTCAAGGCGTACGGTATGGAGGGCTATGAGGAGGGCCGCGCCGGCGCCCTCTTCGAGCGCATCTACGGCTTGGTCGATCGCGCCAACCGCACCCGGTTGCGCGCCGGCCCGATGATGGAGGTGCTGGGCGGCGCGGCGATCGCGCTGGTGATTTATTATGGCGGCTACGAGGTGATCGCCGGCGGCCGCACGCCGGGCACGTTCTTCTCCTTCATCACCGCGCTGCTCTTGGCCTATCAGCCGGTCAAGAGCCTCGCCGTCTTGAACGCCTCGCTCCAGGAGGGGCTGGCGGCAGCGCAGCGCGTCTTCGAGGTGCTCGACCTCGAACCAGCGATCCGCGACCGCCCCGGCGCCCGCCCGCTGCGGATCGCCGGCGGCGAGGTTCGGTTCGAGACCGTGCGCTTCGGCTATCATCCCGGCACTGTCGCGCTCGACGATATCTCGTTCACCGCGCCGGCCGGCAGCACGGTGGCGCTGGTCGGCCCGTCGGGCGCCGGCAAATCGACCGTGCTGAACCTGATCCCGCGCTTTTACGAGGTCGATGGCGGGTGGATCACGATCGACGGCCAGGAGATCGGCTCGGTCACCCTCGCCTCGCTGCGCGGCGCCATCGCGCTGGTGTCGCAGGAGATCACGCTCTTCGACGACACGGTGCGCGCCAACATCGCCTATGGCAGGTTCGGCGCGCCGGCGGCGGCGATCGAGGCGGCGGCGGAGGCGGCCGGCGCCGCCGCCTTTATCGCCGATCTGCCGCAGGGCTACGACACGCCGGTCGGCGAGCACGGGGTGCGCCTGTCGGGCGGCCAGCGGCAGCGCCTTGCGATCGCGCGGGCGATGTTGAAGGACGCGCCGATCCTCTTGCTCGACGAGGCGACCTCGGCGCTCGACAGCGAGACCGAGCGGCAGGTGCAGACGGCCTTGCGCCGCCTGATGCGCGGGCGCACGACGCTCGTCATCGCCCATCGCCTGTCCACCGTGGTCGGCGCCGACCTGATCTGCGTCATGGATCGCGGCCGGATCGTCGAGACCGGGCGGCACGCCCAGCTGCTCGCCCGCCGCGGCCTCTATGCAAGGCTGTACGAGACGCAGTTCGCCACGGGGCAGGGTGACGCGCCCGCGGCGGCGGTGGCCGGGGCGGCGCAGTGAGGGCGCCGAGCCGGTGGGGCCGCCGGGTTCTGCGCAGCGCCCGGCTGCGCCATTCGTTGTGCTGGCTGATCCACCTCTACATCCGCTTCGTATACGCGACCAACCGATGGACCGTGATCGGCGGCGAGGCGCCGGGGCGGCTGCGCGCCGAGGGGCGCAGCTTCATCCTGGCGTTCTGGCATGGACGGCTGTTGCTGATCCCGATGGCATGGCAGCGCCTCGCGCCGATGCACATGCTGATTTCGGCGCATCGCGACGGGCGGATCATCGCCGACGCGGTAACCTATTTCGGGGTGCAGTCGATCGCCGGATCGACAAGGCGCGGCGGCTCCGTGGCGCTGCGGGGGATGCTGAAGCGGCTCGAGGTGGGCGATTGCGTCGGCATCACCCCGGACGGGCCGCGCGGGCCGGCCGGCGTAGCGAGCGCCGGTATCGTCAACCTCGCCCGCCTCGCCGGCGTGCCGATCGTGCCGGTCACCTTCGCAACCAGCCGCCGGCTCGTTCTCGACAGCTGGGACCGGTTTCACCTCGCCCTGCCGTTCGGGCGCGGCGTGTTCCTGTGGGGCGAACCAATCGAAATCCCGCGCGACCTCGACGAGGACGGCCTCGAACAGGCCCGCCTCCTGGTACAGGCGCGCATGAACGATCTCTCCGCCGAGGCCGACCAGCTCGTCGAGAGAAAACCCTCTCCCGCATTGCGGGAGAGGGAGGGGCCCGGCGCGGAGCGCTGGGAGGGTGAGGGTGTTTCGCCGTCGGGCGCCCTCACCCGCCTCCGGGCTGCGCCCGAAGGCGCCCTCTCCAGCAATGCGGGAGAGGGATTTGAATCGCATCGCTCGCAGCGATGACAATGAACCTCTGGCCCCTCGCCTACCGCGCGCTGACTGCCGCCGCCGCGCCGGCGGTGCGGGCCTGCCTGCGGGCGCGCTGCCGGCGCGGCAAGGAGGACCAGGCACGGCTCGGGGAGCGCTTCGGCATCGCCGCGATGCCGCGGCCGCCGGGGCCGCTCCTTTGGCTGCATGCGGCGAGCGTCGGCGAGGCCGCCTCGGTCATGGCGCTGATCGAGCGCATCCTCCGCGAGCGCCCGGCTCTTGAGATACTGCTGACCACCGGCACCGTCGCCGCCGCCCGGCTCGCGGCCGCCCGGCTGCCATGCCGCGCCCGCCATCAATACGTGCCGGTCGATCTGCCCGGCGCCGTTGCGCGCTTTCTCGATCACTGGCGGCCCGATCTTGCGATCTGGGTCGAATCCGAGCTATGGCCGAACCTCGTCCTCGCGACCCGCCAACGGCGCATCCCGATGCTGCTGGTCAACGCCCGACTTTCCGCCGGCTCGGCCGCGCGCTGGCGGCGGGCGCCGGGGCTGGCGCGGTCGATCATCGGCTCTTTCGCCCTGTGCCTGGCGCAGGATGCGGTGCAGGCCGACCGGCTGCGCCGGCTCGGCGCGACCTCCGTCTTCAGCGTCGGCGATTTGAAGGCGGCGGCGCCGCCGCTTGCCGCCGACAAGCGGGCGCTGGCCCGGCTGGCGCGCGACATCGGCGGGCGCCCAGTCTGGCTGGCGGCCAGCACCCACCCGGGCGAAGAGGAGATCGTCGCCGCCGCGCATCTGCGGATCGCCGCCGACCATCCGCAAGTGCTGACGATCCTCGCACCGCGCCACCCGCCGCGCGGCCCGGCAATTGCCGGGATGCTGCGCGAACAGGGATCGCGGGTGGCGCGGCGCGGCGCCGGCGAGAGGGTCGCCGTCGATACCGACATTTACCTCGCCGACACGCTCGGCGAGCTTGGCCTCTTCTACCGGCTGGCCGGGATCGCGCTGATCGGCGGCTCGCTCGCCGGCAAGGGCGGGCACAACCCGTTCGAGGCGGCGCGCCTTGATTGCGCGATCGTGCACGGCCCCGACATGACCAACTGCGCCGCGATGGCGGCGGCGCTCGCCGCTGCCGACGCGACGGTAACGGTGCACGATCCGCAGAGCCTCGCCGAGGCGGCGTCGCGCCTGCTCGCCGACCCGGCCACGCGCGATGCCCGCGCCGGCGCGGCGGCGCGGGTCGCGGCCGACGGCGACCGGGTGCTCGACGACGCGTTGCAGACCATCGCGCCCTGGCTCGACGCGCTGGCGCCGGTCGCGGGGCCGCGCGAGCTTCGGCAAAAACCGGCGAACGCCATCGCGGACGCGGTGCTCGGCGCCGATGCGCGCGCCTGAATTCTGGGGGCGGCCGCCCGGCATCGCCGCGGCGCTGCTGTCGCCGCTCAGTGCCGCATGGACCGCGGCGGCGCGGCGGCGGCAGCTTGCGGCCTCGCCCTACCGCGCGCCGGTGCCGGTGATCTGCGTTGGCAATCTGGTCGCCGGCGGCGCCGGCAAGACCCCGGTCGTGCTGGGGCTGGCTGAAATGCTGGGGGCCTCGGGGATCGCCGCGCATATCGTCAGCCGCGGCTATGGCGGCAGGCTGGCGGGACCGCTGCGGGTCGATCCGATGGTGCACGATGCCGCCGCGGTCGGCGACGAGCCGCTGATGATTGCCGCGGCGGCGCCGTGTTGGGTGGCGCGCGACCGCGCCGCCGGGGTGCGCGCGGCGACCGAGGCCGGCGCCGCCGCAATTATCCTCGATGACGGCTTGCAGAACCCGACCGTTGCAAAAGACCTCTCGCTGCTGGTGGTCGATGCCGAGTTCGGTTTCGGCAACGGCCGGGGCATCCCGGCCGGGCCGTTGCGCGAGCCGGCCGCCGCTTGCCTCGGGCGCAGCGATGCGGTCGTGCTGCTCGGCGACGGCGCCGCGCCGCCGGCTCTGCTTGCGGCATCGTGCCCGACGTTGCGCGCCCGGCTTGAGCCGGTCGCCGGCGAGCGTTTTGCCGGCGCGCGGGTCATGGCCTTCGCCGGCATCGGCCGGCCCGAAAAATTCTTCGCCAGCCTGCGCGGGATCGGGACGGTGCTCGTCGCAGCACAGCCGTTTGCCGATCACCACCGTTTTTCGCAGCACGAGATCGCCCGGCTGCGCGAGGCGGCGGCGCATAGCGATGCCCGCCTCGTCACGACGGCGAAGGATTGGGCGCGCCTGCCGGAACCCTGGCGTTCCGGGATCGAGGTGCTCGAAATCAGGCTGCGCTGGCAGGACCCGGCCGACGCCGGCCGGCTCCTCTCCGGCGTGCTTGGGCAAGCCGATGGACACCGCCGAAGCGCCGCTCGCGGCTGAGCCGCCCGCCGCGCCGGGGCGCTGGAAGCACCGGCTCGAGGCGGCCGGCGCGGCATTGTTTTTCGCAGCGTCGGCGGCCTTACCGCTCGACCTCGCCTCGGCGGCGGGCGGCGCCATCGCCCGCCTGATCGGGCCGCGTCTCGGCATCTCCAACCGGGCCCGCCGCAATTTGCGCGCCGCCTTGCCCGATCTCGACCCGGCCGAGATCGAGCGGATTGTGCGCGGCATGTGGGACAATCTCGGACGGGTCGCGGCGGAGTACCCGCATCTGAAACGCATCCGCGTGTTTGCGCCGGGCGGGCGGGTCGAGACGCGCGGCATCGAGCACCTCAACCGGGCGCGCGCCGAGGGAAGCCCGGCAATCCTCTTCGGCGGCCATCTCGGCAATTGGGAAATCGCCGCCCTCGCCGCGGGGCAATACGGCATCGACGTCGCGCAGATTTACCGCGCCGCCAATAACCCGCTGGTCGATCGCATGATCGCGCGGTTTCGCGGCGGCGGCAGCGAGTTCATCCCGAAAGGCGCGGTAGCCTCGCGCCGCGCCCTGGCGGCGCTGAAACGCGGCGCCAATCTGAGCCTCCTGGCCGACCAGAAGCTCAATGACGGCATCGCCGTGCCGTTTTTCGGGCGGCCGGCAATGACCGCCCCGTCGCTGGCGATGCTGGCCTTGCATTTCGACTGCGCCGTCTTGCCGGTTCGCGTCGAGCGGCTGCGCGGAGCGCGGTACCGCCTGACCATCGAGCCGCCGCTGAAGCTGCCGCGCGGCGAGCGTGCCGCCGCAATCGGCGAATTGACGGCGGCCGTCAACCGCACCCTCGAAGGCTGGATTCGCGCCCGCCCCGAGCAGTGGTTCTGGCTGCATCAACGCTGGCCGGACTGAGCCTCGGTCAAAGGGGTGGTCCAATGCGAGCGACGTAGGCATATAAACGCCGCCATGCCGCCCGAACCCGCCACACGCCGCTCCGCCTTCCTCGCCGCCGCCGGGGAGCGCGGCTACATCCACCAATGCACCGATTCCGCGGCGCTCGACAGCCGGCTGTGCCAGGGTCCGCTGGTCGCCTATGTCGGCTACGACTGCACCGCGGACAGCCTGCATATCGGCAATCTGATGTCGATCATGCTGTTGCGCCTGTTTCAGCGGACCGGCAACAAGCCGATCGTGCTGATGGGCGGCGGCACGACGCGGATCGGCGACCCGTCCGGCAAGGACGAGGCGCGCCAGCTGCTCGACGATGCGACGATCGCCCGCAACATGGCCGGCATCCGCAAGGTATTCGGCAATTTCCTTGAGTTCGGCGACGGCCCGCTCGATGCGGTGATGGTCAACAACGCCGACTGGCTCGACGAATTGCGCTACATCCCGTTTCTGCGCGATGTCGGCCGGCATTTCTCGGTCAACCGTATGCTGACCCAGGACAGCGTCCGCCTGCGCCTCGACCGCGACCAGCCGCTGTCGTTTCTCGAATTCAACTATCTCGTCTTGCAGGCTTACGATTTTCTCGAACTGGCGCGGCGCCGCGATTGCGAGATGCAGATGGGCGGCTCCGACCAGTGGGGCAACATCGTCGCCGGGGTCGACCTCGCCCGGCGCAGCGACGGGCGCACCCTCTTCGGCCTGACGACCCCGCTCGTCACCACCGCCTCCGGCGCCAAGATGGGCAAGAGCGCGCAAGGCGCCGTCTGGCTCAACCCCGAGCGATTGACGGCCTATGATTACTGGCAGTTCTGGCGCAACACCGAGGACGGCGATGTCGGCCGCTTTCTGCGCCTCTTCACCGAGCTGCCGCTCCCGGAGATCGGCCGCCTCGAACGCCTCTCGGGGAGCGAGATCAATGAGGCGAAGAAGGTTTTGGCGACCGAGGCGACGGCCCTGGCCCACGGCCGCGCCGCCGCTGACGCAGCGGCCGAAACGGCCCGCGAGGTGTTCGAAGCCGGCGGTGCCGGCGAGGCGCTGCCGCTGGTCGCGGTGCCGCGCGCCGCCCTGGAACACGGCATCCCGGCCTTCGAGCTGTTCGCCCGCGCCGGCCTCGTCGCCTCGAACGGCGACGCTCGCCGGCTGATCAAAGGCGGCGGCGCCCGCCTCAACGACCGGGTGGTGGAGAGCGAATTGCAGCCGGTGACCTTGGCCGATCTCGACCCCGACCGCCGCCTCAAGCTCAGCGCCGGCCGCAAGCGCCACGCCTTGGTGCGGGTGGAACAGTAAACCCTCTCCTGCACCGCGGGAGAGGGGGGACCAAGCGCAGAGCGCTTGGTGGGTGAGGGCCGGGGCGCCGATGCCCCCTCACCCCCACCCTCTCCCCCGATGGGGGAGAGGGTGAAGTAAAAAAGCCGGCTCTACACCCGCTCCAGCACCGTCGCGATGCCCTGGCCGACCCCGACGCACATCGCGACCAGGGCATAGCGGCCGCCGGTGCGCTGCAACTGGCGGGCCGCGGTCAGCGCGATGCGGGGCCCCGAAGCGCCCAGGGGATGGCCGATCGCGATGGCGCCGCCATTCGGGTTGACCCGGCTGTCGTCGAAACCGAGTTCGAGGCCGCGCAGGCAGGCCAGGACCTGCGCCGCGAAGGCTTCGTTGATCTCGATGACATCCATGTCCTTGAGCGACAACCCGGCGCGCTCCAATGCCTTCTTCGCCGCCGGCACCGGGCCGAACCCCATGATCCGCGGCTCGACCCCGGCCACCGCCGACGACAGGATCCGCGCGATCGGCTTGGCGCCGGCCTTCTCCCCGGCGGCGCGGCTGGCGACGATCATCGCCACCGCGCCGTCATTGATGCCCGAGGCGTTGCCGGCGGTGGTCACACCGTCCTTGAACAAGGGGCGCAGCCGGGCGAGCGCCGCCATGTCGGTGCCGGGGCGCGGGTGCTCGTCCTCGGCGACGGTGACCGGCCCGGCGCGGCCGGCCGGCACTTCGACCGGGGTGATCTCGCCCGAATAAAACCCGTCGGCCTTGGCGGCGGCGTATTTGCGTTGCGACCCCTCGGCGAAGGTGTCGGCCTGCTCGCGGGTGATCTGGTATTCGCGCGCAAGGTTGTCGGAGGTTTCCGGCATCGTGTCGGCGCCGTAGCGGCCCTCGACCTTCGGGTTCGCAAAGCGCGCGCCGATCGTCGTGTCGAAGACGCGCGCCTCGCGGCTGAACGGCGCCTCGGCCTTGCCCATGACAAACGGCGCCCGGCTCATGCTCTCGACCCCACCGGCGACAAACACGTCGCCCTCGCCGCAGGTGATCGCCTGCGCCGCCATCGCGATCGCGTTGAGGCCGGAGCCGCAATTGCGCTGCAGCACCGAACCGGGGATTTCGATCGGCAGCCCGGCGACCAGCGCGGCGTGGCGCGCGACGCAGCGGCTGTCCTCGCCGGCCTGATTGGCGCAGCCGACAACGACATCCTCGATTTTCTCGGGCGCGAAGCCGCTATCGGCAACGACTTTGGCGATCACCGACGCGAGCATGTCGTCGGGCCGCAATTTCGCGAGCGCGCCGGCATGCCGGCCGAAGGGGCTGCGCAGACCCGTGTACATGTAGGCGTCGAGCATCGTCGGCTCCGTCGGTCGATGGGCGAAGCCGCAGTGACGCGCGGCCGGGCGGCTCTGTCAAGCACCGTAGGATGGGCTGAACCCGGCGTCAGCCGGGCGAAGCCCATCAATCCACCCACCGGTCGGGATGGCGGGCTTCGCTGGCGCTCAGCCCACCCTACAGAAAGCTGTACGGGTCGATATCGACCTGCAGGCGGGCCGAGCCGCCGAGCCGCACCCGCCCGAGCCAGGCGCGCAATACCGCCTGCAGGTTTACGTCGCGCGCCGCCTTGACGAGGAGCCGCCGGCGATGACGGCGGCGCAATACCGCGAGCGGCGCCGGCGCCGGCCCGAGCACCTGAACCCCTGGCAGTTGCGGGGCGGCGCGGGCGAGGGCGCGGGCGGCGAAATCGGCATTTTCGGCATCGTCGGCGCTGACGATCAATGCCGCCAGCCGGCCGAACGGCGGCAGCCCGGCGGCCCGCCGGGCCGCCGCCTCGGCGGCGAGAAACCCGTCGCGGTCGCCCTTGGCCAAAGCCTGCATCACCAGCTGCTCCGGCATGTAGGTCTGGATCAGGACCCGGCCCGGCCGCTCCTCGCGCCCGGCGCGGCCGGCGACCTGGTGCAGCAGCTGATAGGTCCGCTCGGCGGCGCGCAGATCGCCGCCGGTGAGGCCGAGATCGGCATCGACCACCCCGACCAGGGTCAGCATCGGGAAATGATGCCCCTTGGCGACGATCTGGGTGCCGATCAGCAAATCGTAGCGGTGCGTCGCCATCGCCTCCGCAAGTTCGGCGGCGGCGTGCGGCCCGGTCAAGAGGTCGCTGACCATCAGCGCCGTGCGCGCTTCGGGAAAACGCGCCGCCACCTCCTCGCGCAGCCGCTCGACCCCCGGCCCGCAGGCAACCAGGGTGTCGGCGGTCAGGCATTCGGGGCACAAGGCCGGCACCGCTTCAGCATGCCCGCAATGGTGGCAGAGCAATTGTCCGGTAAAGCGGTGCTCGACCAGCCAGGACGTGCAGTGCGGGCAGGACAGTCGATGCCCGCAGGCGCGGCACAGGGTCAAGGGCGCATAGCCGCGACGGTTCAAAAACAACAGCGCCTGCTCGCCCGCTTCAAGGGTCTCCGCGATGGCGGCGGCGAGCGGCGGCGACAGAAAGCGGCCCGGCTCCAGGCGTTCGCGCCGCATATCGAGGAGCGCGATTTCGGGCAGGCTGGCGCCGGCATGGCGGCTCGGCAACGACACGCGGCGATAGCGGCCGCGCGCCACGTTGACGACGGTTTCGAGCGACGGGGTCGCCGACACCAGCACGATCGGGATATCGGCGATCCGGGCGCGCAGCACCGCCATGTCGCGCGCCTGATAGCAGACCCCGTCCTCCTGCTTGTAGGAATGGTCGTGCTCCTCATCGACCACGATCAGCCCGAGTTCGGGAAACGGCAGGAACAAGGCCGAGCGCGCCCCGACGACGACCCGCGCGTGGCCCCCCGCCACCGCCCGCCATGCCTCGCGCCGCGCGGTACGGCCGATTTCGGAATGCCATTCGACCGGCATCGCCCCGAAACGGCGGCGGAAGCGGTCGAGCCATTGCGCCCCGAGCGCGATCTCGGGCAGCAGCACCAGCACCTGCCGCCCCTTGGCGAGGGCCGCCGCGATCGCCGCGAAATAGGTCTCGGTCTTGCCCGAGCCGGTCACCCCGTCGAGCACCGTGACGCCGAACCCGCCCTCCTCGACCTGCTCGACCAGCCGGTGCGCGGCGCTTCCCTGCTCGGGCGACAGCAGCGGGCCGGCGGCCGCCGGATCGATCGGCGGCGGCATCAGGATCGCCGCCGGCCGAGCCTCCTCCGCGACATAACCGGCCGCGATCAGGCCGCGCACGACGCCGGCGCCGCAGCCGGCACGGCGCGCGATCCCGGCCGCGGTATCGGCCGGGCCGTCGCGCAACGCCTCCAGTACCCGGCGCCGCGGCGCGGTCAACTTGCGGCCACTCTCGGCCGCCGCCAGGATGGCAAGCCCGGCCGGGGTCGCGACGCAGACCCGGCGCGCGGGAGGCGGCAGCAGCGCTTCTTCGATGCTCATCGCCATCCGCAACACCGCCCCCGGAGGGGTCATGGTGTAGGCGGCGGCGCGCTCGACAAAGCGCCGCATTTCCACCGGCAGCGGCGGCGCCGGCAGGATTTCGCCGAGCGGCTTCAGCCGACCATGCGGCATCGCCCCCACCGATTCGCCGTCCCACACCACGCCGACCAGCCGCCGCGTGCCGAGCGGCACCCGCACGAAACAGCCCGGCATAATGTCGCGCACGTCCACCGGCGCCCGGTAATCGAGCGGCTCGGGCAGCGGCAGCGGCAGCATGACCCGCATGGTGCGGGGCCTCGCCGGTTGCGCCCCCTCACCGGCTTCGGGCGCGCTCCCCTGGGGGCTGTTGGCACGGCAATCGGGCATCGCTACACTCCGCCCGTTGCCGGTTGGCCCAAACCAGGTCGCGAGGACGGGCGGGCCGGTTCTGATAGAGGTCTTGGGTTTCGTCGAATGATCGCCACGTTTACCGCCGTGCTCTGCCGCCATCCGCCGCGCCCCGCCGGGGCGAGGTAGCGGCGCCGTGGTCGATCGCCCGCGCGACATCCCGCACGTCTTCGCCTCCGGAGCCGACGGACCCGAGCCGGCCGAGGCGACGGGGGAACTCCGCGACCGCGACGTGATCGCCTATCTGCGTCGCAACCCCGATTTTCTCGACCGCCACCCGGAGGCGGTGCGGCTGCTGCGGTCGCCGCAACGGGAGTTCGGCGATGAGGTATTCGATTTCCAGCATTTCCAGGTCGAGCATCTGCGCCGCGATCTGGCGCGCGCCACTATCGAGCACCGCACGCTGATCGCCGCCAGCCGCGGCAATCTGGCAAGCCAGGGACGGGTGCACAAGGCAGCGCTGGCGATCCTCGCCGCATCGAGCTTCGAGCAGCTTCTGCAAACCGCTTCGACCGATCTCGCCGTGCTGCTCGACGTCGATGTCGTGACGATCGGGGTCGAGAGCAGCACCGCGGCGCCGCCGGGCCGGCTCAACCTCTACGGCATCCGTCTCTTGACGGCCGGCGCGGTCGATGCGCTGCTCGGCCCCGAGCGCGGCCTCCTGATGCGCGCCGACATGCCGGGCGAGGCGGCCTTGTTCGGCGGCGCGGCCGGGCTGGTGCGCTCGCAGGCCCTGCTGCGCCTCGCTTTCGGGCGCGGCGCGCCGGCCGGGCTCCTCTGCATCGGCAGCCGCCAGCCCGGCCGCTTCCACCCCGGGCTCGGCGCCGAACTCCTGACCTTTCTCGCCCGCGTGCTCGGCATCACGATCGCGCAATGGCTGAACCCGCCGGGCTGAGCGGAGCGATCCGCGACAGAAGCTTTCCGCCGCTGCCCGAGCCGGTACCGCCGGCGCGGTTCGCCGCCGCCGATGATTTGCGGGCGGCAATCGAAGCATGGGCAGGCTGGCTCGGCGGCGAGCGCCGCGCCTCGCCGCATACCCTCGCCGCCTATACGCGCGACCTCGCCGGGTTTTGCGGGTTTCTCACCGGGCATCTCGGCGAAGCGCCGGACCTTGCCGCGATCGGCGCGCTGTCGCCGGCCGATTTGCGTGCCTTTCTGGCGTGGCGCGCGGCGCAGGTCGAGCGCGCCTCGGTGGCGCGCGGCCTGTCGGTGGTGCGCGGCTTCCTCCGCTTTTTGGAGCGCCGCGGCCTCGCCGCCTGCCCGGCGATCGCCGTGTTGCGAGCGCCGAAGGCACCGCGCGGCGTGCCGAAACCGCTATCGGTCGAGGATGCGGCCGAGATCATCGAGGCGCCGGACGCCTTTGTCGCGAGCGGCTGGCAGGCGCGCCGCGACGTCGCCGTGCTGACCCTCCTCTACGGAAGCGGCCTGCGCATCTCAGAGGCGCTCGGCCTGACCCGCGCCGCGGCGCCGCTCGGCGAGCAGATCACGATCACCGGCAAGGGCAACAAGCAGCGGCTGCTGCCAATCCTGCCGGCGGTGCGCGACGCGGTGGCGGCCTACCTCGCCGCCTGCCCCCACCCGCTCGCCGCCAAGGGGCCGCTCTTTGTCGGGGCGCGCGGCGGGCCGCTGCATCCGCGCCTCGTGCAGCGCCGGATGGCCGAGATGCGCGCGGCGCTAGGTCTGCCCGAGACAGCGACGCCGCACGCGCTGCGCCACAGCTTCGCGACCCACCTGCTCGCGGGCGGCGGCGATTTGCGCGCGATCCAGGAACTCCTCGGCCACGCCAGCCTGTCCACCACCCAGCGCTACACCGCCATCGACACCGCCCGCCTGTTCGCCGTCTACGAAGCGGCCCACCCGCGGGCGCGCTGATTCCGGCGATGCGCTGCCTGCCGTCATATCGCGGGCATTGTGCGCTTCATAAATCCGTCGAAGAGGGGGACCGTAAACGCAGTATCCCCGTGTGCCGGGCTGTAGATCATTCCTTTCGCGATCAGCGAGCTGCGGCTTGGCGCAACGCTGGTGACCTTTCGGCGCAATCGCTCGGCAATATCCCCCGAGCGGTGAGGACCTGGCCCGAGATCCGCCATCGCGCGGAGATATCGTTTCTCCGATGGCTTCAGCCGGTCGAAGCGGACCCGGAAAAAACTGGCATCGAGCTCCGAAAGCGCGCGTTCGGTGGCCTGCTGCGCGTCTTGGCGTGAGATCGGGGAAGAATCGGCGACATCCCAGCTGTGCTTGCCCCATTCCTGAAGGAAATAAGGGTAACCATAAGTTTGCCTGAGTATCTCCGCGATGGCTGCCTCGTCGAACGCGACATCTTCCTTTTGGGCCGGCACGCAAAGCGCCGTGCGCGCGGCAGCCGCATCGAGCCGATCGATTGGAACAAATTCGAACAGGCGCTCGGCATACGATTTGGCGCGCCCGGTTTGCCCGACGATCTGAGGTAGCCCGGCGGCGACCATCGTTACCGGAACTTGCGCCTGACTGGCATTATGGAAACCACTGATCAGAGCGGCTAATTGCTCCTCGGCTACGTACTGGATTTCGTCGATAAAGATCGCGGCGGCGGTATCGCGATCGGCGGCGGCCTTGCCGACCGATATCAAGAGCGCCGCCAAATCGGCATCGAGATTTCCGCTGTCTGCCAGACCGGCCTCGGGATCAAAATCCAATCCCAGCTCGATGTCCTGGTACTTGAATTTCAGGCTGCGTGAAAATCCCGCCAAGGCCCGCAACGCTCTGTGTATCGCGGCTTTCGCCTTTGCTCCCTGATCAAGCCGCAGGAGCAGAGTACGGAGGTTGGGCGCGAGCAAGGCGGGCAGCGATCGGCCCTCGGGCGCCTCCATTTTTGCGGTCGCAAAGCCGCGCGCATCGGCCTCTCTCTGCACCCGGTTCAGGAGGACCGTTTTCCCGACACCTCTGAGACCGTACAGGATGAAGCTGCGTGCCGCCCGGCCGGCGCGAATCCGATCCAGCGCGATGGCGCTCCTTTCGATGAGATCGTCGCGACCAGCCAGCTCCGGAGGCGGCGTGCCCGCTCCGGGTGCATAGGGATTGCGGCGCGGGTCCATTTATGCTGACCTTACCCCGGTTTATCGGAATCGGATAAATCGGGGTAAGATCAATATAAATCAAGCGCAGCCGCCTCAAATATGGACCGCCCTCCCGGCGACCGCGAGAGCGGCTTCCTTTAGCGCCTCCGGCAGGGTCGGGTGGGCGTGGCAGGTGCGGGCGATGTCCTCGGACGAGGCGCCGAATTCGAGCGCCAGCGTCGCCTCGGCAATCATCGTGCCGGCATCGGGGCCGATGATATGGACGCCGCGCACCCGGTCGGTGGCGGTCTCGGCGAGGATTTTGACGAAGCCGTCGGTGTCGCCGTTGGTGCGGGCGCGGGCGGCGGCGGTGAACGGGAATTTGCCGACCCGGTAATCGACCCCTTGTGCCTTCAGTTCCTCCTCGCTCAGCCCGACCGCGGCCACCTCCGGCCACGTATAGACGACCGCCGGGATCGCCTCGTATTCGACCCGCGTCTGCTGGCCGGCGAGGCGCTCCGCCACCGC
>DASUKH010000228.1:0-2180 GCA_036278835.1 Allostellaceae bacterium
GAGGCGCCCTTCGCCTACTGCCTCGAACACGTGAAACCAGAGAGGGAAAAGAACCGGCGCGAGGCTTATCGCCGCTTCTGGTGGCGCCACGTCGAGCCGCGCCCCGGCATGTGGCAGAACATCGACCAACTAAACCGGTACATCTGCACCCCTCGAGTCGCGAAACATCGAATTTTCTGCTGGAAACCCCGAACAATCTGCCCGGACTCTCAGTTGATCATCACCGCGCGTGATGACGAAACAACATTTGGCATTCTGCAAAGCCGCTTCCATGACGCCTGGGCACTTCGGCTGGGCACGAGCCTGGAAGATCGGCCCCGTTACACCCCCTTGACCACGTTTGAGACGTTTCCCTTTCCCGAGGGCCTGACGCCGAAACTCTCGGCGACGCAGTATGCGAGTGATCCGCGCGCGATCCCGATTGCCGCGGCGGCGCGGCGGCTCGATGAGTTGCGCGAGGCGTGGCTCAGCCCGCCCGATCTTGTCGAGCATGTGCCGGAGGTGGTCCCCGGCTATCCCGACCGGAAGCTGCCGCGCAACCCTGAGGCCGCCGCGGTCCTCAAGACCCGCACCCTGACCAATCTCTATAACCAGCGCCCGACCTGGCTCGACGGTGCCCACCGCGACCTCGACGCGGCGGTCGCCGCCGCCTACGGCTGGCCCGCCGATATCGGCGAGGACGAAGCGCTCGCCCGCCTCCTCGCGCTCAACCTCGAACGCGCCGCCGCCGGCCGATAGCCCTGTTACGCCGCACGCAGGACGAAATCGACGTGGATTTCGTCGTAGGGGAAGACGATGCGGCCGTCGTCGGTGCGGTCGAGGATGCCGGATTTCAGCAGCGCCGATAAATCGGTGTGAACCGATTTGACGTCGCGGCCGACCCTTCGGGCCAGTTCGCGGACAGCGAGCGGGCCGGACCCGGCCATCGCGCGCAGCAATTCCCAGCGTTTGGGCGTCATCACTTTCCAAAGCAACTCGATACTCGCAAAGCTGATGAAGGCCCCCTGCTCACGTCCCCCGAACGCGTCGAGCATCCGCGATTTGGTGTCCTCCAAACCGGCAATCCCGATCGTCACCGCCGCCATCGCTCGACCTCATCCCAAAAATCCGCCACAAGTTGGACCAGCTGTGACTCTGTTGTACGGCGGGTGAAGCGTAGCGCAAGCCGCCAATTCCCTTGGGGCCGGTGGCGGGTTACGCTGCGCTCACCCGCCCTACGGGTACGGAAGGGAAAGGGAGACAAACAAATGGCGGCGCCGCTGGTCGATCCGGTTGCGGGCGATGAGAAACTGCCGGCGCGCGCCGATGTGGTGATCATCGGTGGCGGCATCATCGGCACCAGCGCCGCGCTGTTCCTCGCCGAGCAGGGCATATCGACCGCGCTCGTTGAAAAGGGGCACATCGCCGGCGAGCAGTCGAGCCGCAACTGGGGCTGGTGCCGCAAGATGGCGCGCGACCCGCGCGAGATCCCGCTGGTCATCGAAAGCCTGCGCCTCTGGCAGGACATGAACGAGACGGTCGAGGCCGAGACCGGCTTCCGCACCTGCGGCATCATGTATCTGGCCGAGACGCAGAACGACCTGGCGCGGCTGGAAGGCTGGCTCGACCACGCCCGCGAGTACCAGCTCGACACCCGCGCCATCGACGGCGCCGAGGTGGCGCGGCTCTTGCCCGGCTCGGCGAAGTCTTGGGCCGGCGCGCTCTACACCGCGAGCGACGGCAAGGCCGAACCGCAGATGGCGGCGCCGGCGATCGCCGCGGCGGCGCGGCGGCGCGGCGCCGCCATCGTCCAGGGTTGCGCCGCGCGCGGCATCGAGACGGCGGCCGGCCGGGTCGCGGCGGTGGTGACCGAAAAGGGTCGCGTCGCCTGCCAGTCCGTCGTGCTGGCGGGCGGCGCGTGGTCGCGCCTGTTTTGCGGCAATCTCGGCACCGAACTGCCGCAGCTGAAGGTGCTGGGCTCGGTGATGCGCACCGAACGGCTCGACGGCGGCCCCGAGATTTCCGCCTCGGGCGGCCTGTTCGGCTATCGCAAGCGGATGGACGGCGGCTATACGGTCGCAACGCTCGGGGTGCGCACGATCGACCTCGTCCCGGACAATTTCCGCCTGTTGCCGCAATACCTGCCTGCCGCCCGGCTGCACTGGAAGAAGCTGCGGTTCCGCTTCGGCCGCCGTTTTGCC
>DASUKH010000229.1:0-22465 GCA_036278835.1 Allostellaceae bacterium
CGCCGAAATGGGCGGCGACCTCGACCATGCGGTTCGAGAAGCCCCATTCGTTGTCGTACCAGGAGAGGACGCGCACGAAGCGCTTGTCGAGTACCTGGGTCTGCGTCACGTCGAAGGTCGAGCTGTGCGAGTCGTGGTTGAAATCGACCGATACGGTCGCATCCCGGTTGATGCCGACAATGCCCTTGAAGCGGTTCGAGTTCGCGGCGTCTTCCATCAGCGAATTGACCTCGTCGGGCGAGGTTTCGCGGGCCGCGTCGAACTTGAAGTCGATCAGCGACACGTTGGGGGTCGGCACGCGGATCGCGGTACCGTCGAGCTTGCCCTTGAGGGCCGGCAGGACGAGGCCCACGGCGCGCGCCGCGCCGGTCGAGGTCGGGATCAGCGACACCGCCGCCGCCCGCGCCCGCCGAAGATCGTGATGCAGGGTATCGACGGTGTTCTGGTCGCCGGTATAAGCGTGGATTGTCGTCATATAGCCGCGCTCGATGCCGATCCCCTGGTTCAGCACATAGGCGACCGGCGCGAGACAATTCGTCGTGCACGAGGCGTTCGAGATGACCTTGTGCGACGGCTTCAGCTCGTCGTGGTTGACCCCCATCACGACGGTCATGTCGGCGCCATCGGCCGGGGCCGAGATGATGACCTTTTTGGCGCCGGCTTCGAGATGCTTCGCCGCGGCCTCGCGCTTGGTAAAAATGCCGGTGCATTCGAGCGCGACATCGACATTGAGATCCTTCCACGGCAGCTTCGCCGGGTCGCGCTCGGCGGTGACGCGGATTTTGCCGCGGCCGATATCCATCCAGTCCTCGCCGGTCGTGATCTCGCCCGGAAAGCGGCCGTGCACGCTGTCGTATTTGAGGAGGTGCGCGTTGGTCGCGACCGGCCCCAGATCGTTGACGCCGACGACCTCGATTTCGGTATGCCGGTGCTCGTAGGCCGCGCGCAGCACCAGCCGGCCGATCCGGCCGAACCCGTTGATCGCCACCCGTACCGCCATCTCGTCATCCTCCAGCCAACCATTTGCCGCAGCTTAGCCAGATTGCGGCAGGCCGGGAAGCACGCCGGCACCGGTCCCGCCTCCCGATCCTCACGGACCAACCTGACGGACTAACGCCTTCGGGGGAGCCGATTTCCTGGGACGGATTTGTCGATCCGTCGTTCGTCCTGACTGCGCAACCGCAAAAGGAGCGAAGCGCAGATTCAGCGAGGACCAGCTTATGAGCGACGCTTCCCTGCTAACCGAGCTCGGTTTCACTTTCGGGAATGCCGCCATCAGTGATGTGAGTATCGGTAACATCATGACTGATAACGCGATTTTTGGAAGTGCCAATTTCGAGACCACTTTCGGTGCTGTCGATAGCAGCAACGTCTCCATCGGTAACGCCGCCACCAATAATACCAATATCAGCAATGCCTCTATCAGTAATACGACCGTTAGTAACGTTGCCACCACTGATGCTGATACCACGAACGATTTCGTAATTATTCCGCTGTCGCCGCCCGGAACAGTCGGCAGCGTCACTGTTAATACCGGTTCGGGAAACGACACGATCGTCGTCGCATTCGATGCACATGCCAGCGCGCCCTTGATCCACGCCAATGGCGGCCCCGGCGATGACTGGATCGACACCAGCACCCTCAATGCCTCCCCCGCCACCGTCATTGGCGGGCCAGGCAACGACACCCTGATCGGCGGCGCCTTCGTGCCCGATACCCTGATCGGCGGCTCCGGCAGCGACACGATCTGGATGGGAGGGGGCGATCTTATCGGCACCGACGGCTCAGACCGGCTGCTTCTTGACGAGCGGGCCGGCAGCGGCACGATCAGCATTCAGGGGGCGACCGACACCACGATCTTTGACTTTTCCTCCCTGTCGCCGCTTCACCTGGAGTCGCCGGTCGGCCCGATCGCCTTGCCGGACCCGTTCGTTATTACCCGAAGCGACCTCACCTTCGACGCCGCCGGCAATTTGATGGTCGATCACGGCGACTACCACGCCACGCTCACCGGCTTCCCCTATCACGACAGCGCATCGCTCGACGCCGCGATCAGCGCCGGCCACGTGGTTCTGGCATAGCACCGGCAACGCTCACGTCTGAGCGGATTGGTCGCGATACATCTGTTTAGGGAAGTCAGTGCTCGAATGGGCAAGTTGGACAGCTACTCTGGCAATCCGGCTGCTCGCAGAGCATCGCCAAGAGGTGCTGCAAGCTCCGGAGCACAGTTCACGCCCAGAAATTGGCGGCTGTACCGAAACGTGGGGTGCAGTTCCAGGACCCTGGCCGCAGCCGCCCTGGCCTCTTCAAGCCGTCCGAGTTTGGCGAGCGCCGCGCTCAACTGCATATAAGTGATGCTATGTGCGGGATTGGCCTGAACGGACCTGTAAGCCGCACGCGCGGCTTCTTCATAGCGGCCGCGGCGGAAATGACCCATCGCCTGTGCGTCAAACGCGGCCCAAGCCCAAGTATCGAACGGGCTGAGCCGCACGCCCCGCTCGCTCCATTCTATCGCGCGCTCGGCTTCCCCGCCCCACCCGAGAATGACGCTGCCGAGGATGTAAGTCAGCGCCGATGACGGACTGATGGCGAGTGCAGCTTCCAATGCTATGAATGCGGCTGCGCGGTCGTGCCCATCCATGCCGATGGAAAATCCGGCCCAGGTCAGAGCAAGCGCGTCGTCCTGTCCATGGATGATGGCCAATCGCGCGTGGCGGATCGAAGCGGCACGGTTGATCTCTTGCAGACCGGCGCGGAGGAAGAGGCAATGGTGGCACATCGCCGCGTTGCCATGCGCGAGCGCATAGGCGGGATCGAGTTCGATCGCACGTTCGAGCAGCAAGAGCGCTCGCGTCACCTGCTCCGGCATGCCTGAATCGACGTCAGGCTGAGCCTGGAGGACAAGGTCGTAGGCATCGAGGCTGTCGGGCCGTTTGCGTTTGACCCTGTTGACTTCGGCGCGTCGCAGGCTCGGCGCTATGGCGCCGACAACCGACAGCGCAATTTCATCCTGAAGGGCGAAAATGTCCTCGGACCTGCGGTCATAGCGCTCGGCCCACACGTGCGCCCCTGTCGATGCATCGATCAGCTGGCCGGTGATGCGCACGCGGTCAAGCAGCTTGCGTGCACTGCCTTCGAGCACATAGCGCACGCCGAGCTCGCGCCCGACCTGCTTCACGTCCACCGTCCGGCCTTTGTAGGCGAAGCTTGAGTTTCGCGCGATAACAAACAGCCAGTTGATGCGCGACAAGCCGGTGATGATGTCATCGACCATCCCATCAGCGAAGTATTCCTGCTCCGTGTCGCCGCTCAAATTCGAGAACGGCAGCACCGCGATCGACGGCTTCTCGGGCACCGGCAGGGCGGTCGACGGTGCTGCGTCGTTCGCGCGCGCGTTGGAGCGCGCCACCGGCGGGCCGACATAGCGATAGCCGCGGCGCGGCAGCGTCTCGATCCAACCAACGCCCTCGCCCTGCTCGAGTACGCGGCGGAGCGCTGCGACCTGCACGGTGAGATTGCTGTCCTCGACCGCGAGCCCCGGCCACGCCGCCTCGATCAGCGCGTCCTTGCCAATAGGCGACCCGGCGCGCTCGAGCAGCAAGCGGAGCAAGGCGACGCCGCGCTGGCCGAGCAGCGTTGGCTCGCTGCCATCGAACAGCATGCCCGCGCCGGCATCGAGCGCAAAATGGCCAAACCGGTAAATCTCTGACATGACCATGCTGTCTGCGGTTTCGGCGACATTTTGCAACAATTTCGGATCGGATTCACGACTTTCGGCCGCCGGACAGGCAGGGTGAAAGCGCTACACGGCCTCACGTTACGGAGATCCCAAATGACCGCAAAGGCAATCATCCAAATGCCCGGCGAAGGCAAAAAAGTGCACCTCGGCGGCCAGCCCATGGCGTTCCTTGTTACTGGCGACGACACCCGCCACACCTCAATGTTCGAATGGACAATTCCCGCCGGCTTCTCCACCGGGCTACACGTGCACCGGGTGCAGGAGGAGACGTTTTACGTGCTCGAGGGCGAGTGCGACTGGCAGGTCGGCGGTGAGCGCGTGCGTGCAACACCGGGCACCTATCTGTTCCTGCCGCCAGGCGTGCCGCACAATATTGCCAACGCCGGCGACAAGCCAGCGCGCGTTCTGATGACTGTCTCTCCGCCTGGGCACGAGCATTACTTCGAGGAACTTGCAGACATTGTCGCGCGCGGCGGCGCAGCGGACCCGACAAAAATTGCTGATCTGCGCGCGCGGTACGACACGAATCAGCTCTCGGCACTCAGAGAATAAGGCGCTTTCGCCATTGCCTGTCCTCGGTTCGAGGGTTTGATCGGCTTGGCTTGGAAACCCACCTGCCCCTTGCTGCTTAAAATGCACTAGCCGTAGAGATAGGAGGTGCTCTAAATCCTTCTGCTTCCTGAGAAGGGGCTTTTTGTAACGGCATCCGCCTCCGATTGCCATCGCAGAGAGGCCGAGAGGGCCGCCCAGGACCGAGCCATCCTTATGGACCCGCGCAAGAAGCTTATCTCGGCCGCTCTCATTGTCCGCGACGAGGAAGCCTTTCTCGGCCCGTGCCTCCAATCAATCCGCGCGGTCGTAGACGATATTGTCATCGTTGACACAGGCTCGGCCGATCGCAGTCGCGAGATCGCGGCGGATCATGGGGCGCGTGTCTTCGAATACCGCTGGCGTGGCGACTTCGCCGCAGCCCGCAACCAAGCGATCGAGCAGGCAGAGGGGGATTGGATACTTTACATCGACGCCGACGAACGGATTCGGCCTTATGACCGAACCACTCTCGAGCGCGAACTCGGCGCGGCCGACCTCTGCGCCGCCACCGTGCACTTCCATCCGCATACGAGCTTTACCGCCTACCGTGAGCACCGCCTGTTCCGGCGCGACGCGCGCATTCGGTTTCGCGGCGTGATCCACGAAACGATCGTACCCGACCTACAGCGCCTGCTCGCAACCGGGGAATGGCGTCGCGGCGCGTCAGCGCTGACGATCGATCATCTCGGCTATGAAGGGGACCAGTCGCAGAAAGCCGTTCGCAACCGGCCGCTGCTCGAAAAGGCGATCGAGGCCGACCCCGACCGGGTTTACCTCCGCTGGCACCTTGGGACCGTGTATCGCGACCTCGGCCGCCTCGCCGACGCCGAGCGGGCGTGGCTCGCGGGGGTTGCGATTGCACGCCGGAGCGCAGCATACGATCCTGAACATGCGCTGTGCTTCATCGAGCTGGCAAAGGTGCGCCTCGCGCAGGGCGAAGATCCGATGCCGCTGCTGCACGAAGCGAGCGCAATGCACCCGGAAAATCTGATGCTGCAGTGGCTCGCGGCGCGTGCGCTGATCGCGGCCAGGGCGTATGAGGATGCGATCGCTATCTTTGAACGCCTTGGCGCGATCAATGGTGAGACCCTTTTGACCGATACCGCGTATGATCGGCGCATCCTCGGCGCCGGTGCTTTTGCCGAGGCGGGCTACTGGGCATTCCGTACCGGCCGCTACCGGGAAAGCGAAGCGTGGTATCGCCGCGCCGAAATGCGCGAGCCGGACCGCATCGAGTTTCGGATCAAGCGGGAACTTGCGTCCCGCCGCAGTGCATCCGCCGCCGGCGCCCCGCCATGAGCGGAACAGTATCCGTGTCCGCTTGTCTTTCCGCCCGTCTCGATGCGAGCACGATCCTGCACAACTATGGAGACTTGCGCGATAGCTGCGACTTCATTGTCGATGATGGGCAGGGCGTGCCGCCGCACATAGCTCGCCAGCCGCGGCCGATCGACGCGTTTATCCAGGAGATCGACCGGGTGCGGGACGGCGCCGTTGTTTGCGTCCGGACGAATTTGGTGGACGGTTTTTTTGCCACGGCATTCCCGAGGCTGCGGGCCTCGATCGTCCTTGTGACAATCGGCAGCGACTGGTCGACGCCGGGCCGGCACGCCCGGCATCTTTACGACGCACGGGTCCTCCGCTGGTTCGGGCAGAACTGTGATCTATCGGTGCCGCACCCGAAGTTCGAGCCCCTTCCTCTGGGTTTCGCGGAGCCGCATTGGCCGCACGGCGACCAGAGCATACTGTTGCGCATCCACCCTCGCATGCCGGCAGTGGAAGACAAGCCGCTCAAGGCCTATGCGACATTCCACCTGACGCTTTCGCACCCGGAGCGCCGTCGCGTCTGGCGGCAAATCCGCGACTTGCCGGACATCAAGCTGGAACAGCATCGGATTTCGCCTGAGCTGCTGTGGATCCGCCACGCCGGCTATGCTTTTGAGATCTGCCCGCGGGGCGCCGGACCCGACTGCCACCGCATCTGGGAAGCCCTGTTGCTGCGGACGATTCCGATCGTGCAGCGTTCCCCACTCGCCCCTCTCTTCCGCGGTCTTCCGGTCGTTCTGGTCGATGACTGGCGCGCAGTCACGCCGGAGCACATGGCTGCCTGGCGGTCACGGTTCGCCGACCGCTTCACGGCGGAGATGTTCGAGAGCCTCACAGCTCCGTACTGGATCGCGCGCGTCGCCGAGGCCGCGGCGAGGCACTTGCCGGACGATAGAAAACCCGCGCGAGAGCCCATCAGCTAATGCTTACCAACGAAGGACTGAAAGAGCGGTTGCGGGCGGCCTCTGTCGCGGCGGCACCATTTCCGGACGACCGCTTCAGGGGGCGTGGCATCGTCATGTGCGCCGGCGGCGCCCGTTTGTTCACCTGCGCCTGGGTGGCGATCGGGATGCTGCGGCGTCACCTCGGCTGCGCGCTGCCGATCGAGGTCTGGCACCTCGGGCCTGACGAAATGGGTCTGCCGCAGCGTGCCCTTCTTGAGGAACTGGACGCGCAGCCGGTTGATGCCTTCGAGGTCGCCAAGCGCCATCCGGTCGACCGGCTCGGTGGCTGGGAGTTGAAACCCTATGCGCTCATGCACTCGCAGTTTCGTGAGGTTCTGCTTCTCGATGCCGACAATGTACCGGTGAGAGACCCCGGCTTCCTGTTCGATCGGCCCGAATTCGTTGATAGCGGTGCCCTGTTCTGGCCGGATATTGTGCGCATCGCACCGAATAATGCGATCTGGGAAATCAGCGGTACCGCCTTTCGTGATCTTCCGAGCTTCGAATCCGGGCAGATGGTGCTCGACAAGAGCCGGTGCTGGCGCGCCCTCGCCCTTACCCATCGGCTTAACCAGGATTCCGATGTTGTCTATCGGCATCTGCACGGCGACAAGGACACGTTCCTGATCGCCTGGCTGATGCTGAATCAGCCGTTCCATCTCATTCCCTATCGGCCAAAGCGGCTGGAATCGACTCTCTGCCAGCGCGATCCGGACGGTGGTCTGTTATTTCAGCACCGCAATGGTGCCAAGTGGATTCTCGACGGCACCAATCCTCGGATCGCCGGTTTCCGGCTGGAAGACGAATGCCGAGCGCTTTTGGACGAGCTCGCGACCGTCTGGGACGGCAGGATATTCAATCCGCCCCCGCGATCGCAGCGGGCGCGGCAACTCGAGGCCAAGCTGGCGGGCGCGCGGGTTTTCATATACACGCGGGTGTCTTCCGACGCGCGGCGGATCGAATTGCGGCCGGACCATCGGGTGGTCGGCGCCGGCGAGAACGAGCGCTATTGGTGCATCGCCGATGCCGCGGACGGGCCGGAGCTGCGCATCGAGGGGATGGGCCTGCCCTGTTGTGTCCTGAAACCGGCTGAGGCCGGAATCTGGCGCGGGCGGCTGCTGCAGCCGCCGCAAATGCCGGTCGAACTCGCCGCCATCGGCGGCGAGGCTGGTGACGCGGAATCTCACGGCGCAACGAGTGATGGGCCGCTGGCCCTCGTGGGCTCGATTCTCGATCTCGGCGCGTCGGTGCCATGGGATGGCGAAACGGCGCGCGACCTCGTCGGCTCGCTGCGCGTCCTTGCACTGCTCGACCCGGAGGTGATCGAATGCCTGGAGGCGGAAGGCAGCCGCTCGCCGGCCAGTTCCCTTCGCGGCCGGCTCGTGCGGGCCGCGCTCGCCGGGCTCGCCGATCGCGCCCGGCGACCTGATCAGGGTGGCGTCGCGGCGGGCCATGGCTGGTTGGACGCGGCGTTCAAATTGGGCCGCGGTTATCGCCGTTGAAAGATAGGGGACTGCGAACGATGGGGCCAAAAGTTCTCATCTTGACGCCGGTAAAGAATGCCGCGCAGTTCCTCGACGGGTATTTCGCCGGGCTTGCGAGGCTCAGCTATCCGGCACCACTGATTTCGCTCGGCTTTCTCGAAAGCGACAGTGACGACGGTACGTTCGAACATCTGCAGGAGCAGCTCCGGCAAGCGGGAAGCCGCTACGCGCGCGCCCGCGCGTGGCAAAAGAACTTCGACTTCCGGATACCCGGTCGGCATCCCCGCTGGGCACACGCCTTCCAGATCCCGCGCCGCAAGATCCTCGCCAAATCCCGTAATCATCTGCTTTTCCGCGCATTGGACGACGAGGACTGGGTGCTGTGGCTCGATGTCGACGTCGTCGATTACCCGCCCGACCTGATCGAGCAGCTGATCGCCGCGCAGCGCGATATCATCCACCCACACTGTGTGGAGCGTTACGGTGGGCCGACCTTCGATCGCAATGCCTGGCGGGAGCACGGCCGAGTCCATCTCTGCGATCTGCGCGGCGGACCCGATCTCGTACGGCTCGATACGGTCGGCGGCTCGGTGCTGCTGGTCCGCGCCGATCTGCATCGCGACGGGCTCGTTTTTCCGCCCTTTCCCTATGGGGCGGCAAACCCGGCGGTCCGTCACCCGCACCCACTTGGCGAGCAGTTCCGCGGCGAAATCGAAACCGAGGGCCTGGGCATCCTCGCGATGGACATGGGCTACCAATGCTGGGGGATGCCCAACCTCGAAGTCCTGCATTCCGACCACGCTGGCTAGCCGCGCATGATCGGAAGTTCCGATCATCCGAGCTTCGTGCAGATCATTCGGCTGTTGGCCTGTGCGTTCGAGGTGCGGACGAACTCGCCGGAGCTATTCAACCGGCTTCCCCTCATCAGCCAGCGCAGTGAGCAGGACGTTCCGCTCGTCCGGCGCGAAACGGTCTCAGTCATATGGGACGGGTCCGAATTCCGGATTACCGGCTGCGGTGCGGCGGAGGATTTTGAATTCAGTGCCTTGAGCGCTGTCGAATCGCTCAGCCGTCGCCTGCACGCCCGCGCGTTTGCCGCGTTGCCCGACCATGTGCGCCTGCGCGCCGCCATCGGCACATGCGGCAAAACGGGGTTTCTGGTCGTTGGCCCTGGGAAGACCTGTCTGACGGTTCAGCTTATGCTGGCGGGCTACGAAATGGCGGGCGACGCACTCGTGCTCTTGCGCTGCGGCGAGGGTTTGGCGTTTCCGCAAAGGTTCGAATTGCGCGAGGAGAGCCTCGGGCTGTTTCCGGAGCTCGCGGCGCTCAAGCGCTTCGCCGGGGCCGCCGCGAGCCCCCAGCTATCGCGTATCCTGATGCTTGATCCCATAGATTTCGGCTTGCGGTGGCGGATCGCGCCTGCCCGGGTCCGCGCCATTTTCAATATCGAGCCGAATTACGGCGGAAGAACCCGGTTGCTGGCTTGCGGCAAGGTCGAGACCGTTCGCCGAATTCTGTCACATTGCGCGCCGCCTCTTTCGGGTCGGCGTGACTGGCTCGCCGAGCTGAGCATGACGGTTGACCGCGCAGAAACGATCCTTATCGAGATCGGCGATCTGGAGACTGCTGCGGCTCTGCTCGGTGAAAGGCTCGCCTGAGCGAACGTCTCCAGAAGGTTATTTCAACCACCAATCTGCCGAGCTTTCGTATCCGAAGCGCATCAGCAATTCCGTGCCGCCATTTTCATGGAAGTAGCGTCGGCTGCGCGCATCGAAGATGTGTTGCCAGTAATTGCCGTCGCGATGCCGCTTCAAGACGTCGTAGATCGAGTTGGCATGCGGCTCATAGAGGTAGCCATTGAACGGATTGAGGGCGTAGCGCGACGACTGCTTCTGCCGTGCTACGCACTCCTCGGCAGTCTCGGAAGCGAGATCCGCCCCTACGAAGCGCGCCATCCGAACCAGCGCCGCCTGCGGTGCCGCAAAAAGATCCTCATACCGGACGAATAAGGTGTGCCGCCGCTCACTTTCCGCCAGGGCCCGCGCGACATGGTCGGTCCAGCTACCCTCGCTGCGGTCAAGGTGCTGCACAGCTTCGAACACCTCGTCCAGCCGCGAGAAGTGGTGGCCGCCGAACAGAAACGACATATAGAGAAACGAGAGAGTCGCGTTTCTGCCGTCGCGGACGAGGTAGATCATCGGGTCTCCGTCGTCCGTAAACTGGTGACTCTTGACGACATCGACTCCATCGAGGACGTGCGTCAGGGGAGCGGCTTCGGCGCCGACGACGTCACCATCGTAGACGCTGTACTGCGGGCGGCCCTGCAGGACCGAAAGGAATTCCCGCGTCAGCGTGTTCCCCGAGCGCGGATAGGACACAAGGTGGATTGTCCTTGAGCTGCGGCCGGCGCGCCGGCCGCGTACAAACTGCACGACGGCCTGCCGCGCCGCGGCCTGAAAGCTTGGGTCGGGTGGCGGCATTGGCAAATCCGGGAGCGTGAGAGGCTAAAGGATCGCTTGGCGACTCGGCGGTATGCTGCCGGTTCGACGTTGCGCGGGGCAGCGCCTTCGGTCAAGCTCCAGCGGGAAAAAGCCGCCCATGTCCCCGACTATTGCCGAAATTCCCAACTGCCGATGCACCGGCGAAGGATTCTCTACATCACGCCTGTTATGCCGCGGCTCTCCGGCAATGGTTTGGCCATGCGCGCGGCCGCAGTCCTTGCCGCGCTGGCGCGGTCCTTCGAGGTACACCTCTTTGTGGTCCCGGTAGCGGGCGACGCGAGTACGCCGGACGAGTTCGTCCGCCGCAATGCCACTCGGATCGGAGGCCTGGATCTCCCGAAGCACATCGACCCGCTATTTGCGCTGATTGCCCGGATCATCGACCCCGAGGCGCGCCGGCACGCCGAAAGAGCCTACCCGAAACCATTTTTGAGCCGCTTTTGCACCGGCGAGAGCGCGCGCATTCTCTGCGACTGGAATGCAGAATGTCCTGCCTCAGCTATTCACGTGATGCGCCTTTATCTCGCGCCGCTGGTGCAAGGGTTTCTTCACGGGCCGGCGGCGGCGGCACGGCCGCTTTGCGTACTCGACCTCGACGAGGACGACGGTCGGACCTGCGACCGCATCGCCCGTCTTTATGCCGCGGCGGGCGAGATCCAGGCGGCCCAATCGATTGCGAGCGAGGCGGCCAAATATCGGGCCTTCGCCGAACGGTTCGTTCCTGCCTTTGACCGGGTGACGCTATGCTCCGAGCCGGACGCCGATCGCCTTCGCGAGGTCATTCCGGCGGCGCATGATGTTGCCGTGGTGCCCAACAGTGTTGAGGTTTCCGGCCCGGTGGTTCGCCCTCGATCCTCGGATGGCCCATTGCGGCTCCTTTTTGTCGGCACCTTCGGTTATTTCCCCAACCTCGATGCTGCGCTGTTTCTGTGCCGGGAGGTATTGCCGGCCTTGCGCCGGAAAGCCGATCGCGAAATTGTACTTGAGCTGGCCGGAAGCGGCTGTTCGGGACCGCTAATCGAAGCCGCTCGGGCCGGCGGTGCAATCCTCCACGGCTATGTCGACGATTTAGCGCCGCTTTACCGGACGGCCGATGTCGCGATCGTCCCGGTGCGCGCCGGCGGCGGCACGCGGATCAAGATTCTCGAAGCCTTTGCTTACGGCGTGCCTGTCGTCGCGACTCGGCTCGGCGCGGAGGGCATCGATGCGGTGGACGGCGAGCACCTGCTGCAGGCTGACGACCCCGAGGGGCTAGCGGAAAATTGCCTGCGGCTGAAGCAGCACCCGGAGCTTGCCGCCGCGCTTTCCCGGCGGGCCGCGGCATTTTGTGCCGCGCGGCATTCCCCGGCGCAGGTCGAAGCCGCGATTGCCGAAATTTATATTGATTTGACCCGAAGGAATTCGTGATGACGCAAAGTGCCGCTCCAATGATGGTCGCCGGCATCGAAATCAATCCCGTGACAGACGGCTATATCGTTTACCAGCCGGATCGCGATCGCGTGCATTACCTCAATCAAACGGCCGCTCTGCTGCTGGAATTGTGCAACGGCCGTAACCCTGAGGCCGATTTGCCGGGGCTCGTGCAATCCGCCTACGGTCTTGCGGCTCCTCCGATCGCGGAAGTGGCCGAATGCCTGGAGAGCCTCCGGGGCGAGGGGCTGATCGTCTGATGTTATGGATGACTCGGATAATCCATTCTTGATTGAGTTCCCTAGGCGCCCGTGGCAGTTTAGAAGGGTGACCTGAGACGGAGCCTGACCCATGCGCAGCGATGCCGGCGTTCCAGAAAACGTGCTGGAAAGGCTTGACGAATCGCGGCGGGGCTTTCTCAAAAAGATGATTCTTGGCGGGCCGTTCGTGGCCCCGGCGATTGCCTCCTTCACGATGGCGGGGCTCGCGATCGGCGATGCCGGCGTCGCGGTCGCGAACGTCGGCCTTTGCCCTGGCGGCGATTTCGCGGGACAGAATCTCCGCGGACGCGATTTTACCGGCTCCAATCTCTGTGGTGCCAATTTCAGCGGGGCCAATCTCTCCAGCGCGACTCTGGCAAGCTGCGACCTGGAGCGGGCCAATTTCAGCGGTGCTAATCTTCATAACGCCAATCTGAGCAATGCGAACCTCACCGGGGCTCAGCTGCCCGGAGCAAATCTCGAGGGCGCCAATTTGATAGAGGCCAATTTGACCGGTGCACAAATGCCGGGCGCCAATTTCACGAATGCAAATGTTACAAAGGTCAATATGACCGGAGCGAACCTCGACGGCGCCAACTTGAAGAGTTCCATTGGCATCGACACGGTTATATGGTCCAATACGACCTGTCCGGACGGAACCAATAGCGATGCCGACGGCGGGACATGCTTGTTGCATCTTTGATCTGCTGCCGCGGGTAAAACCTGGCGGAGCATCGGCAGTATCACGGCTGTTTTCGGCGCAACTGTGCAGGCACTGATGCTGCCACCGACGGCGGCGAACCCGCAATGGGGAAAGCCAGGCGCCCGATGGATGTTGGCTTTCGCCATCCGCCGGTCCGTTAGATATCGTCTATACCGGCCGATTGTTCCCGAAGAGTGCCGAACAATTTATTAATAAATTTCAGGTTGTTGCCAAGTTTTCAGGATACCGCGGGATACCTGGGACGGGCCAAAATCATTCCCACTCTATTGTTTTGACCAATGGTGACACCATGATTTCCCAGTGCATTTTTTTTACGCACGGCAAAGAACCGTCCAGCTGATCCGTCAGAAATTTGCGCTCTTGGATTCAAAGGAGAATTTCGACGATCTGCCATTTACTCGATTGCAGTGACTATCGATGCCAATCGGCAATTTCCTCGCGACCCAGTCTCGAAAGCACCTGACAGTCAATGCAAAAAAGACCGTCACAAGCCGTTTCGATCGCGTCAGTGCCAAGGTCCACGGCCTGACTGATGGACAATCCCGGCAGCTTGATCTGCTGGAAGCGCGTTACGAATCTTGAAGCAATTGCCGGGAACGCAATTCGAAGCGCGAATCCGCTACCGAGCAGACGCCATCTCGCGAAACGAAATAAGTTTATGCCGATCCTCGTCCCAAAGGACCTTGCGGACACAGCGAAGGCTCTCGACGAGAGTCAGCCGCCCGACGGCAGCAAGCTGCGGATGATCCCGCAATGCTTGTGGCAGTCGATAGTAAGGGATCCGGCTGCACAGATGATGCACGTGATGCGCCCCGATATTGGCGGTAAACCAGCGCAACACGATGGGCAAATCATAATGCGAGCTGCCGCGTAGTCCGGCCTCGTGAAAATTCCAGCCCTCGTCATGGGCCCAGAACGTATCCTCAAATTGGTGCTGGACATAAAACAGCCAGATACCAATTGAGGCAGCGAGAAGCGTGATCGGCAACTGCACAAGCAGGAATGGGCCGACGCCGACCAGCCAAACCATAGTCGTCGAAAGAACTGCGATCGCAACATTCGTTGCCATCGCGCTTAGCCAAGGTTGCCAGCCACCACACGTAAGTCCCATCGGCAACCGATGCCGAATGATGAACAGATACGACGGGCCGACACCGAACATCACGATTGGATGCCGGTATAAGCGGTATAAGAGCTGGCGCCCCTTGGGCAGCGCTTGGAACTCGCGGACGGTCAGCGTATCGATGTCGCCGATTCCGCGCCGATCGAGATTACCTGAGCCAGCATGGTGAAGGGCATGGGCCCGCCGCCAGCAATCATATGGCGTCAGTGTTAGCACGCCGATGACGCGCCCAAGCCAATTATTCGCGAGGCGGCGGCGGAAAAACGATCCATGGCCGCAATCGTGCTGGATCATGAAAAGACGCACAAGAAAGCCCGCAGCCGGCACAGTAAGCAGCAGGCCACTCCAATAACCGGCATCGAGAGCAGCCCACGTCAAAAGCCAAAGAACGGCAAGTGGGCCTGCCGTGATCACAAGCTCGGAAACGCTCCGCACATTATTCGGCTCGCGATAGCGAGTCAGCGCTTGCGTCAAGGCTCGGGAACTGTACGTGGTACGGACTCTGGTCGCGTGTTGCTTCATGCGGAAATACCTAAGTAACTCCGTTTCGCGGATACGGTGAAACTCGACCACGATCTTCATCGCCGACCCGGACCCACAGAGCGTCACGACCATCGCGCTTTGCCTGAAGCCGCCGCTCAGCCGGACTGCCCGCCCTACGGCGTCGAGATGAGTCGTGGTGTCAAGGCGGATTGGACGATGGTTTGTGTCGTACGGTTGGTCATGGTTGCGGGTCTCTGCGGGACAATGGAAGGGACGCGTTGCCCGATGATGCCCATTCGGGCCGGAACACTCTCCAAGCTGCCAGTACATCCGTGGTCAGCGTCGGAGTTCATTCAGGAATTGAGCGACATGCCGCGCCGGATGGCGCATGCATTCGCTATCGAAAATTCGAAATAAGATGGCGGGTCTCTGACACCGCGGAGCCATATGGGCCAAATCAACGAGCCACATTTATATGGGCCCCGATTGAGTTCTAGGGTCCGGACCGATAAAGTGGATTCACAGCCGGAGCGTTTCGTGATTCAAGGTCCCCGAAGGGGGAACCGTTATGGATCACGATCATTTCTGGCTGAGTGAGCGGCAATTCGCGCGACTGGCGCCGCACCTGCCGAGCGATACGCGCGGCGTGCCGCGGGTCGATGACCGCCGGGTCATCAGCGGCATCGTCCATGTGCTGAAGTCCGGCTGTCGCTGGGCCGATGCGCCGGCCATCTACGGACCGAAGAAGACGCTGTACAACCGGTTTGTCCGCTGGGCGGCCAAAGGGGTGCGGCTGGACATCTTCCAGGCCCTGGCCGCCGCCGGCGGGCCACCGGCTGAGGTCTTGATCGATTCCTCCGCGGTCAAGGCTCATCGTTGTGCCGCGGGTGGAAAAGGGGAGAGCGCAGCCAGGCGAAACAAGAAGAGCAGCTCGCCTTGTTTTCGGGTCGAGGACACCTTTCCTGCACTCCCAGGAACCGTTAGAGCCGAGGACGAACCGCTGTCGGAACCATCTGGCACTTTGTCCATCGAAGCTATCCTCCCTTGTCGTCGTTTGTCTCGATCTCCGCCCCGGCCAGGAGCAAACTCACGCATGAGGGGTGACGGGGATCGAGGCTTGCTGTGGCGGACCTCATCGTCGACGAAATCTTGATCTGTCGCTTCTCCGCTCGTGGCCTGGGCGACGCAAGTGTCTTTGGTCGTTAAGGTATTCAGCTCGCGGCGAGATCTACGCTTCGGCCTGAGACGATCGCAATTGCTACAGGACAACCGTCATGAGCCGCCTGGTCATCGTTTCCAATCGTGTTGCTCTGCCAGGAGAAGGCGCTCAGCGGAGCGGTGGGCTCGTGACCGGGCTTGTCGACGCGCTCCACCAAGCTGGTGGTTTATGGTTCGGATGGAGCGGCAAGCTCGGAGAGACACGATCGGCTCCGCACATTCTTGAAGCTCATGGCGTCACTTACGCGACGGTTGATCTCACCCGTGCGGACCATGACGGTTATTACAGTGGCCTTTCTAACGCCGCGCTGTGGCCATTGTTCCATTATCGCCTCGATCTGGTGACTTTCACCCGTCGCGACTTCGCCGCCTATCTGCGGGTCAATGCCCTCCTCGCCGACACACTCGCGCCCCTTCTCAAGCCGAACGACATCGTCTGGGTTCATGATTACCATCTCATTCCGATGGCTGAGGAGCTTCGCCGCATCGGCGCCAAGCAACGGATCGGATTCTTTCTCCACACGCCGTTTCCATCTTTGGGAGTTCTGGCGACCCTTCCTCATTACGTCGAGCTACTGAAGTCACTGTGCGCCTACGATCTCGTTGGCTTCCAGACAATTGAAGACCTGACTGCCTTTCATGACGCCATTGTTCGCCGCGCCGGCGGCAAGGTGTCAGCCGACGGCAGCATTCGCGCGTTTGATCGCGACCTTCGCTCCGGCGTTTTTCCGATCGGGGTCGATCCTGACGCCATCGCCAACATGGCTGTTCGAGCTGTCAAGTCCCGGACGACCCGGCGACTACAAGAGAGCCTGCGAGGTCGCCAATTAATCATCGGAGTTGATCGGCTCGACTACAGCAAGGGCCTGGAGCACCGGTTCAAAGCTTTTACCTGGTTTCTGGAGAACTACCCTGCGCAACGCAACCACGTCCGTCTTCTCCAGATTGCAACCGCCACACGCAGCGACGTTCCTGAATATCGTGCTTTGCGGCAGCGGCTCGGCGCGCTAGCCGGCGACATCGCCGGCCGCTACGCACAACTCGACTGGGCACCGATTCAGTATCTGAATAGGAGCTTTTCCCAGCTCTCGCTGACCGGCTTCTTTCGCGTCAGCCGCGTCGCACTCGTCACACCGTTGCGCGATGGAATGAACCTGGTAGCGAAGGAGTATGTGGCCGCACAGTCTTCTGAAAACCCGGGCGTTCTCATTCTTTCGCCGTTTGCCGGGGCGGCCTACGAGCTCGATGCTGCGTTGATTGCAAATCCATATGACCCCGATGCCGTCGCTGAAGCATTGCAGCAGGCCCTGCAGATGCCGATTGAGGAGCGGCGCGATCGCTGGCAGACTATGATCGAGATTTTGCGTAACCACAGCATTACCGCCTGGCGCGAAAGTTTTCTTAGCGCTCTCAGCGCCTAGATTTCGTAATATATGAAGGAACATCGTCGTGCTTCCATACCGCGTTCCGAGCTCTAAGCTGGGTTGGGAAACCCCGATCGTCAGCCCTCGGAAGCTCCTCACTGCGGTGATCAAGGACGAATCGCAGCCGCCTTCAGTTTGGGAATGCAAGCCGGGTTGCAAAACGTCTTTGACGGGTGTCATTAAAAAAGCAGCAAAGGCCGATAAGGCCGGCGAGCGTTCGGCCGTGTTTGCGTATCGCAGGCTGCCAAAAAAATTGGCCCGGCAAGGATTACTTCGTCGCATATTTGAACACTGGCAGCTTTTCTAGCTCAGACTTGGTGCCGCCCGGCAACATCACCTTTGTGCCGGCGAACTTCAGGGTATCGAAAGGGACAACGACCAGGTGAGAGCCCATGCCCAGGAAGCCGGCGTCGATCGACAATACGGCGTATGGCCGCTTGCCGTCAGGGGTCACCAGCAGGTCGTCAACCTTGCCAATGGTTTGGTTGGCATCGTTGAGGACGCTGCTGCCGATTATCTTGGACGCACGATAGCCGGCGGCCAGCTTTTGAACATTGACCTTCTCTACAGTCTGCGGCAGGCCCTGCGCCCCGGCGCCGCCGGCGAGAAGAGGAAGGCTGAGCATGACCGCAGTCGCGAAAAGCATCGCTTTCTTCATGACCGGCTCTCCTTGACTGGTGCCCTCGCCCAAATTGAACCCGGAGTTATGTAGCGGTATCATCTTGCGATCCGATGCTTGCCCATGGCGATGTTTTCCCTCGGCTGCTTAAACACAGCTGCCCGGTAAAATTCTCATCGCGGCGAGCCTATCAGGACCTGTTGCGGCAGCGGCAGCGTCGGAAACTACCCGGATTTCGGGCCCCCGTTGTCGCGCGTCGCGCGCCGACCGCTCGGCGCAGCCCGCCGAGTTGCCGGGCGGCTTTCGGCTGGCTTTGTATGTGGTGAAAGGCAGAGCGCCGGCCGCCATCGGGCTGCCTTCTCACCGGCGAACAGAAAGTGCGTCTTGGCGTCCTTTGAGTTGCTTTGCGCCGATCGGGCGGGCAACCCCGCCGTCGCACGGGGTTCCAGCAGCCGGATGCACCACGCCGGGCGCGGTTTGTCCGCTGCCTTGTGCAGGCGACCCCTCGTCCCGGCGCACCGGAAAGCTGAGACACCAGGCGGTACCGTGGTCGGAGCGGACCTCGGCGCGGCCCCGGATCTGTTGCATCAGCCGGTCGACCAGGCCCAGGCCGCGCCGGTTGCCGCCGCCGTTGCCAGCCAGGCCGATACCGTCGTCGCGCAAGGTGAGGGTGGCCGCGCCGGCAGGCAAGGATTGCTGCAAGACGATGCTGATAGTCCCCCTGCCGTCGGGAAAGGCATGACGATAGCTGTTCGAGATCAATTCCGCGGTAACCAGCCCGAGCACGGTGACGGTATCGAGATCGAGCAGCAGCTTCTCGCACCGGTAGGTCAGTTCGATATGGCGTCCGCGCGCCTCCTCGACCTTGGCGTAGCCGGCGCACAGCGCCTTCAGATAGTCGCCCACATCAACGGTCTTGCTCAATCCGGCGCCGAGCAGATGGTCGTGCATTGTCGCCAGGGTCATGACCCGACGAGAGATGGCGCCGATGGCTTCCTTCACCGCCCCGTCCGCAGCCTGCTCGTGCTGCTTCTCCAGCATGGCGTGGACCAGCTGGAGGCTGTTGCGGACGCGATGATGGAGCTCCTGGGTGAGCAGGTTCTTTTCCGCCAGCAGCCGGTCCTTGTCGGCGACCAGGCTCTCCATGCGCTCGACCGCCGACCTCATGAGCGCGTTGCGCTTCGCCGTCACGACCGCCTCGGCCAGGACGTTGGCAAAGCCGGTCAGGAAATCGACATCGTGCCGATCGTACCGATGCGGCTCGGGACTGTCGATCTCCAGCACGCCGTAGGGTCCGGCATTCCCCGCGATGAGCACGTCGACAATCGAGACGATGCCGTGGTCGGCGTAAAGGGAAGGCAGGGCAAACGCGGCGTCCCGGCTCAGATCGTCGCAGATTACCGGCTTCCCGGTGATGAAGGCGCGGCCCTGCGGAGACGTGTGATCCGCCCGCGAGACCACGCTGCCGATGACATCCGGATGCCAGCCGAAGCCGGCCTCGACGAGAAGGTCGTTCTCCGCCGGCCGGTAGCGGCAAATCTTGCAGAACGGAACTTCCAGGCATTCGGCGCATGCACGCGCGGCCTCGGCCAGGATTTTCCCCAGGTCGCTTTCCCGAAAGGCGAAGGTGCCGAAGCCGGCGAGTGCCGCCTGCTGCCGCAACAGCCTTCCTATCCTCAAATCGGCGGCGGTCATCTCACGGTTTCTGGAATGCGCTCGTCGGGCCGATGCGACAGCATCTCGAGATTTCGCGGCATCGGCAGATCGGCAGCTTCGGCGTTGGCGATCCGCTCCACGATCGTCACGGCGGCGGCGAGGTCGGCGAGCCTAAACGGCTTGTGCAGGCAGGCATCGCCGTCGTCCGCCGTCAAGACCGCCTCACCCAGGCTGCCGGTGATATAAAGGACGCCGAGCTTGCCGCCGCGGCGCAGCCGTGCGCCGATCTCGCTGCCGATGCCGCCATCCGCCAGATGGAGATCGATGATCGCGAGATCGGGCGTGCACCGCTCGCCGAGTTCGATCGCCTCCGCGACGCTGCGGGCGATGCCGCAGATGTCGTAGCCGCTGTCGGCGAGGACCTCGGCCATCATGTCGGCGATCAACAATTCGTCCTCTGCAATCATGACGGTCGACATCTGAGGCTCCCCAAGCCGGAGGTTGGCCCATTTAAAGCCGTCTCCAGCCGCCTGGCGTAAGCCTCGGAATATACCCACGACCATTTCCGGTAATCGGTCCGCCCGGTTGAAAGGGCAGAGCCCGCCAAAGGTGAAAGCCGGCCCCACTCGAAACAGCACTCCCGGGACCGCGATTAAAAACAGCCTCGGAACATCCACCGCGCCGACCATCGGTCGCACCCAACCAGGATCATCCAGCTCAGCTACAGGTAAGCAACCGGCGAAGCGCGCTCGGCTCGGCGCGGTGCGGACGGATCAGCTTAAGGACGGCTCCGGTCCAAACCGCCGGTCATGCCGATCGCCCAAACGCCGTGTAGTCGACACGTCGTGAACGGGGTATAGGTATCGGCGATCATCAGGAAGATGGCGGCATGATCGAGCCGGCGCAGTAACCCCGTCGCGACCCGTCGGCGGCAAGATTGTAGGCGGCCGAGCAGATGAGCATCGCGAGGAGGCCGACACAATAGACGAGGGTCGCGCGCCCGGCGCTCGCCAGAGGCTTTTAGGGTTCCCGATTAGGTACTTTCCGAGCCTCCCGCCGATAGCAGAGGACCCTATATTCGGCCCCTCCTGAACCCAGGAGGCATAGGCATGGCCAAGGACCGTCGAAAATCGAATCGGGAAGCGAAGAAGCCCAAGAAAACCGCGGCAGAGAGGTCCAGGGGCGCAGCCGCCGCGACGACACAGAGCCAGCCGTCGAGCGCCGCGTCGAAGGATCGCCCCAGGAAGGGCGGCGGGGCCTGATACCGGCCGCCGCCGGCCTCGATTACGAGGTCAATCTGAAGCCGAAATCGATTATCGAACTGTGCGCGAAGCTCGACAAAATTCGCTCCATGCACCTCGGCGAGCTGTTGCAGACCCAACGCAAGCAACTCCGGCTGCTGACCCGTCTCGCTCCGGCGACCGGCAACGCGCGGTGACTGCGGGAAGCCCGGTAGAACGGATGAGAGCGGACGTCCTTATTCATCGTATTCCCATCATGTGCTGTCCTTTCGATGAGCAACGAACGGGCATCATGCGAAACGCCGGATTTCCATGACCATTGAACTTCGCGCGAAGGCCGGGGCGGCTCGGCCGGACCGCCGCGCGGCGCGGCACCCGTCGCGTTCCGACTCCTTCCCGGTGGTCGGCCTCGGCGCCTCGGCAGGGGGGCTGGAGGCGCTCTACAAGCTTTTCGACGCGCTCCCTGCCGCGCCCGGCATGGCCTTTGTCCTCATTCAGCATCTCGATCCGACCCACAGCAGCATGATGGCCGGGCTGCTGACGGGCCATACGGCGATGCCGGTGGTGGAAGCGGCGGACGGCATGCCGGTCGAGTGCGACCGCGTCCACGTCATCCCGCCGGGCTTCCATCTTTCGATCCGCGACGGCAGGCTGCGGCTGACGCGGCCGCGCGAGCGGCACGGCGCGCGCATGCCCTTCGATTTTTTCCTGCGCGCGCTCGCCGAAGACTGCGGCGAGCGCGCCGTCTGTGTGATCCTCTCGGGCACCGGCGCCGACGGCAGCGTCGGGCTGATGGCGATCCGCGACAAGGGTGGGCTCGTCATCGTGCAGCAGCCGCAGGACGCCGCCCAGGACGGCATGCCGCGCAGCGCCATCAGGACTGGCGCCGCGGATCTGGTGCTTCCGGCCGCCGAAATTCCGGCGGCCCTCATGGAATGGGGCCGCAAATCCGGCCGCCGGGCGCCGCTCGATCGCGAACCCGCGAAACCGGCGTCGGAGGGTGGCGGTGCCGCGCTGGCCGAAATCGTCTCCCTGCTGCGCGCGCATACGGCGCACGATTTCGCACTCTACAAGGAGGGCACCCTGCTGCGGCAAATCCGGCGGCGGATGGCGATGGCGGCGATCAGGGACATCGATGTCTATCTCGGCACGATCCGCAACGATCCCGTCGAGATCGATCTCCTCGCCAAGAGCATGCTGGTCAACGTCACTCGATTTTTCCGCGACGAAGCGGCGTTCACAATCTTGGCGGAGACGGTGGTTCCCGAGATGGTACGCCGCCAGCCGCTGGAGCGGCCGATCCGCGTCTGGGATGCCGGATGCAGCACCGGCGAGGAAACATACTCGATCGCCATGCTGTTCCTCGAGGAGATCGCAGCGGCGAAGCGGAACGTCAAGCTGCAGGTATTCGCCTCCGACGCCGACAGCGGCGCGACCGCGACCGCCCGCAATGGGCTATACCCCGAGGCGATCCGCAAGGACGTTTCGGCGGCGCGCCTGGAGCGCTTCTTCACCAGTGAAGATCACGGCTACCGGGTGACGCGCGAACTGCGCGAAGCGGTGGTGTTCACGACCCAGGATCTGTTGGCCGATGCGCCGTTCTCGCGCCTCGACATGGTATCCTGCCGCAACGTGCTGATCTACCTGCGCCCCGAGGTGCAGGAGAAGGTGCTCTCGCTGTTCCACTTCGCGCTGCGCGAGGGCGGTATTCTCGTTCTCGGT
>DASUKH010000230.1:0-25637 GCA_036278835.1 Allostellaceae bacterium
CGATCCGACGATCGCCACCAGATCGGCCAGCATGTGCCCCCTCGACATGAAGTCGGTGGCCTGCAGAAAGGCAAACCCGGGCGCCCGGATTTTGCAGCGATAGGGGCGATTGCTGCCGTCCGAGACGAGATAGACGCCGAATTCGCCTTTCGGCGCTTCGACCACCGTATAGGTCTCGCCTTCCGGTACGTGGTAGCCCTCGGTGTAGAGCTTGAAATGGTGGATCAGCGCCTCCATCGAGCGCTTCATCTCGGCGCGTGGCGGCGGCGCCACCTTGCGGTCGTTGACCTTGACAGGACCCGCCGGCATCTGCGCCAGGCACTGCTTGATGATACGCAGCGACTGCCGCATCTCCTCGATGCGCACCAGATAGCGGTCCCAGCAATCGCCATTGCGGCCGATCGGCACGTCGAACTCGATCTGGTCGTACACGTCGTAGGGCTGGGCGCGGCGCAAATCCCAGGCGATCCCCGAACCGCGCAGCATCGGACCCGAGAAGCCCCAATCGAGCGCCTCATCGGGGCCGACGATGCCGATATCGACGGTGCGCTGCTTGAAGATGCGGTTCTCGGTCAGGATGGTCTCGATATCGTCGATCGTCTGCGGAAAGGTGTCGCAGAACGCCGCGATATCATCGGTCAGCCCGGCCGGCAGGTCCATGTGGACGCCGCCCGGCCGAAAATAATTGGCGTGCAGCCGGGCCCCCGAGGCGCGCTCGTAGAACTCCATCAGCCGCTCGCGCTCCTCGAACCCCCACAGAAACGGGGTCAACGCCCCGACATCGAGGCCGAACGCGCAGATGTTGAGGAGGTGGTTCAGGATACGGGTAATCTCGGCGAACAGCACGCGGACGTATTGCCCGCGCGGCGGCGGGGTGATCCCCATCAGCTTCTCGACGGCCAGCGCGAAGGCATGCTCCTGGCACATCGGCGAGACGTAATCGAGCCGGTCGAAATACGGGATCGCCTGCAGATAGGTCTTGTATTCGATGAGCTTTTCGGTTCCGCGATGCAGCAAGCCGATATGCGGATCGGCGCGCTCGATCGTCTCGCCGGCCATTTCGAGCACAAGGCGCATGACGCCGTGCGCCGCCGGATGCTGCGGCCCGAAATTCATCGTGTAGTTGCGGATGACCGGCGCGTTGACGAGTTCGCCGCCGATGTCGCCGGCCGGCGGCGCCGCGGTATGCTCGGTCATCCGCCGGTCCCCTGCGGTGCGCCGCCGCCGTCGCCCTCGGAGGGGCCGGAGGCCTTCTCGTCACCGGGCAGGATGTCGTTCATCCCCTCCCACGGCGACAGGAAATCGAAGCTGCGGAATTCCTGCTTGAGGCGCACCGGCTCATAGACGACCCGCTTCTGGTCGTCGTCGTAGCGCAACTCGACATAGCCGGTCAGCGGAAAGTCCTTGCGCAACGGATGTCCCTCGAAACCGTAATCGGTCAGGATGCGGCGCAAATCGGGGTTGCCGGCGAAGTAGATGCCATAGAGATCCCAGGCCTCGCGCTCCCACCAGCCGGCGCTGCTGTAGAGATCGACCGCTGACGGCACCGGCTTCTCATCATCGGTCGTCACCTTGAGCCGGATGCGCTGGTTGAGCGCGACCGACAGCAGGTTATAGACGACCTCGAAGCGCAGCGGGCGATCGGGGTAATCGACGCCGCAGATGTCGCACAGCACGTCGAAACGGCAGCGCGGATCATCGCGCAGAAAGCGCAGAACCTGCGGGAGGCCCCCGCGCTCGACGGCGAGGCACAATTCGTCGTAGCGGATGTCGCTGCCGGCGACGAGGTCCGGCAATGCGCCGGCGATGTGGCCGGCCAGGTTCTTAAGGTTCTCTTCCATGCCCGCTATCCGCGCTCGAAGCGGCGTACCCGCTTGATCTTCTTCTGGAGCAGCAGCACGCCATAGAGCAGCGCCTCCGCGGTCGGCGGACAGCCGGGGACGTAGATGTCGACCGGCACGATGCGATCGCAGCCGCGCACCACCGAATAGGAATAATGGTAATAGCCGCCGCCATTGGCGCACGACCCCATCGAGATGACCCAGCGCGGCTCGGCCATCTGGTCGTAAACCTTGCGCAATGCCGGGGCCATCTTGTTGCACAAGGTGCCGGCAACGATCATCACGTCCGACTGCCGCGGGCTTGGCCGAAACACCACCCCGAAGCGGTCAAGATCGTAGCGCGCCGCACCGGTATGCATCATCTCAACAGCGCAGCAGGCAAGGCCGAACGTCATCGGCCACAAGGAACCGCTGCGCGCCCAGTTGACCAAGGCCTCGACCGTCGAGGTGATAAAGCCGCGGTCCTGCAATTCCTCGGTGGCCGCCCGCAACAGCGCATCCTGCTCGCGGCCCGGCGCCGCCGGCCGCGGCGGCAGCATCAGGGGCGAACCATCTACTCCCATTCGAGCGCCCCCTTATTCCATTCGTAGATGAAGCCGACGGTCAGCACCGCCAGAAACACGATCATCGACCAGAAGCCGTACACCCCGACATCGCCGAGCGACACCGCCCACGGAAACAGGAAGGCGACTTCGAGGTCGAAAATGATGAACAGGATCGCCACGAGGTAATAGCGCACGTCGAAGCGCACCCGCGAATCCTCGAACGGGTCAAAGCCGCACTCGTAGGGCGACAGTTTTTCCGAATCGGGCTTCTGCCGGGCCAGAATCAGCGAGGCGACGACGATGATCAGCGCCAGCGCGCCGGCGACGACGAGAAACACGAAGATCGGGAAATATTCCGGGAGCACGCTCCTCATAGGGACCTCGATCGGCCAATCCCGCCGGGGGCGCGGAAACCGCGATGGTGCCGGGCGGCTCGCAGGCCGACCCGACCTTCGCGCGTCCACCGACAGATCGCCGCGGAAATGAGCCGGCGGCCCCCATGGCGCCGGCAGCCCCGATCGATGGCGGGAGCGACGGGGCTCGAACCCGCGACCTCCGGCGTGACAGGCCGGCGCTCTGACCAACTGAGCTACGCCCCCGCGACCGTCGATCGCGGCGACACGTCCTACCTAGGCGCTCCGGGGGTGTCAAGCAACTCCCCGGACCCCTGATCCGCGGCTAGATATTGGAGCGCATTCGGGTTTCCGCGCTCAACCGCGGCTGCGGGGGCCTCACGGTTCGGCCGATTCCCGGTCGCCAAGCACGTCTTCGACATAGACCATCCGGACCACGACAATCAGTACCGCCGCCAGCGCCGGCGCCAGCAGCAGCCCGAGCAGGCCGAACAGCGCCCCGAACACGGTCAGCGATACGATCGTCACGGCGGGCGGCAGACTGACCGTCTGCTGCTGGATCTGCGGCGCCAGCAGGTAGCCTTCGACGGTCTGGATTGCGACGAACAGGAGCGCCACCCACAGCGCCTGCGTCGGCCCCTGGCCAAAGGCGACGAGGACGGCCGGCACCGCCCCGGCAATCGCCCCGATATACGGAACGTAATTCAGGAGACCGGCGATGACCGCCAGAACGAAGGCGAGGGGCATGCCGAGCAGGTAGAGGCCGAGCAGGGTCAGCACGACGACCGCCACCATGTCGACGATCCGGCCGATCAGCCACCAGCGCAGTGTATATTCGAGCGCATTGAGCACCTCGCCGCCGCGCCGGCGGTACGGGATGGGCAGCAGCGCGAGGAAGCCGTGGCGATACAGCTCGGGCTGAATTGCCAGATAGATGCCGGTGGCGAGCACCAGCACGATGCTGCCGATCACGGTGAGCGTCGTCAGGGCGATCCCGGCAAACCCGCGCGCCAGGGTCCGGACTCCACTCATTAGCTCGTTCTGGTTCAGGCCGGACAGGAGCCACCCGGTCCAGCCGCTTCGTTCCAGCTCCCTGCCGATCGCGGTCGCCTGCGCCGTCAGCTGTTCCCGGAGCTGACCGGCCTGTTCCGCGAAGCTGGTGCCGCCCCACCACCCCGATGCGGCGGCGACGACAAATGCGCCGATGATGACAAGGGTCAGCGACCAGCCGACCGGCAACCCGGTTTTTCCGCTGACCCAGACGGCAGAACCGCGCAACGCCACCGCGACAATGATCGCGGCAAACACCAGCAGCAGCACATCGGCCAGTGCCCACACCAGGACGCCAAGCACCGCCCCGATCGCGATGCGCCTGAGGACGCTGGCGATACGGCTCCCGAAGAGGGGTTCGGCTGTCAAAATCGGCTGCTAAGCCAGCGCGCCGTCAGCCCGTGCGGCGGGCGGTCAGGCGCCGGCGACGGTCAGCCCGTCGATGCGCAGGGTCGGAGAATCGACGCCGGTGCGGAATTCGAGATCATCGGCGGCCGCCATATGCGCAAAAATGTCATTCAGATTGCCGGCGATCGTCATTTCGCTTACCGGAAACACAGTGTTGCCGTTCTCGATCCAGAACCCGGCGGCGCCGCGGCTGTAATCGCCGGTCAAACCATTGACCCCCATGCCCATCAATTCGGTGACGTAGAAGCCGCTTTTGATATCGGCCATCAGCGCCTCGGGGGTCGCTGCGCCCGGCTCGATCCAGATGTTGGTTGCCGCCGGGGCGGGTGGCGAGGCGGTGCCGCGCGCCGCGTGGCCGGTCGATTTGAGGCCGAGCTGGCGGGCCGAGCGCAGATCGAGCAGCCAGGTCGTCAGCACGCCCTGGTCGATCAGCGCGCGGCGCCGGTTGGGCAGGCCCTCGGCGTCGAACGGCCGCGAGCGGTGGCCCCGGCGGCGGTGCGGGTCCTCGACGATGGTGATCGCCTCGGGAAAAATCCGCTGCCCCAGCTTGTCCTTCAAGAAACTGGTGCCGCGGGCGATCGACGGGCCGGAGATCGCGCCCAGGAGGTGCGACAAAAAGCTGCGCGCCGCCCGCGGGTCGAATACGACCGGCACGCGCTGGGTCGCCATCTTGCGGGCGTCGAGCCGCCGCACGGTGCGCTCGCCGGCGGTGCGGCCGATCTCGGCCGGGTCGCGCAGATCGCCGGCATAGACGGCGCTGGCGAAATCGTAGTCGCGCTCCATCTTCTGACCGGAGCCGCCGATCACCGCGACGCTGACCGCGTGATGCGAGCCGGTATAGCCGCCGGCGAACCCGTTCGAGGCGACGAGCGCGACCCGCGAGCGGCCCCAGCCGGCCTCGGCCCCCTCGGAATTGGTAATGCCGGGCACCGCGAGCGCCGCCTCCTCGGCTTCCCGCGCCCGCTCGATCAAGGTCTCGGCGCTCGGCTCCTCCGGGTCGAGCATGTCGAGGATCGGCCAGTCATGCGCTACCTCGGCAGGGTCGGCGAGGCCGCAGAACGGGTCCTCGGGCACCGCCTTCGCCATCGCCACGGTCCGCTCGACCAGTTCGTCGAGCATTTTCGGCGAGCGGTCGCTCGACGACACGATCGCCTGCTTTTTGCCGACCAGCACGCGCAAGCCGAGGTCCTGGCTCTCCGAACGCTCCAGCTTCTCGGTTTTGCCGAGCCGCCTTGCATGCGACAGCGAGGTGCCCTCGAACAGCACCGCGTCGGCGGCATCCGCCCCGGCCCGCAGCGCGCGCCCGATCAGATCATGCAGCAGGTCGATATCGTTTTCGGTGTGCGTGTCGGCCATTTTCGGTTCCTGAATTTTCGCCCGAGAGTCGGTTACCTATCGCTTTGTCATCCCGGCGGAGGCCGGGACCCATTCTTGAACATCGCGACGTCGGACAAATGGGTCCCAGCTTGCGCCGGGATGACACACAAAAAACGAACAGCCGCCTACCGCGACATCGTCTCGCTTGTAAACGTCGTCATTTCCAGATCGGCCGGCCGCTGCCGGGGAGGCCGTATTCCGGCCATTTGCGGCTGACCTCGGCAACGATGTCGTCGGCCATGCGAATCGGCCGGCCCCAGTCGCGCCTCGTCTCAGGCGCCATTTTGGTGGTGGCGTCGAGGCCGATCTTGCCGCCGAGACCGGATTCGGGCGAGGCAAAGTCGAGATAGTCGATCGGCGTATGGTCGATCAGCACGCTGTCGCGCACCGGGTCCATGCGGGTCGACACCGCCCACATCACATCTTTCCAGTCGCGCACCGCGATATCGTCATCCACGACAATGACGAACTTGGTGTACATGAACTGCCGCAAGAACGACCAGATGCCCATCATCACCCGCTTTGCGTGGCCGGGATAGGCCTTGCGGATCGACACTACCGCGATGCGGTAGGAGCAGCCCTCGGGCGGCAGCCAGAAATCGACGATTTCCGGGAATTGCTGCTGCAGCAGCGGCACAAACACGTCGTTGAGCGCCTCGCCGAGGATCGACGGTTCGTCGGGCGGCCGGCCGGTAAAGGTCGAGAGGTAGATCGGGTCGCGGCGCATCGTGATTGCCGAGAGGCGAAATACCGGGAAGCGCTCGACCGCGTTGTAATACCCGGTGTGGTCGCCGTAGGGGCCTTCGTCCTGGTACTCGTCGAGCGAGACATGGCCTTCGAGGACGATCTCGGCCCCGGCCGGCACCTTGAGCGGCACCGTCCGGCATTCGACGAGATCGACCCGCTTGCCGCGCAAGAGGCCGGCAAACTGGTATTCCGACAGGGTGTCGGGGACCGGGGTCACGGCGGCGATAATCGTGCCCGGATCGGCGCCGATCACCGCCGCGGCCGGCAAAGGCTCGCGTTTTTCGGCCCGCCAGCGGCGGTGGTGCTGGGCGCCGCCGCGATGCCGAAGCCAGCGCATCAGGGTCGTGTCGCGCCCGGTCACCTGCATGCGGTAGATGCCGAGATTGAAACCGTCCTCGCGGCCGTCGCCCGGCCCTTTGGTGACGACCAGCGGCCAGGTGATCAGCGGCGCCGGCTCGCCCGGCCAGCAGGTCTGCACCGGCAACAGGCCGAGATCGATGTCGCTGCCGGTCAGCACGATCTCCTGGCACGGCGCGGCGACGACCGTGCGCGGCCGCATCGCCATCGCGCTCTTCAGAAGCGGCAGCATGTCGAGGGCCTCGCGCCACCCGCCCGGCGGCTCCGGCTGCTTCAGGAAAGCGAGCGTGCGGCCGACATCGCGCAATTGCGCCGGCTCGCGGTCCATGCCCCAAGCGACCCGCTCGACCGTCCCGAACAGGTTGACGAGAGTCGGCATCGCTGTGCGTCCGTGCCCAGGATCGTGCGCGACGTTCTCGAACAGCACCGCCGGCCCGCCCTCGGCGAGCAGGCGGGTCTGGATCTCCGTCATCTCGAGATTGGGCGAGACCGGCGCGCGCACCCGCACGAGCCGCCCCGCCGCTTCGAGCCGGGCGATGAATTCGCGCAGATTGGCGTAGGGCATGGCCGCCTATATAGGCGGCGCGCCGTCCGGTTAAGCAAGCACCACGGACATCACGGACCGCCGGCGTGCGGGCAGTCCGAGGTCCGCGAGTATTTTGCGAATCATACCCGGCGTGGCAGCGACCGGCGCTCGACCTGGAAGCTCGGGTTGGCGCTGCGGCGGACCGGCCGGCGGACGACCTCGAAATCGCGGCGCGGCGGCGGCTCGATCTCGGGCATGCTCTCCATCGCACGCTGGCTCTGGGAGAGCTTTTCCGGTTGCGGCCCTGCCGCCCGCTCGCCCGCCCGTTCGAGCGACAGCGGCACCCGCTGCGGCGGCGGTCGGTCGGTCGGCTCCCGCGCCGGTGCGAAATCGCGGGACGCACCGAAATCGCGCGCCAGCCGCTTCGCCGCGGTCGCGTGCAAAGGCGGACGGCGCGGCGGCGCCGCGCCCGGCTTTTTCTTCGCCTTGTCGCGCGGTTTGACGTTGAGCTTGCAGCCGTCGATCTCGCTGCCGTCGAGCGCGCCGATCGCCTTGGCCATGGCCCGCTCGGTCGCGATATCCACAAACCCGTAGCGCAATTTGGCCCCGGTTGCCGGGTCGCGCGCAACGGCCGCGCTCAGCACGATACCGTAGGGATCGAAGGTCTCGGCCAACCGCTCGTCACCGAAATTGGGCGGCAAATTGCCGACGAAAACATTGCCTTTATTATTCCGTACCCACATGAACTCCGCCTGTCGCGGCACCCCCGTCTGTTTTGTGAAAAACGTGCGACGCCGCCCCGGCCGCGTCAACAAGCCCCGGCGATATGGGACCACAACGCTGCATTGCAACGATATCGGTCCAGGACGAAAGCCCGCAGGATCCGAAACGCCGGCCCAAATCCGCAGCGGATTGCCAGAGGCCGGCCGGCGGGGCAGCATTGCCCCGATCAACACGGGGAGAGCGAGATGATCCCGCGCGAGCGCGCCGCTTTTTCGGCCATCGTCGACCGCCCGCCGCTGCACCTGCCGGACGGCGCGCGAATCGTCGTGTGGCCGATCGTCAATCTCGAGTTCTGGGACATCGCCCGGCCGATGGCGCGCCAGGTGCTGCCGGCGCCGACCGGGCAGGTATTGCTGCCCGACGTGCCGAACTGGGCGTGGCACGAATACGGCATGCGGGTCGGGGTGTGGCGGTTTTTCGAGCTGTTCCGCAGCCTTGGCATCCGCCCGACCCTGTCGATCAACGCCCGCGTCTGTGAGGATTACGAACGGGTGGCGCGGGCGGCGCGCGATGCCGGCTGGGAGTTCATGGGCCACGCCTTCGAGCAGATGCCGATCCACCGGGTCGAGGATCAGCAGGCGATGATCGCGCGCTCGGTCTCGGTCATCGAGCGCTTCACCGGCGACAAGCCGGTCGGCTGGCTCGGCCCCGGCTTGACCCAGACCGAGGACACCCCGGAGCTGCTCGCCGCCGCCGGCATCAAATACATCGGCGACTTCGTGTGGGACGACGAGCCGAGCGAAATCCAAACCGCCAACGGGCCGCTCGTCACCCTGCCCTATTCGGTCGAACTCAACGACATCCCGATGATGCTGGTGCAGCATCACGAATCCGCCTATTTCACGACCCGGGTTGTCGATTCGTTCGACCGCCTCTACCAGGAAGGGAAGGACCGCGCCAAGATCATGGCGATCGCGATCCACCCCTACATCTCCGGCCAGCCGCACCGCATCAAGTATCTCGAAGAGGCCTACGCCTACATCAACCGCCACCCCGGCGTGTTGCACTGGAACGGCCGGCAAATCCTCGAATGGTATCTGTCGACAAAGGCCGCGTGAGGAAATCGGCTCTGTAAAAATCAGCCCCGTAGGATGGGCTGAGCGATAGCGAAGCCCATCTTCTTCGGCCACCGGTGATGGGCTTCGCTATCGCTCAGCCCATCCTACGGGTTACCTACAGCAGGCTCTTGGTCATCAAATAGCGGGTGGTGCCGGGGGGCGGCGGGGCGAGGCGGGCGGCTTCGATGTAGCCCTGCTTGCGGTAGAAGCCCGGCGCCTGGAATTCCAGGGTGAAGAGGGCGATGACGGCGCACCCGCGCCGCCTGCCCTCCTCTTCCGCCATCGCCAGGACGCGCGCGCCGAGGCCATTGCGGCGCAATGGCTCGGGCAGAAAGAAACGGTCGATGAACGCGACCCCGCGCGACGTTCGGCCATAGAGGCCGCCGACCGGCGCGCCGCTCGCCGGGTCGGTCACCACCACGGCAAGCTGGCGGAAATCGCCTTGGGTGCCGGAGGCGAGGTCGTTGTAAGCGCCGAGGCCGTCGGCGATCGCGGCGGTAGCCGCTTCCGCCGGCGCGTCGGTCACCGCGATCCGCAGATCGTCCGTCATGTCAGGCGAGCGGCGGGCGGCGTTCGGGCTGGGTCGCCTCGAAGGCGCGGGCGGCCCGCAAGACCCGGTCCTCGGCATAGAGGGGGCCGACGATCTGCAACCCGATCGGCAGCCCGGAAGCGGTCAGGCCGCACGGCACGCTGGCGGCCGGCTGCCGCGTCATGTTGAAGGGATAGCTGAACGGCGACCAGTCGATCCAGGCGCTCTCGGCTGCTGGATCGTTGAGGTCCTGCCCGACCGGCAGCGCCGGCACCGGCATCATCGGCGTCAAGAGCAAATCGTAGCGCTGGTGAAATTCGGCCATCCGGGCGCCGAGCGCGGTGCGCGCCAGATCGGCGGCAACGTAATCGGCGCCGCTGATGCGCGCCCCCTCCGCTGCCATCGCGCGCAAGCCGGGGTCGCACAATTCGTGCTTTTCGGCCGGGAAGCCCGCCAGCAGCCAAGCGGTGCCGGCGGCCCACAGCGTCCACAGCGCCGCGCGCGGCGGCGGAAAGATTTCGCCGATTTCCTCGACCTCGGCCCCCAACTGCTGGAAACGGCGGGCCGCCGCGGCGCAGTTTGCGGCGATCTCGGGATCGACGCGGGCATGGCCGAGATCGGGGCTGTAGGCAACCCGCAAGCCCCTCACCCCATCCTCGATGCCGGCGAGCCAGTCGCGCCCGTCCGGCGGCAGCGCATAGGGGTCGCGCGGGTCGGGCCGCGACAGCGCGTTCAGCATCAGCGCCGCGTCGCGCACGTTCCGGGTCATCGGCCCGACATTCGACAACAGCCCCATCGTCGAAGGCGGATAGGCCGGCACCCGGCCGAATGTCGCCTTGATGCCGAAAATCCCGGTGAAGGACGACGGGATGCGGATCGAGCCAGCGCCGTCGCTGCCGACATTGAGCGGCGCGATCCCGGCGGCGCAGGCGGCGGCCGCCCCGGCGCTGCTGCCGCCCGGGGTGCGCTCGCGGTTCCACGGGTTGCGGGTGATGCCGGTCAGCGGCGAATCGCCGATCGCCTTCCAGCCGAATTCGGGCGAGGTGGTCTTGCCGAGGATGACCGCACCCGCCTCGCGCAGCCGCGCCACCGCCGGCGCGTCCTCCGCGTCCGGCACCGGCTCGACCATGCGCGAGCCGCGGCGGGTCGGGAAGCCGCGCATCGTCACGAGGTCCTTGATCGTCGCCGGCACCCCGTCGAGCGGTCCCAGCGGCTCGCCCCTGGCGAAGCGCGCCTCGGCCGCGCGCGCCGCCGCCAAGGCGCCGTCGCGATCGACGATCGTAAAGGCGTTGAGAAGCGGCTCCAGCGCGTCGATTCGCGCCAGCGATGCCGTCGCGGCTTCGACCGGCGACAATGATTTGGCGCGGTAGAGCGCGCCCAGCTTTTCGGCTGAGGCGTACGCGATGTCGCTGTCATTTGCCATGGCGCTGCTCCCGACCGGACCCGTACCGCAAATTTTCTCGCCCCGGCATACCCCTTCCGCTGTCCCGGCGAAAGCCGGGACCCACGGCGGCCACAACTCGGCTGCGGAACGGTGGCCCCCGGCTTTCGCCGGGGATGCGGGAAAATGAGCTTCGGCGCAATGCGGCGAGATCGGCTCGGGGAGTCAGCGCCGGCCGCGCGGGCGGGTCAGCGCGGCATAAACGAGGCGGCGCGACAGATAGCGGTAGGGGAGCCGCCGCTCCGGCGCCATCATCATCAGGACGGCGGCCATCTGTTCTTGCGGGTCGATCCAGAAATAGGTGCCGTGCACCCCGCCCCAGAAGAATTCGCCGACCGACCCCGGCACCGGCGACCGGCCCGGCGCGGTCCGCACCGCGAAGCCGAGACCGAACCCGTAGCCCATCTCCGGCACCGGCGCCAGCGCACCGAACCGCGCCCGGCTGGTCTCGCCATAGGCGATATCAGGCGGCAGGTGGTCGGCGGTCATCAGCGCGACGGTTTTCGGCGCCAGGAGGCGCACCCCGTCAAGTTCGCCGCCATTCAGCAGCATCTGGCAAAACCGCAAATAATCGGCGGCGGTCGAGACGGCACCGCCGCCGCCCGACTCGCGCGGCCCCGGCTTTGCGACATCGCGCATCGGCGGACGTTGACCGGTATTCGCATCGGCCTGCGGCTCGGCGACCCGCGCGGCGCGCCCGCCGGTTGCCGAAAAGCCGGTGTCCGGCATGCCGAGCGGTCCGCAGATGCGCTCCGCGAAGAACGCGCCAAGCGATTTGCCGGAGACGATTTCGACGACCCGCCCCAGCACATCGGTCGACATGCTGTACTCCCAGGTGGTGCCCGGCTCGAACATCAAGGGCAACCGGCCGAGCTTGGCGACCGTCTCGGCGATCGTCTCGTTCTCGTCCATCAAATTGTGATCGCGCCAGATCATCTGCACCGGCGAGTCGCCGAAGGTGGCATAGGTCAGCCCGGAGGTGTGGCGCAGCAGGTCCTGCACGGTCATCGCCCGCGCCGCCGGGCGGCGCTCGATCCCGACCGTCATCGCGGCGAATTCCGGCAGGTAGTCGGCAACCAGCGCGGCGATGTCGAGCCGACCCTCTTCGGACAACATCATCGCCGCGACCGATGTCATCGGCTTCGTCATCGAGGCGATGCGGAAGATCGAATCGGGGGTCATCGGTATGCCGGCCTCGCGGTCGCGAAACCCGAACGCCTCCATGCAGGCGATCCGCCCGGCGCGGGCGACCGCTAGCACCGCGCCCGGTATCAGGCGGCGCTCGACATCATGGCGGATCACATCGGCGGCGCGCTGCAGCCGCGCCGACGAAAACCCGACCTGTTCCGGAGATTCCGCCCGCGGCAATCCCAATTCGCTCATCCCGACCTCCCGATCCTACGCAATGATGCCCGCCCTCAGCCGAGGCCGAGGCGGGTGCTGGCGAGGCGCGCGCCTTCCGCCATCGCGGCGAGCTTGGCCCAGACGACATCCTCGGTGATACGGCCCATGCCGGCCGAAGTATCGAAGCCGCAATCGGTGCCGGCGATGACGCGGCGCGGGTCGCCGACCGCGCGCGCCACGTTCTCGAGCCGATCGGCAACGACCTCCGGATGCTCGACAAAGCCGGTCAGATCGTCAATGACCCCGGCGACGATGACCTGGTCGTCGGCCGGCGGGAATTTCTGCAAAACCCGCCATTCGTGCTGATGGCGCGGGTTGGCGAAGGGCAGCACAAAGCCGCCGACCGTGGCCTCTTGCAATAGCGGCAGGATATCGGCGAGCGGCACGTCGCGGTCGTGCGGCCCTTCGTAATTGCCCCAGCACACATGGAGGCGCACCCGATCGCGCGGAATGCCGGCGATCGCCGTGTTGATCGAGTGGACCACCCGCTCGACAAAACCGAGGAAATCGGCGAGCGGGCGGTCCTGATAGGAGAGGTGCCGTTCCAGGGCCAGATCGGGGCAGTCGAGCTGCAACAGGAAGCCGGCGGCGACGATCGCCTCGTATTCGATCCTGAGCGCGGCGCCGAGGGCGGCAAGGTAGGCCTCCTCACTGTCGTAATACTCGTTCCGCATCGCCCCGGCGATGATGCCGGGCGACGGCGCGGTTAGAAACGGCTCGGCAAAGGCCCCGGGCCGGTGGTCCAGGGCGGCGCGGAAATCGGCGATTTCGGCCTTCAGTTCGCGGTCGTCGAGATAGCGCACCTCGCCGGTGCACAAAGGCGGCTGGTAATTGCCGACCGCTTCGCGTGCCGCCAGCATCGCCGCCATCTGTTGCTTCAGGATCGGGTAGCGCTCGACATCGCCGCGCGGCCAGCGTTTCCAGCTGCCGCCGAACCCGCTCATGCGGTGGCGGACGTAGAGAAAGAACGCCTCGCGCTGCTGCTCGCCGTTATTGCCGATATCGACCCCCGAGGCGACCTGCCTGTCGATGACATGCTGCAACGCCGCCTTGCCGGCCCGGTCGAGCGCCGCCGGATCGACGGCGCCGCCGCGCGCCCGCTCGACATAAAGCCGCACCAGTTCGGGCGGCCGCGGCAGGCTACCGGTATGGGTGGTCAGGATGCGCTCGGTGCTCCACCGCATGGTCTGTTTCCTCAATAAATCTCGGCGTAGCGGCGGCAGGTTTCGCCCTCGCTCCAACCTTCGCCGACCCGCAACTCGGCGCGCTTGAATTGCAGATAGGCGTCGAAAAACGTGCTGCCGAACCAGTCCCGCGCCGCGCCGCTGGATGCCAGATTATCGAGCGCTTCCGGCAGCGAGCGCGGCAGCGGCCTGATCCCGAGCGCCGCGCGCTCGGCCTCGCTCATCTCCGAGAAATTGCGCTTGGGCGGAGCCGGCAGCCGGCGCTCGTTGCGGATTCCATCGACCCCCGCCCACACCAGCGCGCCGAGCGCCAGGTACGGACTCGCGGTGGCGTCGGCGACCCGGTACTCGACATTGAGCTGCTGCGCCGCGCCGTCGGCGCCGAAGGTCGGGCAGACGCGCAGGCTGGCACCGCGATCCTGCAGGCCGAGATCGGTCCAGGTCGGCGCCCAGCGGTTCGGCCGCAGCCGGAAATAGGAGGGCGGCGACGGCGCGGTGATCGCGCACAGGGCCGGCAGGTGGTGCAGGATGCCGGCGACGAACCGCTCGCCGATCTGGCTCAACCGGTACGGGCCATCGGCGTCGAAGAACACCGGCCGGCCGGCACCGGCGCGCAGGCTGAAATGAATATGGGTGCCGTTGCCGACCCCGTCGGGATCGAGGATCGGCGCGTGGATCGCGCGCTGCCCGAGCCGGTGCGCGACGGCGCGCGCCATCTCGCGGGCGATCACCGCCGCGTCGGCGCCGCGCACCCCGAGCGCCGGGTGGATGGTCACCTCGTACTGCCGCGCGCCGTATTCCGGCAGAAACGAATCCGGCGCCAGCCCGGCGGCGCGCAAGGCCGCCATGTAGCACTCGCCGAACCGGCCCTGCCGGCGGTGCGCGTCAAGCGCGTAAGTCGCGCCCGGCCGGTGCTCGACGCCGGTATAGACGAATTCCTGCTCGAAGGCGGCGAGCAGGTTGAGGCCGTTGTGCGGATCGAGCGCATTCAGCGCCTCGGTTGCGCGGCGCAGAAAATGTCGCGGACAGCACTCCCACGGCGCCCCGTCGGTGGTCAGGATATCGCCGAGGTAAAACCGCTCGGCGGCGCCGCCATCGTCGAACTCGACCTCGACCTTGGCGGCGGCATCCGGCACCAACATCAGATCGCCCAGCGTGCCGAACGGCGTCTCGTAGATCGGCCCGAACGGCGACATCATGATGTTGCTGTGCGTCAACCCGACGCCCTGGCGCATCCGGGCCGGGGCGTCCGCCGCCGGAAACGCCTTGCCGCGCACCAGCCCGGCGAGATCGCTGGTCCCGACGAAAATCAGGGGTTCGCCGATCATCGACTGCCTCCCTCCGCGGCCGGCGTTGCGAGAGATGCTGCGCTCAGCGCCTTGCGAGGCGGGGCATCGCGTCCGTGCCCTTCGCTTCGACATCGCGCCACGCGGCGCGGCCCAAATTTATCATCTCGCCCAGCCCGGCGTAAAACGGACCGGAGGCGCGCGCCACGGGGTCGAGCAGCAGCGGATCGATCCGCCCGTCCTTCCATACCGAGCGGTCGACATGCGCGTGCACGATGCGGCCGAGCACGATGTGGGTGTTGCGGTCGCTGACCACTTGCACGACCTCGCATTCGAGGTGTGCCTTGGCCTCTCCGACCCGGCAGGGGCGCACCGCCGCCGCCGCCACCGGGGTCAGCCCGGCCCACGAGAACTCGTCCTCGTGGCGCGGGAAGTCGGTAGAGGTGAAGTTCATCCGCTCCAGGATGTGCCGCGTCACGATATTGGCGACGAATTGCGGCACCTCGCGCAAATTGGCGAGGCTGTCCTTGACCCCGATCGAGCCGAAAGCGACGTAATACGGGTCGCTGCCCATCACGTTGAAATACGAATAGGGCGCGAGATTTGGCACACCGGCTTCTGAGATCGTCGAAATCCAGCCGATCGGCCGCGGGATCACCAGCGCGTTGATCAGGTAGTTGAAGGCCCGACCCTGCCAGTCGTCGGGGCCGGCTTCAATGTCGGAATCGATGGTGGCGGGCGGAATGTTCGGGGCGTCGGGCATCGAATCCGGTGACCTTCATTCTTGAAGCGATATTCCGGTCGCGGAGCGCCGGTTTCCTACTTTACCGCATTCCCGGCGAAGGCCGGGACCCACCCGTCAGCAGGCGCGATGTGGCCGTCGTGGGTCCCGGCTTTCGACGGGACAGCGGAACGCGGAGAGCCGAAATTCCCGGCCGAGACACGATGCTTCGATACCATTACGCCGCGGCCGGGTCGAGCGCCGCCGTGTCGCGCGGGTCGGGCAGGCGATCGATCCGGAAGCCGCCCGACTGCCGCCGCCACAGCGCGGCATAGGTGCCGCCGCGGGCGAGCAGCCGCTCGTGCGTGCCCTCCTCGACGACCCGGCCGCGGTCGAGCACGATGAGCCGGTCCATGCTGCAAATGGTCGAGAGGCGATGGGCGATGGCGATCACCGTGCGCCCCTGCATCAGGGCCGCCAGTTGCTCCTGAATAGCCGCCTCCACCTCGGAATCGAGAGCCGAGGTCGCCTCGTCGAGCACCAGGATCGGCGCGTCCTTCAAGATGACGCGGGCGAGCGCGATGCGTTGGCGCTGGCCGCCCGACAATTTGACGCCGCGCTCGCCGACATGCGCGTCGAACCCGGTGCGGCCGTGCCAGTCCTCCAGCCCCTCGATAAACTCGGTCGCATGCGCCCGGCGGGCCGCATCGACGATCTCGGCTTCGCCGGCGTCCGGCCGGCCGTAACGGATGTTGTCGCGAATCGAGCGGTGCAGGAGCGAGGTATCCTGGGTTACCATGCCGATCTGGGCGCGCAGGCTCTCCTGGGTCAGCCCGGCAACGTCATGCCCGTCGATCAGGATATGCCCGCTCTCCGGCCGGTAGAAGCCGAGCAACAGGTGGACGAGGGTCGATTTGCCGGCCCCCGAGCGGCCGACCAGCCCGACCCGCTCGCCCGGCGCGACGGCGAGGTCGAGCTCGTGCAGCACGCCGCCGAGCCGCCGCATCCGGCCGTAATCGAAGCTGACGTTCTCAAAGCGGATCGCGCCGGCGGTGCGCGGCATCTCGGCGGCGCCCGGCAGGTCGGGCATCTCGCGCTTGACCGCGATCGAGCGCATGCCGTCCTGGACCTGGCCGATATCGTCGAAGATGTGGGCGATCTGCTGCGCCAGCCAGCCCGATATGTTGCTGATCTGCCAGGCCATCGGGATCGCCGTCGCGACGATGCCGACGGTCACGTAGCCCTCCTGCCATAAGAGGATCGACAGCCCCCCGGTGCCGACGATCAACAGCGCGTTCATCAGCGCCAGCGACGACGACCAGATCGTGCCGAGCCGCTGCTGCGCCCGCCATGTCTCGGTGTGCTCGTCGATCGCCTCGCGGACAAACCGGTCCTCGTCGCGGGCGCGGGCGAACAGCTTGACGGTCAAAATATTGGTATAGCTGTCGACGATGCGGCCGGTCAGGTGCGAGCGCATCTCCGACATCCGGCGCGAGCGCTCGCGCATCCTGGGCAGCAAGGTGACCAGCACGCCGCCGTAAAGCCCGAACCATGCGACGATCGGCACGACGAGGCGCCAGTCGGCCGCAGCCAGGAGACCGACCGCGCTGGTGCCGTACACGACGATGTACCAGATGCCAATGATCGACAGCACGACGCTCTCGCGCAACGCCGGCCCGGTCTGCAGGACCCGCGATGCGATACGGCCGGCGAAATCGTTCTGAAAAAACGTCCAGCCCTGCCGCACGACGTGCCAATGGCTCTGCCAGCGCACGAGATTGGTCAAGCCGGGGACGAGCACCTGGTTGGTCGCGATGAATTGCGCGAAATGCGCCGCCGGACGGACCACCAGGAACAACGCCGCCATCGCGATCAGCTGCCAGCCGGCATCCTGCCATAACGTCGCCGGCCGCTCCGTCGAGACCAGCGAGACCACCCGGCCGATGCACACCGGGATCGCCGCGTCGGCGATCGCGACAAACAGACCGGCGGCGAACAAAGCCAGCAGCGGCCCCGGTATTTGCCGCACGAAATGCCAGTAAAAGCGAAGAAGCGCGTGGGGAGTATCGAGCGTCGGCGGCGCACGGTCAGGTGGCAGGCCGGTCGGCTCGAGCCGGCGTTCGAAAAACTGCAGCATGGGTGTTAAATGCCCGGGGCGAGAAGACAGGGTCAATCAGGTAGAAGACAACGCTGCAATCGAGAAATGTCTCCACACGCCATTTGCCGCCCGGCCATCGCCACTCTCCCGGACATTGCGAGACCGGAAATGGACCGGCCCGATTGTCCTGGCCGATTATACGGTTCCCGCCTCGCCGCTATCCCAAGGGTCCGCCGGATGGGCTGAGCCCGGCGACAGCCGGGGGAAGCCCATCGCACCGCCGCAGCCCACGTCGATTGATGGATGCGCCGTAAAAGGCGCCTCACCGCAATTCCGGAAAATCCTCTTCCCAGAATTCCGCCGCCGCGCGGGTGCCGGCGGCGCGGCGGTCCCGTTCCCCGGCGCGCAATTCGACCCGGCGGATTTTGCCGGAGATCGTCTTCGGCAGGTCGGCGAATTCGAGCCGGCGCACCCGCTTGAACGGCGCCAGATGGGCGCGCACGTGGCGGAACACGGCAAGCGCCGTCTCGCGGTCGGCGGCGTGGCCCTGCGCCAGCACAAGAAAAGCCTTCGGCACGGCGAGGCGCAGCGGATCGGGCGACGGCACAACGGCCGCCTCGGCCACCGCCGGGTGCTCGATCAGCGCGCTTTCCAGCTCGAACGGGCTGATCCGGTAATCCGAGGCTTTGAACACGTCATCGGCGCGGCCGACATAGGTAAAATGCCCGCCTTCGTCGCGCATTGCGACGTCGCCGGTGCGGTACACCGCCCCCGATAACGGCACCAGCGCCCCATCATCGCCCTGATAGCCCTGCATCAGCCCGGTCGGCGGCGGGTCGAGAGCGAGGCAGAGTTCCGCCTCCGCCTGGTCCTGCCCGTCGCCATCGACGAGCCGCACGCGGTAGCCGGGCGCCGGGCGGCCCATCGCGCCGGGCTTGATCGCCTGGCCGGGGAAATTGCCGACCTGCAACGTCGTCTCGGTCTGGCCGTAGCCGTCGCGGATCGTCACGCCCCAGGCGGCGCGCACCTGCTCGATGATCTCCGGGTTGCACGGCTCGCCGGCGCTGACGGCCTCGCGCAGCGCGACCTTGCAGGATTTGAGGTCCTCCTGGATCAGCATGCGCCAGACGGTCGGGGGCGCGCAGAAGATGGTGACCCCGCGCCGCGCGATCGCATCGAGCAGGGAGCGCGCGTTGAAGCGCGGCTGGTTCAGCATGAACACCGTCGCGCCGGCGTTCCACGGTGCGAAAAAGCAGCTCCACGCGTGCTTCGCCCAGCCGGGCGAGGAAATGTTGAGGTGCACGTCGCCGGGCCGCACTCCCAGCCAATACATCGTCGAGAGATGCCCGACCGGATAGCTCTGATGGCTGTGCAGGACGAGCTTCGGCCGCGCCGTGGTTCCGGAGGTGAAATAGAGCAGCAGCGGGTCCTCGGCACGGGTCCTGCCATCGGGGGTGAACGCCGCCGGCGCGTCGTAAGCATCCTCGTAGCGCTGCCAGCCGGGCGCGGCATCGCCGACCGCGATGCGGGTATAATCGCCCGGCAGCTCGGCGAATTTGGCGGCATTTTCGGCGCCGGTGATGACGTGGCGGGCACGGCCGCGTTCGAACCGGTCGATCAGGTCGTCGCGGGTCAGGAGAGTGGTCGCCGGGATCACGACGGCGCCGAGCTTCATCGCCGCCAGCATCGTCTCCCACAGCGGCACGACATTGCCGAGCATCAACAGCACCCGGTCGCCTCGCCGCACCCCAAGCGCCCGCAAATGGTTCGCCACCCGGTTCGAGTGCTCGGCAAGCGCCGCGAAGGTCAGCTTGTGCTCGCTGCCGCCCTCGTTGACGATCCACAGGCCGGGCCGATCGTTGTCCCGGGCCATCGGATCGAAAAAGTCGAGCGCCCAGTTGAAGCGGTCGAGCGTCGGCCAGCGGAACTCGCGGCAGGCGGTTTCGTAATCGGCCCGGTGGGCGAAAAGAAGGTCCCGCGCCGCGAGAAACGCATCTTCAGACATGGCGTGCTTCCTCCCCGTCCCGGCCATTTCTCCCTGTTATGACCCGTTTGCCGCCGCCGGTCCATGCGCTCCAAGGATGCGGACATGCGGGTTGCGGCGCGGCGCCGCCGTGCTACGGTGCCGGCACGAGACCTTGTTCCGCCCCATTCACCGGAGGAAAAGATGGCTCAATCGACAGCCGGCGCGGCGCAGCCGAGTTCGGCGCGCGAAGCGGTCCGCAATGTCGTACCGGCGCTGATTGGCTATACCGAGAAGGTGCTGTTCGGCGATGTCTGGGAGCGGCCCGGCCTCTCGAAGCGCGACCGCAGCCTGATCACCGTCGCGACCCTGATCGCGCTCGGCCGCGAGAAGCAGCTGACCGGGCATTTGGAGCGCGCCCTCAATAACGGCCTCAGCAAGAGCGAGCTGAGCGAGGTCATCACCCACCTCGCCTTCTACGCCGGCTGGCCGGCGGCGATGACCGGCGCGCTCGTCGCCAAGGACGTGTTCGAGAAGAAGTAGGCGGCCTTTCCCGCGCGCCACCGCTGTCCCACCCACTTGTGGCCAGAGCCGTTCCCCGGAACCCTCGCCATACTCTAAACCTGCATTCCCGGCGAAAGCCGGGATCAACGGTGGCAGCATCGCGAGCGCGGAGGGGTGGGTCCCGGCTTTCGCCGGGAATGCGGGAAAAGGAATTATGACGCTCCAGGCTGACGGAAAGTCTTAGGGGAGACGCAACATGAAAGTCGGTTTTATCGGGCTCGGCACGATGGGCGCCAGCATGGCGGCCAATCTGCAGAAGGCCGGGTACGAGCTGGTCGTGCACGACATCCGCCGCGCCGCCGCCGAGCGCCATTTGACCGCCGGGGCGGTGTGGGCCGACAGCCCGAAGGCGCTTGCCGAGCAGTGCGAGGTCATCTTCACCTCGCTGCCCGGGCCGCCCGAGGTCGAGGAGGTCGCCAACCAGCTGATGGCCGGCATGAAGGAGGGCAGCGCCTATTTCGACCTGTCCACCAACTCGCCGACCCTGGTGCGCGAGTTGAACCGCCGGTTTGCCGAAAAGCGCCTCTACATGCTCGACGCGCCGGTCAGCGGCGGCCCGAAGGGCGCCGCCTCCGGGCGGCTCGCCTTGTGGATCGGCGGCGACGAGCAGATTTTCAACCGCCACAAAAAGGTGCTCGACGCGATCGGCGATCAGGCCCGCTATATCGGCCCGATCGGCGCCGGCTCGGTCGCCAAGCTGGTGCACAACTGTGCCGGCTACGCGGTCCAGTGCTGCCTCGCCGAAGTCTTCACGATGGGGGTCAAGGCCGGGGTCGAGCCGCTGGCGCTCTGGGAGGCGGTGCGCCAGGGCGCCGGCGGGCGCCGCCGCACCTTCGACGGCCTTTTCGATCAGTTCCTGCCCAACAAATACGATCCGCCGGCCTTCGCGCTTCGCCTCGCGCACAAGGACGTGACCCTGGCGACGCAATTGGCGCGCGAGCTGAAGGTGCCGATGCACATGGCCAATCTGGCGCTCGACGAATTGACCGAGGCCTTGAACCGCGGCTGGGGCAACCGCGACTCGCGGGTCGCGATGCTGCTCCAGCAGGAGCGCGCCGGGGTCAAGATCGAGGTGCCCGAGGGCGACTTGAAGGAGGCGATCGCCCGCGACGGAAAATAGCCCCGCCGCAAGCGGCGGGCGGCCGGAACGAGGAGGACATGGCGATGATGCGCGACGAACGCGGCCTCGCGCTTTCCACCGACACCCCCGAGGCGGCGCGGCTCTACGATCGCGCGGTCGAGCACTTCCTCAAATTCCATGCCGACACGATGAGCCTCGTCAACGGCATGAACGAGGCCGACCCGGGGTTCGCGCTCGGGCATTGTCTCAAGGGCTACCTGCTGCTGAGCAACGCCAACCCGGCGTTTCGCGAGGCGATCGCGCGGACCTTGCGGGCGGCCGAGGCCGGTGCTGCCGCCAGCGAGCGCGAACGCCGGCACGTCGCCGCCTTCGCCGCCTGGGCGGCGGGCCGGCTCGACCGCGCCTTTGCGATCTGGCGCGAGCTCGTCGACGCCGACCCGACCGACCTCCTGGCGGTGCGGATCAGCGACACCACCTGGTTCCGCCACGGTCAGACGGCGAAAATCCTCGAACAGGCCGACCGTCTCGCGCCGCACTGGTCGCCCGAGCTGCCGGGCCATGACTGCTTCCGCACGGTGTGGGCGTTTGCGCATGAGGAGGCCGGCGACACCGCCGGCGCCGAGCGCGCGATTGACGAGGCGCTGGCGCAGGACCGCACCAACTACTTCGCGCAGCACGTCAAGGCGCACATCATGGAGATGGAATGCCGGCCGCGCGAAGGCAGCGAATGGCTGGCCGCGCAGGCCGATGGTTGGGGCCTCGGCAATCAGCTGGTCCATCATTTGTGGTGGCACCGCGCGTTGATGCTGCTTGAGCTTGGCGAACGCGACGCGGTTCTCGCCAGCTACGATGAAAATATCCGCAATCTCGACGCGCCTATGACCAAGGCGACACCGGACCATTTCGTCGATCTGCAAAATGCGCCGTCCTTATTGTGGCGGCTCGAGCAGCTGGGGATCGATGTCGGCAGGCGCTGGCAGGAGCTGGCCGACCGGGCCGAGGCGCGGATCGGCGAGACGGGCCACCCCCTGCTGGTGCCGCATCTGGCGATGGCATTGGCGGCAGCCGGGCGAGCCGACGCCGCCGGGCGGTTTGTCGCGGCATTGCGCGAACGCGCGGCCGAGCCGGAGCTGTGGGCTTTGGAAAACCTGACCGAAGCCATACTGCCGGCGTGCGAGGCGGCGGTCGCGCACCGCGCCGGCGACTGGGCGCGGGTCGTCGCGCTATTGGCGCCGCGCCGCGAGCAGCTCCGCCTTTTGGGCGGCAGCAACGCGCAGCGCGACATGTTCACCCAGATGCTGATCGACGCCGCGATGAAGGCCGGGCGACGCGACCTCGTCGGCGAGATGGTCGCCCACGAAACCGCCACCCGCACGGTGCCGCCGTCGACCCGCGCCGGCTACGCCGCGGCGGCGCGCTGGTTCGGCTGAGCCGCTCTACACCCGCGAGAGCATCGCCTCGGCGCTGGAGATGCCGTATTCGCCCGACGGCTCGACGTTGAGTTCCTTCACGACGCCGTCATCGACGATCATCGAATAGCGCTGCGAGCGGATGCCCATCCCGGCCGAGCGGCGATCGACGGTCAGCCCGATCGCCTCGGTGAACTCGCAGCTGCCGTCCCCGAGCATGACGACCCTGCCGTCGGCCCCGTGCTCCTTGCCCCAGGCGTCCATCACAAAGGCGTCGTTGACCGACAGGCAGGCGATCGTGTCGATGCCCTTCGCCTTGAGCGCCGCCGCATTGGCGACAAAACCCGGCAGGTGCCGCGAGGAACATGTCCTTGTATAGGCGCCGGGCAGGCCGAACAACGCGACCCTCTTTCCCCTGAAGAATTCGTCGCTGCTGATCGACTGCACGCCGTCTTTGGTCAGGTGGCGCAACGTCACCGAGGGCACCCGGTCGCCGACCTTGATCGTCATCGCCGTCTCCTTGTCACTTCTGATCGATATGGAATACCGCCTTGCCCGGAACCTGCCGGTCGCGCAATTCCGCCGCGACCCGGTTCAGATCGCGCCAGCCGTGCTCGGCGATGCGCGGCTTGAGCGACCCGTCGGCGACAAGCCCAGCCAGCAGGGCGAGATCCGGGGCGAAGCGCGGCTCGGGTTCCGAGGTGAAATAGTGGAAGGCCTGGAGGCGGGCATTCTGATGCTCGCCGAACTGGCGGAAATCGATCGAGGTCGGCTCGCCCGAGGAATTGCCGAACATGACGACCGTGCCGTGATGGTCCACCCGCTCGATCGCCGCCGCCAGCGAGGCGCCGCCGGCGGCTTCGAGGATCAGCGCGAAACGCCCCGCAGCCTCCGCAATGTCGGTAACGACCGCCACAGCGCCGAGCCCGTCGAGGATCCGCGCGCGCTCCGCGCTGCCGACGATCGCGGTGACCCGTGCGCCGGAGCGCACCGCCAGCTGTACGGCGAGGTTGCCGACCCCGCCGGCGGCCCCGGTAATCAGCACCCGTTTGCCCAGGAGCGGCACGCCATGTCGCAGGCTGCGCAAGGCGGTCAGCCCGGCGACCGGCAGGGCGACCGCAGCGCCGAACGGCACGTCGTCGGCGATCGCCGCGATGCGCTGGGCGGGCACAGCGGCGCGCTCGGCCCAGCCCTCCCAGGCGCACAGCGCAACGATTCGCGTCCCGGCCGGCGGGGAGCTGCCGTCGGCAGCGGCGCGTATCACCACCCCGGCAATGTCCTGCCCCGGCCGCCACCCAGCGGGGCGCATCTGGAACAGCCGCAATTCGCCGCGGTTCAGCGAAAACGCATGCACCGCCACGACCGCCTCGTTGGGCAGCGGCTCCGGCTCCGCCACCTCGCGGATCGCAACCAGCTCCGGACCGCCCGGCGTATTGACGACGGCGAGCATGGTCTAAAGACGATGCACCAGTTCCGCGATGACTTTAAACAACGCACCGGCGGCGGCGACGTAGCTGGCAACCATAGCTTCCTGCAAAAATCGGCGAAGTCTTGAACGGCGTGAGGACAAGAGCAGGATCACCAAGCCACCAGCGATGACGCAGGCCACCCCCAGCATCGCGGTCTCCAACGGCGCATAAACGAGCAAGCAGCCGATTATGGCCCCGGCCAAAACTCCGCTGTAGATGACGGCATGTTGTCCCATCCGCGCTGCAAAATTCAGCACAGTGAAGGATTCAGGCGGAGACCGTAGCGCAAACCGCCCGCCCGCCCAGCCCGATGCGGCCTGCTTTGTTTTGCGTTCTGTGGCCCATTGCGCTGCCATCTATCAGCTCCGATAGGCGTTGAGGACTGAATAGACCCCGTAGATCAGGAACCCTATCACCAGCGCTGCGTCTCCAGCATCGAATAGATAAGTTAACGGCAACCGCCCGAATAACAATCTGTTGTCTTGGCCCAGGTAGTGCACCAACGCCTCCACGGCATGAAAGCCGATGAGAAGGCCGGCCACGACGATCAGGTGCGAAAGCCATTCGATCAGCGCATGCCTGGCGCGAATTAAAGGTTCGCGCCAGGAAAGTGCAGGCTGTCCCGCTTCATCGTCGGCGACAGGCTCCCGCACTGTCGCGATACGGGAATTTAATCGGCGCCCTCTCAATATTCCATCCGTTCTGAGGCTGACGCACGTGCTCCCGCAAGCGCCAAGACCCGCTCAGTTCATCCTGAGATCGGTGATGTGCTTCGGATCGGGTTTCAGTTCGCCTCGTTCGACGCGCTGGACGATGTCGGTCAGGATCGCGTTGGTCGGCGCCTCGATGCCGACCTCCTCGCCCTTCCGGACGACAAAGCCGTTAAGGAACTCGATCTCGGTGCGCCGGCCCTTCACCATATCCTGGCCCATCGACGGACGGTGGGCGCCGCCGCCGGCGCGGTTCGCCTCGGCGAGGCGGTGCTCGTCGATCTCCTTCTGCGCCGCGGCGTCGCCCTCGCCGGCGCGGGCGATCTTCTCGGGATCCATGTGGCTCACCTCGTCAAAGGTGTAGCCGAGCGCCTGGCCGACGCGGATCGCCTCGCTGCCGAGCCGGTTCGAGAAATGCCGGATCGCGTCGTTCTTGACCATGTCGCGGGTGATCATGCCGGTGCAGGCGGAGAGGCCGTTGCCCATCACGTTGGTGACGAGCTTCGACCAGCGTTCGCCCCATAAATTCTCCGTGACGAAGGCGCTGTCGGAATTGGCGAGGAGGCCGCAGACCTCCTTTGCGCGCTCGGTGACCCGGCCATGCACCTCGCCGACGCGGAAAACCGTGTGCTTGTCGCCGTGCTTGCCGCCGGCCCGTGCGATATGGCCCGGCTCGTTGAGGCCGACCGTAATCGAGCTGGCGATCGATCCCAAGGTCTTGCCCCACCCGACC
>DASUKH010000231.1:0-18550 GCA_036278835.1 Allostellaceae bacterium
CCTTCATGCGGATCGTGCGCAGGGTCAGCCCGGTATTCATGTTGCCGTCGAAGGTCAGCCGGCCGATCGCACCGCCATACCAGCGCCGCGATGAGCGCTCCTCGGCCTCGATAAAGCGGATCGCCCACAGTTTCGGGGCGCCGGTCACCGTCACCGCCCAGGCATGGCTCAAAAACCCGTCAAGCGCATCGAATTCCGGCCGGAGCTCGCCCTCGACATGATCGACCGTGTGGATAAGGCGCGAATACATCTCGATCTGGCGCCGCCCGATGACCTTGACGCTGCCCGGCACGCAGACCCGCGACTTGTCGTTGCGGTCGACATCGGTGCACATCGTCAGTTCGCTCTCATCCTTGGCGGAGTTGAGCAATTCGCGGATGCGCTCCGAATCCTCGATCGGGTCGCGGCCGCGCGCGATTGTGCCGCTGATCGGGCAGGTCTCGATGCGCCGCCCTTCGACCCGCACGTACATCTCGGGCGAGGCGGCGACCAGGAACTCGCCGTCGCCGAGATTGATCAGCGCGCCATAGGGGGCGGGGTTGGCCCGGCGCAGCCGCTCGAAGACGGTGCTCGGCGGGTCGGCGCAGCGAGCGGCGAAGAGTTGGCCGGGCACGACCTCGAACAGATCGCCGCGGACAAAGGCCTCCTTGGCCTTGCGTACCAGCGCCGCGTATTCGCCCGGCCCGTGGTCGCTCTCCGGCGGCGGCGCGGCCGCGGGGTCGAGGCGATAGGGTGCTTCCGGGGTGGCGCGCGAGAGGCCGGCGGTTGACCGGCCGGAAAACGTGAACTCGTAGCGATGCAGCGCCGCCTGCTGGCGCATGTGATCGACGATCAGGATTTCGTCGGGCAGGTAAAGGACGAGGTCGCGCTGGTCGGCCGGGCGTGGCAGGCGCAGCGTGGTCGGCTCGAACTGGAACACGAGATCGTAGCCGAACGCGCCGTAAAGGCCGAGATGCTCGTCCCGGTCGCTGCGGAACAAATCGGTCAGCGCCCGCAGCACCGTGAAGACGCTCGGCTGCCGGCTGCGCTGTTCCTCGGGGAAGCGCTCGCTGCTGTCGCGGATTTCGCCTTCGATCCGGCGGGCGTCGCAGCGACCGAGAATGATCGCCTCGAGCGGCGCCAGGGCCGCCGCGGCGGCGGCGAGCAACACCTCGCCCCGCTCGTTGAGCGCGGAGAGCGCGAAATGCCGGCCGCGTGCGGTCAGTTCAAGCGGCGGATCGACAAACCCCATGTCCCAGCGCGTATAGCGCCCGGGAAACTCAAAACTCGACGAGAACAGCACGCCGCGATGCCGGTCGAGCCGGTCGGCGAGCGCCGTATCGGCCGGCGTATAGGGCTGCGCGACGATCTCTCGCTCGACACGGATGCCGCCATTGGTCTCGAAACTGGTACGCTGCACGGGGTCCTCCGGGTCTGGCCGGCGCGGTGAGCGGTGCGGCCGTCGCCCGGAAATGCGAAGGCCGCCGGTCTCCGCGGCGGCCTCGTGAATAAACGTGTGCGTGGCCGCCCGGATTACACGGGCCACCACCACTGCATTACGGACGAAAACCTGTTCATGGCATGATTATAGCAAGCGCCGCCGGAACCCGCAATGCGGCCTCGCGCGCGCATCAGCGGCCGGCGACCTCCTTCCAGCGCGCGAGGCTCTCGGGCGGCCACACCTCGTCACGTTTGTAGAAGGCCGGGAAGACCCGGGCATCCTGCGGCAAATCGAGCCACGGCACCTTGCTGCGGGTGAAGATGTGGACGTCGGGCGTAATCGCGGCCGGGTCGTCGAGCGTGCCGGCGCGCAGCAGCACGGTGTCGCCCGGCGACGCATGATACTTGCTCCACAGCGCGGTGCCGCAGGCGGCGCAGCGGAAGACATCGTGCGGCTTGCCGCTGGTGCCGGGCGGGACGCGAACGGGAACCGGCTCGGCGCCGCTCGCCTCGACGTATTTCCGCTCAATCCACAGATTGACCACGAACGCGCTGCCGGTCAGTTTCTGGCAATCGCGGCAATGGCAGGCGTGGACGATCATCGGCGCCCGGGTCAGCCGATAGCGAACCGCGCCGCAGGCGCACCCGCCGTTAAGTTCCATGACCCCGCCTTTCCTGCTCGCCGCTCGCAATGCCGCCGCGCGGGCTGATATATAGAGAATATGACGATCCCGGGAACCTTGCGATGACCGATTTGCGCCCCCTGCTCGCGCACGTCGCGACCGGCCGGACCTTGTCGGAGAGCGAGGCCGAGAGCGCCTTCGATATCATCATGAGCGGCGATGCCACCCCGTCGCAGATGGGGGCGCTGCTGATGGCGCTCCGGGTGCGCGGCGAAACGGTCGAGGAGATCGCGGGCGCCGCCCGCACCATGCGCGCCAAGGCGCTGACGATCGATGCCCCGCCCGGCACGATCGACACGGTCGGCACCGGCGGCGATGGGGCTGGCACGTTCAACATTTCGACCGCCAGCGCCCTTGTGGTCGCCGGAAGCGGCGTGCCGGTCGCCAAGCACGGCAACCGCGCCTTCTCGTCGAAATCGGGCGCCGCCGACGTATTGGCGGCGCTCGGGGTCAACATCGAGGCGGACATGGCAATCGTGCGCCGCTGTCTCTGGGAGATCGGGGTCTGTTTCCTGATGGCGCCGCGCCATCACAGCGCGATGCGCCATGTCGGCCCAACCCGGGTCGAGCTCGGCACCCGCACGATCTTCAACCTGTTGGGGCCGTTATCGAACCCGGCCGGGACGCGGCGCCAGCTGGTCGGGGTCTTTGCGCGCGAATGGGTGGTGCCGATCGCCGAGGTGCTGGGCCGGCTCGGCGCCGAGCGCGCCTGGGTGGTGCACGGCGCCGGCATCGACGAATTGACCACCGCCGGCGCGACGACGGTCGCCGAGTGGCATCAGGGTCGGGTCGTCGAATTTACCGTCGTGCCGGAGGAAGCCGGGGTTCAACCGGCCAGCCTCGAATCGCTGAAGGGCGGCGAGCCGGCACACAACGCGGCCCTGATGCGCGCGCTGCTGGACGGCGCGCCGGGACCGCTGCGCGATGTCGTGCTGCTCAACAGCGCCGCCGCGCTGGTGGTCGCCGGGCGGGTCGACAGTCTGCGCGATGGCGCCGCCCTCGCGGCGCAATCGATCGACAGCGGCCGGGCCCGGCAGACACTCGACCGGCTCGTCGCGATGACCAATGCGGTGGCCGACGATGCCTGATGTCCTGGCCGAAATCTGTGCCGCGAAACGCGAGCACGTCGCTCGCCGAAAGGCGCAGCGCACGGCCGCCGATCTGCAGGCCCTGGCCCGAGTGGCGCCGCCGGTCCGGCCGTTCGCGGCGGCGCTCGCCGAAGCGGCGCGAGGCGGCCGCTACGGCCTCATCGCCGAGATCAAAAAAGCCTCGCCGAGCAAGGGCTTGATCCGGGCCGATTTCGATCCGGCAGGGCTGGCGCGAGGCTATCAGACGGGCGGCGCGACCTGCCTCTCAGTGCTGACCGACACGCGTTACTTTCAGGGCGAGGACGCGCATCTCATGGCGGCTCGGGCGGCGTGTGCGCTGCCGGTGTTGCGCAAGGATTTCATCCTCGACCCCTATCAGGTCATCGAGAGCCGGGCGATCGGCGCCGACTGCATCCTGCTGATCGTGGCGGCGCTCGGTGACGGCGGGGCCCGCGAAATCCTCGCCGCGGCGCACGAGCTCGGACTTGATGTTTTGGTTGAAGTACATGACCGCGCCGAACTCGATCGGGCGCTGCGCCTTGATGCCAAGTTGATCGGTGTCAACAACCGTAATCTCAAGACACTAAAGGTTGACCTTAAGACGACAGTTGAGCTAGCGCCGCTGGCCCCGGCGGACCGCATCGTGGTTGGGGAGAGCGGTATCTACGAACCGGCCGATTTGGACCGGCTCGCGGAGGCCGGCGCCCGCGCGTTTCTGGTCGGCGAGTCGCTGATGTTGGCCGGCGATGTGGCGGCCGCGACACGCCGCCTGCTCCGATTGCCCGATCTGACCCACACCGACCTCGAAGGCCGCGCCCATATGGTCGATGTGTCCGACAAGAATGAGACCGACCGGGTCGCGGTGGCGGGCGCGCGCGTGTCGATGAAGCCGGAAACCTTGGCGCGCATTCAGGCCGGCGATATGGCGAAGGGCGACGTACTGGCGGTGGCGCGGCTCGCCGGCATCATGGCGGCGAAGCGCACCGCCGAGCTGATCCCGCTATGCCATCCGCTGGCGTTGACTTCGGTCGTGGTCGACCTCGCCTGCGTACCGGAGCGCTCGGCGGTCGAGATCACCGCGACCTGCCGCTTGAAGGGCCGCACCGGGGTCGAGATGGAGGCGCTGACCGCGGCGTCCGTCGCGGCGCTGACGATCTACGACATGTGCAAGGCGATCGACCGCGGCATCGTCATCGGCGAGGTGCGCCTGCTGCGCAAATCCGGCGGCAAATCAGGCGAGTACGAGGCAATCTTATGATTTCCGTCGAGGAAGCCCTGGCGAGGCTGTTGCGGCCGCTGGAAGCACTGCCGGCCGAGCAGGTATCGCTCGCCGATGCGGTCGGCCGGGTGCTCGCCGAGGATGTCACGGCTCGCCGCACCCAGCCGCCCTTCGCGGTATCGGCGATGGACGGATATGCGGTGCGCGCCGCCGATGTCGCGCGGGTCCCGGCGACGTTGCGCATCGTCGCCGAAATCCCGGCCGGGGCCGGGTTCGCCGGCACGCTCGGGCCGGGCGAGGCGGCCCGCATCTTTACCGGCGCGCCGCTGCCGGACGGCGCCGATACGATCGTTATCCAGGAGGATACCGAGCGAAGCGGCGATCGGGTCGAAATCCGCGAGGGCGCGCCGTCTGGCACTTATGTCCGCCGCGCCGGTCTCGATTTCGCCGAGGGCGACGTGCTGCTGCGCGCGGGCCGGCGCCTGACCCCGCGCGACATCGGCCTCGCCGCGGCGATGAACCGGCCGTGGCTCTTCGTGCATCGCCGGCCGCGGGTCGGCATCCTATCGACCGGCGACGAGATCGTGATGCCCGGCGACCCGATCGGGCCGCACCAGATCGTCAGCTCGAACGCGCTGGCGCTCGCCGCCTTTATGACCGCGTGCGGCGCGGTGCCGGTGCTGGTCGGCAACGCGCCGGACGATCCCGACGCGTTGCGCCGGATCGCGGCGGCGGCGCGCGGGGTTGACCTGTTCGTGACGACCGGCGGCGTCTCAGTCGGCGAGCACGATCTGGTGCGCGATGTTCTCTCGGAAGAAGGCCTTGCGATCGATTTCTGGCAGATCGCGATGCGGCCGGGGAAGCCGCTGATGGTCGGGCAGTATCGCGGCGTGCCGATGGTCGGACTGCCCGGCAATCCGGTCTCGACCCTGGTCTGTTCGCTATTATTCCTGAAGCCGGCCCTCGACCGGCTGGGCGGCCTCGCCGAAGAGCCGGCGCCGCCGGCGACGGTGCGGCTCGGGGTCGCCATCCGACATAACGATCGCCGCCAGGATTACCTGCGCGCCCGGCTGGTGCGGGCGGCCGACGGGATGTTGGAGGCGGTGCCCTTCGAGGTGCAGGACAGCTCGATGATGCGGCCGCTCGCCGCCTCCGACTGCCTCGTCGTGCGCCCGCCGCACGCCCCCGCCCTGCCGGCCGGCAGCGAGGTGCCGATCATTGGGTTCCCCGGCGGCGCCTGGCCGCTGTGATTTAGGAGCAGCTTCGGTTCGCGTCGGATCGCATCGCCATCCCCACCCGCACGGGCCGCATGTCCATGGCGGGGGGGCGGATTACGGCCGCGTCTTTGCCGTCGCCATTGCGCTCAACCTCGCCTATGTGGCGGCCGAAGCCGCTTTCGGCGTTCTCGCCGGATCGTTGGCGCTGCTCGCCGACGCCGGGCACAATCTCGGCGACGTGCTGGGGCTCGCCCTGTCATGGGGCGCGACGGTGCTGGGGCGGCGGCGCCCCAGCACGCGCTTCACCTACGGCTTCCGGTCCAGCTCGATCCTCGCGGCGCTCGCCAACGCGATCATCCTCTTGGTGGTGACCGGCGGCATCGCCTGGGAAGCGGTGCTGCGGCTGTCCACGCCGGCATCGGTTGCCGGCCGCACGGTCGCGCTGGTCGCCGCCGCCGGGATCGTCGTCAACGGCGCCACGGCGCTGCTGCTGGCCGGCGGCCGCAAGGGCGACCTGAACATCAGAAGCGCCTTTCTTCACATGCTGGCCGACGTCCTTGTCACCGCCGGGGTTCTGGTTGCCGGGGTTGCGGTCGCCCTGACCGGGCAGGATTGGGTCGATCCGGCGGTCAGCCTGCTGGTCTGCGTGGTGATCGTCTACGGCACCTGGGGGCTGCTGCGCGAGGCGGTCGGCCTCGCGCTCGACGCCGTGCCGGCCGGTATCGACGCCGCCGCGGTGCGCACCCGCCTCGCCGCGTATTCCGGCGTCGCGGCGATCCACGATTTGCACATCTGGGGCATGAGTACGACCGAGACGGCGCTGACCTGCCATCTGGTGATGCCGGGCGGGCATCCGGGCGATGCCGCGCTGGCGGCGCTCACCCATGATCTCGAGCACGAATTCGGCATCCGCCACGCGACCATCCAGATCGAAATCGGCGACAGTGCCGAGGCTTGCGCGTTGACCCCCGAGCACCTTGTGTGACCGGCGTCCGCCCGCGGGGGCCTTTCGCCTGCGACGTTTGCGGCGACACCTTTGCTTGCCGGGGCGGAAGGCGGGAGGTATTTTGCCGGCCAATTCGGATGGCCGCCGGAGAGAGGCGCGGCCATGCCCGGCGGCGATGGAGGAAGGCTTGGACCAGACGGAAAAACCGTCGGCGGCGCTGACACCGCGTTTCGGCCTTGTCGAGCAAGGCATGCATCATTTGGGCCCGGTGCACTGGAACCTGATGCCGCCGCTGCTCTACGAGCATGCGGTGCGGCGGCACGAGGGCGAACTCGGGTTCGGCGGCAGTTTCGTCGCCAATACTGGCCGGCACACCGGCCGCTCGCCCAAGGACAAATACATCGTCAACGAGGCCGGCACCAAGGATACGGTCTGGTGGGGACCGATCAACCAGGCGATCGAGCCGGCGCGGTTCGACAGCCTCCACCAGCGCATGCTGGCCTACCTGCAGGGTCGCGAATTGTTCGTGCAGGACCTCCATGCCGGCGCCGATCCCGATTACCGGCTGCCGGTGCGGGTCGTCAGCGACCATGCCTGGCACAGCCTGTTCGCGCGCAACATGTTCATCCGCCCGCGCCCGGCCGAGCTAGAAGATTTTGAGCCGGCCTTTACGATCCTGCACGCGCCGAATTTCCGCGCGATTCCGCAGATGGACGGGGTGCGCTCCGAAACCGTCGTGCTGGTCAATTTCGCCGAGAAGCTGGTGCTGATCGGCGGCACCCGCTATGCCGGCGAGATCAAGAAATCGGTGTTCGGCTATCTCAACTTCGTGCTGCCGAGCCGCGACGTGCTGCCGATGCACTGCTCGGCCAATGTCGGACCGGAGGGCGATTGCGCAATCTTCTTCGGCCTGTCCGGCACCGGCAAGACGACGCTGTCGGCGGACGGCTCGCGCACCCTGATCGGCGACGACGAGCATGGCTGGAGCCCGAAGGGCATCTTCAATTTCGAGGGCGGCTGCTACGCCAAGGTCATCAATTTGTCGCCGACCGCCGAACCTGAGATTTACGCGACGATCACCCGGTTCGGCACGGTCCTCGAAAACGTCGTGATCGACCCGCTGACCCGGATGCCCGACGTTGACGACTCCAGCCTGACCGAGAACACGCGCGCCTGCTATCCGCTCGATTTTATCGGCAATGCCGACCCGCATGGCCTGGCGCCGCACCCGAAGAATGTCGTGATGCTGACCTGCGACGCATTCGGGGTGATGCCGCCGATCGCCAAGCTCAGCGCCGAGCAGGCGATGTATCATTTCCTGTCGGGCTATACGGCGCAGGTTGCCGGCACCGAGGTCGGCCTTGGGAAGGAGCCGCGAGCGGTGTTCTCGACCTGCTTCGGGGCGCCCTTCATGCCGCGCCACCCCTCGGAATACGCGAAAATGCTCGGCGAGCGCATCGCCCGCTACAAGGCCGATTGCTGGCTCGTCAATACCGGCTGGTCGGGCGGCGCCTACGGCGTCGGCAGCCGCATGGCGATCGCCCACACCCGCGCCTTGCTGCGCGCCGCGCTCGACGGCAGCCTCGCCGGGGTGCCGATGCGGCAGGACCCGAATTTCGGCTTCCTCGTGCCGGAGAGCTGTGCCGAGATTCCGCCGAGCGTGCTCGACCCGCGCCGCACGTGGTCCGACCAGCGCGGCTATGACGAGACCGCGCGCGGCCTGCGCGGCCGGTTCGAGCACAATTTCAAGGAGTTCGAACCCTATGTCGGCAGCGAAGTAAAGCGCGCCGCGATCCGCGCCGCCGCCTGACCGGGCCGGACGCGCGCACCGCAATGAGCGACGCCGCGAAAGGCCTCTCGCGCCAGCAGATGTGCGATCGGCTGGCGATGGAATTCGAGGATGGCTGGGTCGTCAATCTCGGCATCGGCATCCCGACGCTGTGCTCGAATTTCGATTTCGGCGACAGGGAGATCATCTTCCACGCCGAGAACGGGGTTATCGGCTACGGCCCGCTGACGGGGCCCGGGCGCGAGGACCTCCACCTCGTCAACGCCGGCGGCCAGCACGTTACCTTGCGGCCCGGCGCGGCGATCGTGCACCATGCGGATTCGTTCGGCCTCATTCGCGGCGGCCGGATCGATGTGACCGTGCTCGGCGCCTATGAGGTCGCCGCCAACGGCGACTTTGCCAACTGGAAGATGGCCGGGCAGAAAGGCGGCGGCATCGGCGGCGCGATGGATCTCGCCGCCTGCGCCCGTCACGTCTTTGTCGCGATGGAGCAGGTGACGCGCAATGGCCGGCCGAGGCTTGTCGAGCGCTGCGCGATCCCGGTGACGGCGCGCGGCGTCGTCGATCTCGTCATCACGAATTTCGGCCTCTATGCGGTCACCCCGGAGGGCCTGGAATTGCGCGAGATCGCGCCCGGGGTCACGCTCGACGAGATCAAGGGGACGGTTGGCTGCGAACTCTCGATCCCGCAGGAAGTGCCGCCGGTCCGAATGCGCGCCTGACGCTGACGTCAACCTCCCCCTTTGGGTCGCATTGCATCGCGAAACGCGTCATGCCCGGCCTTGTGCCGGGCATCCACGTGGATGGCTGGGACAAGGCCGGCCGTGAGGATGAAAAGCCGCGAAGCAGCGACTTGCCTGCTAGCGCCGCCTTTGGGATGAACCGGTCGCGGTCAGCGATTGCCGGACCTCGTGCGCCAGCCTGTCGTGCGTTTCGAGCACCGGCAGCGTGTCGGTAGCGTACTGGCGGAGTGCCTGGCTTTGTCCGGACCGCGCCTCGCGCCGGAATTCCTGGATGTCCTTGTTATGGTCGTCGACCATGGTCCGCATGTAGGCGCTGTCGAACGCCGCGCCATGCAATCGGGACAATCGTTCCCGCGTCTCCTGGTCCTTCCGGGAGAGTTGCTGCGGCATCCGCAGGCCGTGCGCGCTTGCTACGCTGCGCAGCTGCTCGTTGGCGGCGCTGTGGTCGTGCACCATGCGCGCCCCGAACTCCTTGACCTGAGCACTGCCGGCATTCTGCTGCGCCAGCCTGCCGAGCTCGACCTCGGCCATGCCGCCCATCGCGGCCTCTCTGACGAATCGACGGTCGTGCCGGCTTGCCTGCTGGCCGGACCGGGCCGAAGGCTGCATCGGCGCGGCGCGCGGCGTTTGTTGCGGCGTTGCCGGGGTCGTCATGGGCTGCTGCTGGGCGAAGGCGCCGCCGGCAAACAGCAGGATTGCGGCTGTGGCAGGCACGAGAAGACGGTTCAGCATGAATGGACCCCATCGACGCTGACGCGCGGCGCGCGGCAGGTTTTGCGAAGGAAACGCCGCGTCCGCGCGCGGGTTCATGTTGGCCGCGAGCCGCGGCGGTCGCTTGTGGGGCGGTGCCCCGCCTCTATAATCGGCAGTACGCCCGGCGGGCTGCCGGCGATGGCGAAAGGAGCGGCATGAGCGACGGGGCGTGCGCGATCGGCATCATCATGGGCAGCCGGTCCGATTGGGAGACGATGCAGCACGCCGCCGAGACGCTCGACCGGCTCGGCATCGCCTACGATAGCCGGATCGTCTCGGCGCATCGCACCCCGGAGCGGCTTTATGCCTATGCCCGCGCCGCCGCGGGACGCGGCCTCAAGGCGATCATTGCCGGCGCCGGCGGCGCCGCGCACCTGCCCGGCATGGTCGCCGCGCTGACATCGGTGCCGGTGCTTGGGGTGCCGGTCGAAAGCCGCGCCCTGCATGGGATCGACAGCCTATTGTCGATCGTCCAGATGCCGGCCGGGGTGCCGGTCGCCACGTTCGCAATCGGCCAGGCGGGAGCCGTCAACGCCGCGCTGTTCGCCGCCGCGATCCTGTCGCTAAGCGACCCCGCGGCGGCCGCTTCCTTATCCACTTGGCGGCAGGCGCAGACGGACGCGGTGGCGGAACGCCCGGATTCGCCGTGATGCTGCCGCCTGGGAGCACGATCGGCATCCTCGGCGGCGGCCAGCTCGGCCGCATGATCGCGATGGCGGCGGCGCGGCTCGGCTACCGCACGCATGTCTTCGCGGGCGAAGCCGATGCGCCGGCCGCACAGGTCAGCGGCGCCGCGACGATCGCGCCATTCGGCGATGCCGCGGCGGCGGCGCGCTTTGCCGAGGCGGTCGATGTCGCGACCTGCGAGTTCGAGAATGTGCCGGCAGCGGCCCTGCGGCGGATCGCCGCCACAAAGCCGGTGTTGCCGGTCCCGGCAATCCTCGAAACAACGCAGCACCGCCTGCAGGAGAAGGATTTCCTGCGCTCGATCGGGGTCGCAACGACCGAATACCTCGAAATCCCCGGTCCCGAGGCGCTGGCGCCGGCAGCGCGGGAGATCGGCTTTCCCGCCGTCTTAAAGAGCGTGCGCTTCGGTTATGACGGCAAGGGCCAAGTGATGCTGACCGCCGACAGCGATCACACCGAAGCGTGGCAGCGCATGGGCGGCTCACTCGGCATTCTCGAAGGCTTTGTCGATTTCGCCTGCGAAATATCGGTAATCGTCGCACGCGGTGCCGACGGCGCCACCGCCGCCTATCCGGCGGTCGAGAACCGCCACACCCACCACATCCTCGACACGACGATCGCACCGGCACGGGTTGCGCCGGAGGTGGCCGCCGAGGCCGATGCGATCGCCCGTCATATCGCCGAGCGCTTTGATCTGGTCGGGCTGCTCGCGGTCGAGATGTTCGTTGCCAGGACCGGGAGGATTCTCGTCAACGAGCTGGCGGCCCGGCCGCACAATTCCGGGCATTGGACGATCGACGCGTGCCTCACCAGCCAGTTCGAGCAGCTCGTCCGGGCGATCTGCGGCCTCCCGCTCGGCTCGACCGAACGTCATTCCGACGCGGTGATGACCAATTTGATCGGCCGCGACGTCGCCAAATGGCGCGACGCGCTCGCCGAGCCCGGCGCCAAATTGCACCTCTACGGCAAGGCGCATGTGCGATCCGGCCGCAAGATGGGCCACGTCACGAGGCTTTTCCCGCGCAGCGACGACCTTCAGCGATAGGGGCGGAGCAGCCGGAACGGCCGCGGCAGGGAGTCGGCGGCCGCAGAGAGGCGGCGGCGGACGGCGCCGATCCGGCCGAGATCGGCGAGGCGGCGATCGACAAACGCCCTGGTATCCGCGAATTCCGGCGAGCGGTCGTCGAGCCAGTAGAGCATCGCCGCCATATAGATTCCGGCAAGGCTGGCGCGCTTTGTGTAAAAGCTGAAATCGGTCGAATGATCGCCGACCGCGTACCACACCGCATCGACCGTGTCGTAGAGCAGGCGGGCGGCGAGCGGCGCGTTCTGCGGCAGCGCCAATACTGAGAGGCCGCGGCGCACCGCTTCGCGCCACGGCAGCAGCACCTCGAAGCGCAATCGCAGCGCGAGCGCCACCCGCCGCGACAAGCTGCCCGGCTCGACCAGCACGGTGTCCGAACGCTCGTTCTCCATGCGCGCGATCATCTGCCGGTCGGCCCAGTGGCTGAACGCGGCAATGAGGTCCGAGGCGCCGCGCGGGAACAGTGCGACCGCCTCGCCGGGCGCGATGCCGGCCTGCCGAGCGGCGTTGCGCAACGCGCGGAACGTCCACCCGTCGAACGGCACTTCGGGCAGGATCGCGGCGATCAGCCGTTCGCGCTCGGCATCGGCAAGGGGACTGCGCATCACCCCTCGCTGCCGGCGAGGAACGTGGCGAGATCGATTGGATAGCGCTGCAACTCCTCGGTGAAGACGAGGAGCCGGCGATCTTCGATGCGCTGCGGGTAAAGAATGCCGTCGATGTGGTCGCATTCGTGCTGCACGACGCGGGCGTGAAACCCGGCGGCCTCGCGCTCGATCGGTGCACCGTCGAGCGTTTGTGCGCGGTAGCAGATGTTGAGATGGCGCGGCACCACCCCGCGCAGTCCCGGCACCGACAGGCAGCCCTCCCAGGCGAGGCCACGCTCGCCGCCGACCGGCTCGATCACCGGGTTGATCAACGCCGTCAATTCCTGCTCGCTGTCGCCGGGCAGGCCGGTCAGCCGTTCCGGCCCGACCCGAAACACGACGATGCGCCACGGCATGTGCACCTGCGGCGCGGCGATGCCGGTGCCGCCGGCATCCTCCATCGTCTCGATCATGTCTTCGACCAAGCGGCGCACCCAGGGCGCGGACGGATCGTCGACCGGCTCGGCCGGCCGGCGCAGAACGGGATGACCCATGCGGGCGATCTTCAAGAGCGCCATCCCGCCAATATGCGGCGCCGCCCGGCTCCGGTAAAGAAGCGCCGGCGGCGGCTTCACAGAGGCGGGCGCCGATGCTAGATAATAAGCATCGATTGCGCTGCCAGTGGGAGAGAACCGCCCGTGCAAGTCCTCGTTCGCGACAACAACGTCGATCAGGCCCTCCGGGCCCTCAAGAAGAAAATGCAGCGCGAAGGGGTATTCCGGGAGATGAAATTGCGGCGCAATTACGAGAAGCCGTCCGAGCGCCGCGCCCGCGAAAAGGCGGAAGCAGTGCGGCGCTATCGCAAATTACTGCGCAAGCGGATGGAGCGCGAGGGCTACTGAGGCCCCTCTCCCCGCGGCGGCCCCGGCCCGCTGCTACGCCACCTTCATCTCGCCGAGATAGGCTTCCCGGATCATCGGGTTGCGGCGCAATTCGTCGGCGGCGCCGCTTAACACGACCTGTCCCGTTTGCAGCACGTAGGCGCGGTGGGCTATCTGCAACGCCATATTGGCGTTCTGCTCGACCATGAACACGGTTGTGCCCTGACGGTTGATCGTCTGGATGATGTCGAACACCTGCTCGACAAAGATCGGCGCCAGCCCCATCGACGGCTCATCCATGCACAGGAGTTTCGGGTGCGCCATCAGCGCACGGCCGATCGCCACCATCTGCTGCTCGCCGCCCGACAGGGTGCCGCCGAGCTGATCAAGGCGCTCCTTGACCCGCGGGAACAAGGCGAAGACCCGCTCCAAATCCTCCTGGAATTCGGGGCCGCGCGGCCGGGTGAATGCCCCCATTTCAAGATTTTCGTACACCGTCATGCGCGGGAAGAGCCGCCGCGCCTCCAGCACCGGCGCGATGCCGCGGCGCACCCGCTCGGCGACGCTGATCCCGGCGAGCGGCTTGCCGTCATAGCGCACCTCGCCGCTTGTCGGCGCGACCACCCCCATGATCGTCTTCATTGTCGTCGATTTGCCGGAGGCATTGCCGCCGAGCAGGCAGACGATCTCGCCCGCCTCGATGCGGTAATCGACCGCTTTCAGCACGTGCAGGTCGCCGTAATGCGTATCGACCGCACGGAATTCGAGGAGGGGTTCAGGCAACCGCCGCACTCCGGCCGAGATAGGCGCGGATCACCTCTTCGTCGCGGCGCACCTCGGCCGGGGTGCCTTCGGCGATCCGCTCGCCGTGGTCGAGAACGATGACCCGTTCGGCGAGGCTCGTCACCACATCGAGCTTGTGCTCGATCAATACAATCGTCAGGCCGAGCCGGTGCAGATCCTTGATCTGCCCGGCAAGTTCCAGGGTTTCCGCCGGGTTCATCCCGGCGGTCGGCTCGTCGAGCAGCAGGAGCTTCGGCTGTGAGGCGAGCGCGCGGGCGATCTCGACCCGTCGCCGGTTGGCATAGGAGAGGCTCGAGACGAGGTGGTCGACCCGCGGTAAAAGGCGATTGCCGAACACCGACAGGATTTCCAGCGCCCGCTCCCGCGCCGCTTCTTCCTCGCGCCGGGTCCGCGGCAGCCGTAAAAGCGCGCCGGCGGCGCCGGTATGGAGCCGCGCGTGCATGCCGATAAGCACGTTCTCCAACACCGTCAGGTTCGGGAACAGGCGCAGGTTCTGAAAGGTGCGGGCAATGCCGCGGTCGAGCACGACATGCGGCGGCCGCCCGGTAATGTCGGCGCCGGCAAAGCGGACCTGCCCGGAAGCGGTCGAGACCAGCCCGGTTACCGCGTTGAACAGGGTCGATTTGCCGGAGCCGTTCGGCCCGATGACGGCCAGCACCGAATGCGCCCGCACCGCCAGCGACACCGAGCGCAACGCGACGAGGCCGCCGAACCGCACCGTGAGGTTGTCGATTTCGAGCAGCGGCCCGTCCCGGCTGTCGTCAAGCGCGCCGAGACCCTTGAGGGCGGCGATGCCGCCGCTTCCGACCTGCGCGTGCTGCTCGCCAAGGCTCAGCGCGCGCTGGCGGCGGGTCGCCGGGATCAGCCCGTCGCGGCGGTACAGCATCATGAAGACGAGGATCAGCCCGAAGATCAGCTCGATCGACGAGGCGAGCTGGATACGCGACAGCCATCCAGAATGAATGAGGCGCCCCAGCGCGTTGAGCCAGCCCGACAAATCCTGCAGCAGCCAGGATTGCAGGAGCTGCAGGATCATCGCGCCGATCACGACGCCCCACACGCTGCCGACCCCGCCGAACACGACCATGACGAGGATCATCACCGACACCGGAAACATGAACATCTCCGGGGTCGCGGTCTGCAACTTCGCGACAAAGAGCGTGCCGGTCGCGCCGGCGAAGGCGGCGCCGGTCGCGAAGGCGAGGAGCTTCATCCTGACCCGATTGATGCCCATCGCGGCGGCGGCGATCTCGTCCTCGCGGATCGCCATCCAGGCCCGCCCGATCCGCGAGATTTTGAGGCGCTGGCTCGTCACCATAAGCAACGCGACGAGCAGGAGACCGACGTAATAATAGGGCGTTGCCGCGATTCCGAAGCTCCAGCCGAAGAGTTGCGGCGCCGCCACCCCATTGAGCCCCATCGCGCCGTTGGTCAGGCTCGGCGTGTTACGCACGACGATCGGCACGATCTCGCCGAAGCCGAGGGTAACAATCGCCAGATAATCGCCCTTGAGGCGCAGGGTCGGGGCACCGAACAGCACCCCGAAAAATGCCGCCACAATCGCGGCGACCGGCATCATCAGCCAGAACGAGACCTGAAAATGAACGACATCGCCGCCTGCCTGATGAAAGCGCGCGACGAGCCCCAGCCATTGCAGCGGCTCCCAGTAACCGGTCCACAGCGGCGTCACCTGCCACGACGCCGCGATGCCGTAGGCATAGGCGCCGATCGCGAAAAACGCGGCGTAGCCGAGATCGAGCAGCCCGGCCATCCCGACCACGATGTTGAGGCCAAGCGCCAGCGAGGCGTAGGTCAGCGCGTTGGCGGCAGCATCGATATCGGCGTCGTTCGGATGAAGGATCGGGAACAGCGCGGCCAGCAGCAGCATCGTCAACGCGGCGCCGCGCGAGCGTAGATGCGGCGGGATGCGCGCCAGCGGCGCAGCCCGGGCCAGCCCCGCCAGCGACAAGCCGGCCGCGGCGGGCGCGGTCGCGGCACGCTCGGCCAACCCGGAATCGGAGGTGGGCGCCTTCAGATCGGTCACGCCGCGGCCTGCCGGCTCACGACCGGCTCGGGGTGGCGCGCCCGAGCAACCCGCTCGGCGCAAAAACCAGCACCAGGATCAGGATCGAGAAGATGATGACATCGGCCCAGCGCACCTCGAAGAAATGGCCGCCGAGGCTTTCAACCAAGCCGATGATGATGCCGCCGAGCATCGCGCCGGTGACGCTGCCGATGCCGCCGAGCACCGCCGCGGTGAAGGCCCGCAACCCGGCAGTGTAGCCGATGAGGAAGCTCGTGAAATTGTAATAAAGCCCGAAGATCAGCGCGGCGGCGCCGGCCAGGGCCGAACCGAGAAAGAAGGCGGTGACAACGACCCGGTCGACATCCACTCCCATCATTCGGGCCGCCTCGGCATCCTGCGCGGTCGCCCGCATCGCCTTGCCGAGCCGGGTGTGGCTGACGAACAGGTGTAGCCCGAGCATCAGCACGAGCGAGACGCCCCAGATCAGCACCGAACGCAGTTCGAGCACCGCACCGCCGACCACCCAGCGCATCCGCGGCAGCGGGTTCGGGAAATTGAGCGAGCCGGCCCCGACCGTCAGCAGAATCACATTGAACAGGATGTAGGAGACGCCGATCGTCGTGATCATCGCCGCCGGCCCGCTCACGTTGCGCAGCGGGCGCAAGGCGAGCCGCTCGATTGCCACGCCGAGGACCCCCGACACCAGCATCGTCGCGGCAAAGGCGAACAGCAGCACGCCGACCAGCGTGAAGCCGCTCAGGGTGATGCTTTGCCCCGAAAGCCCGAACAATTCGAGCGCCCACATGCCGACAAACGAGCCGACCATAAAGACGTTGAAATGGGCAAAGTTGATCAGCTCGAGGATGCCGTAAACGAGCGTGAAGCCGAGCGCCAGCAGCGAATACATCGCTCCCAGGCTCAACCCATTGATGATTTGTTGAAGGAGAACGGGATCGATGGTCATGCGGAGATTCCGCAAGCGTTCATGTGCTTACACCCTAGAAGATGCAGGCGACCGGGGCAAGTCCGGCCGCGCTGCATTACCGATCCCTGTGGCGATCGTTTCTCGTTCCGCTTGTTTACGTTCAGGCGCTTTGAGGAGCTATCCCCACGTACTTGTACTGATGCAGCACATCGTCCGCCGGGTACTTGGGATCGTGGGTGACCCGGTAGACGCTGACGATTCGGTTGGTAATGTCGCCGTTCTCGTCGAAGCTGACGACGCCCTGCAGGGTCTTCACCTTCGATGTCTGGATCGCATCGCGCACATTGTTGCGGTTGACCTCCTTGCCGGAGGCGGCGACCCGCTTCACCGCATCGAGGATCACCTGCGCGGCGTCGTAGGCGGTAATCGAGTAATTGGAAGGTTGCTGGCCGTATTTCTTGACGAATGCCTTGACGAACGGCTCGGCCCCGGGGTTGTCCACCAGATTGGGCGATGCCGTTGTGGCATACAGACCCTCGACCGCAGGGAAGCCGGCACCGCGCAGGATTTCGGAGCTGTAGATGCCGTCGCCGCCGGCCCGGATCAGCTTTGGCATGATGTCGTAGGACTGCTTCACCACCTTGACGCCGGCCTGCGCCACCCCGCCGTAATAAAGCGCCTGCGGGTTCAGCGATTTCATCTTGGTGAAGATTGTCGTGTAGTCGGCTTCCTTCGGGTTGAGCTGATCGCGGCCGAGAACCTTGATACCGCGCTTTTCCGCCTGGTGCTGGAAGGTGTTGGCGATGCCGACCCCGAAGGCGCCGCTGTCGTCGAGCACATAGACCGATTTGATTTTCAGGACCTCAGCGAAATAATTCGCCATGTTTGGTCCCTGATAGGCGTCGGTCGTCACCGTGCGGAAATAGATCGCCTTGCCGCGCGGCCGGTACTGCCCGGCAAATTTCGGATCGGTGATGTCGGGGTTGGTCGAGGCGGGGGTGATGATGGCCAGATTGCCCTGGCTGAGGATCGGCGACATCGCCTTGCCGGAGCCGCTCATCTGCGGACCGATGGCGGCGACGACGCTCGGATCGGCGACCATCTTGCGGGCATTGGTTGCGGCCTGCGCCGGGTCGTATTGCCCGGCCGTCGCGGTGCCGCCGTCGAGTACCGTGACGCGGATTTTATAGCCGGCGACCCCGCCCTTGGCGTTGGCTTCGTCAAGCGCCAGCAGGGCGCCATCCTTGATCAACTCGGCGTCGTGGGCGTCGGCGCCAGTCAATGGCAGGCTGATCCCGACCGTGATCGATTTATCGGCGGCAAAGGCAGGGCCGGCGGCGCCCGCCAGCAGCGCGGCGGCGGGCAGGTGCAGGATGATGGAGCGGCGCGACAGCATCTGGGCGGTCTCCCGGTTTCGGCATGCAGCCTTATTAGACGAGCAGCAATGTCGCGCGAAACAGGGCTTTCGGGCAACCCCCGAACAAAACGGCCGGCCGGCTCAGCCCGGCGGCTTCATCGCCACGTCGAGCATGACGTTCGGCAGGATGTCGCGCAGCACGCCGCGCAGCGTCGCCTCGTCGCTGGCGGTCGCCGACGCGAGCAGCCGGCGCGAGCCGCGGCGCAGGATGCGCGCGGTGGCGCGGCCTTCGCGCCCCGGCCGGATCGTTGCAAAGACTTCCGCCGGCTCGACCCGCCGCAG
>DASUKH010000232.1:0-14553 GCA_036278835.1 Allostellaceae bacterium
CGATGGCGCGCCCGGCGAGTATCTGGTGCCAGCTCATGCTGCCCGTCTCGCGCCGGCCGCTGGTCCGCGAGCCGATTACGAAATCGGCCTCGCCCGCGGCGATCGGCGCGACGAGATCGGGGATCAGCTCGGGGCAGTCGCTGCCGTCGCCGTCGAGAAAGACGACGATGTCGCAGTCGATGGCTGCGTCGGCGCCGGCGCGGCAGGCGCGGCCATAGCCGTGCCTGGTTTCGCTGACGATGCGGGCGCCGGCGGCGCGGGCCCGCGGGCAGGTCCGGTCGCTGCTGCCGCTGTCAGCAACGATGATGTCGCCCACGAGGTCGCGCGGGATCGCGGCGATGACCCCGGCGATCGCTGCCTCCTCGTTGAGCGTCGGGATCACCGCGGCGACGCTGGGGTGCAGCGCCGCCATTACAGGCTCCAGCGCAGGCCGCAGCCGGCGCAGCTGGCGGGCGGCTCGTCGCTCAGCAGCGCGGTGCGGAAGTCCCGGTAGCGGGCGCCGTTCCAGATGTCGCGCAAACTCTGCTGGGTGGCATCGCCCAGGGTGAATGCATCATAGCCGCGCGCCGAAAACGGCGCGATGCAACACGGCAGGGCGCGGCCGTGCGCGGTGATGTACATCAGGGTCCAGGGCCGGCGACACAGCGACCATGGCTGAGCTTCTGCCTCGGGCTTGAGGCTCGCCGCCGGGTCGGTGGCGCCGGAGGCGTTGAACGCGATGCCCAGGTCGCAGGCCAGCGCCTCGGCCTCGCGCACGAACCGCCCCTCGCGATCGTCGCCGCCGGCGAACAGCGCCGATTGCGCCCGAGCCAGTCCCTGGCCTTCGGGGAAATAAACGAGGCGTTGCAGATAGACCTCCGGCACGTCGAGGTCATGGGCTAGGCGCACGAAATCTCCGAGCTGGTCGATCGTTTCCTGGATGCCGGTCAGCCACAGCGAGACCCTCGGCCGATCGGCGCCCAGCGCGCGCTGCATCGCGCGGAAGGCGCGCACATTGCGGACGATGCGGTGAAACAGATCGCGGCCGCGCACCGCGAGAAAGGCCTGCGGCTCGGCGGCGTCGAGCGACACCCGCAATTCGTCGAGGCCGCTGTCGATCAGCTCGCGGCCCTTTTTCGCGCTGAGCAACGTGCCGTTGGTGTTGAACAGCACATAGGCGCCGCGCCCCTTCAGGTGGCGGATCATGCGCGGCAGCGAGCGCACCATCATCGGCTCGCCGACCCCGTGCAACACCACTCGCGCGATGTTCGGCAGTTGATCGACGATGCGGGCGAACAACTCCCAGCTCATGTCGCCGGGCGGCTCCAACGCCTCGAAGGTACGCGGGCAGGTGGTGCACAACAAATTGCAGCGGTTGGTCACCTCGAGATAAAGACAGACCGGCTCCGCCTCGGCCACCGCCGCGCGATCCGCCGCGATATGGGCGAAATAGCGGCGCGGATCGGTTTCAGCTTGGCGCAGGCTCGGCATCTTCAAGCTGCTCCAGACGGCGGCGGCGCCGCAGCAGGTCGGCCGCCGCCAGCATCATAAACGGCAGGTAAAGCGCCGTCTCGACCAGCAATCGCGGCCGGTCCCAGACAAGTTGCGAGCCGACCGGGACCAAGTAAAGCAGGAAGCTCGCCAGGGTCAACCACAGCAGCGCCGCCGACGGCACGAGGCAGGCAAAGACGACGAGCCAGGCGAAATACCAAGGATAATGCGGCGACAGGAGCAGCATGAAGAGGCCCGCGATCAGCGCGGCTCCGGCCGCCGGATCGAGGCGGCGGCGCGCCACCCATAGCGCAAGGCCGCCGCCAAGCGCCGCGGCGATCCCGACATACGCGAGGAGCGATATGCCGCCGAGCGGAAGCATCGTGCGGGCAACGGCCCACAGGTAGAACCCGGTGCCGCCGCTGGCAAAGCCTTCCTCTCCGAGATAGGCCGGCAGAAACCCGAAGACCCCCCAGCCGACCCCGAGAAACGGCAGGTAGGCGGCAACCACCGCCAGCACAAAGATGAAGGGCATCGCCCGCTCGCCGCGCCGCCACAACGCCGGCATCAGCGCCGCCGGGTAGAATTTGACGAGCGTGGCGGCAGCGAGGGCCAGGGTGGTGATCGAGTTCGGAAGCCGCAGGTGCATTGCACCTGCGGCCCCCACCCTAACCCTCCCCCGCTTGCGGGGGAGGGCAGGGTGGGGGTCTGTGCCCGCGTCAGTGGTCCGCCTGCCCGGGCGCTGCCGGCTCCATAGCGCCAATGCGATCAGCGCGACGATCGCGGCATCGATATGGCCGCTGCCGGCGAATTCCCACAACGGCAGCGGGTGCCAGGCATAAAGGATGATCCGGCTGGCCGGTTGTCCCCTTGCCGCAAAAAGGCGCAGCAGCAGCGCGACCGCCACCGCCTCGAAAAGGACCATCGCGGCCTTCATCGCGGTGACGCTCGCGCTGACACGGGTCACCGCGAAAAAGATCGCCTCGGCCGCCGGCGGGTAGATCGTGTGCGCGTAATTGGCGCGGTTGATGTTGGGAAAGATGTCCGGGTCGCGTAATGGCGCGAGATGCGGGTCGGTCGGGGTGTAACGGTAGGGATTGACGCCGGCGGCGATTACCCGCCCGTCCCAGATATAGCGGTAGATGTCGGTCGAGAGATAGGGCGGCGCGGCGACGAGCAGCGCCCGCATTGCCAGTGCAAAGCCGAGGACCAGCGGCACGACCCGGCGCGCCGACAGGCCGGACCCGATGCCGATCCTCACGGCGGCGAGATACATCGCCCCCTGCGCCATCGCGACGGCGACAAAGGTGCCGATCCGGTCCTGCGACTGCAGCCAGAGGCCGAGCGCCGTCAGGCCGAGCAGCACGAGGCCGCAGAGGATCAAGGCGGGGAAAGCTTGCCGGCTCACAGCTTCTCAACGAGGCGGCCGAGCAGCGCGGCCGTATGGGGCGCGGCCGCGGCATTTTTCTCCAATTCCCCGATCAGCCGGCGCAAATCGGCAAGATCGTCAACATCGTACCACGCCGGCAAGACGACCGGGTCGAGGCCGAGTTCGCCGGCGCGGTCGAGGGTCTGGCGGAACACCAGACCGGTGCTCCACGCGATCCCCTCGAACAGGCCGGGGTGCGCCTGTTTGATCCCGATCAGGTAATAGCCGCCGTCCTCCGCCGGGCCGAGCACGAGGCGGTCGCCCGGCCCCGCCAATGCGCGCGCCGCCTCGACCAGCCGCGCCGCCGGGAGGGTCGGGCTGTCGGCGTTGACGAGGCACACCGCGCCATACCCGGCGGCGAGGAGGTCGGCGGCGGCATCGCACAGGCTGGCGCCGAGGCCGGGCAGCCGAGACGGCAGCAGCTCGATACCGGGCGGCAAGAGTGGCGCCACCAGGCTTTCCGACCCCGGCGGCGAATAGGCGACAAACCCGTCGATCGGGGCCGCTTGCGCGGCATCAAGGATTTTCTGCGCGGCGTCGCGGAGAAAGGCGGCGCCGAGCGCCGCCGCTTCCGCCGGCGAAAGCGGCGGGATCAGCCGTGTCTTCGATTCCCCTTCGCGCGGCGCCTTGGCCATGATCGCGACCGCAACCCGGCGGGCGCGGTCTTCAGCCATGCGCGGCCAGCCAGGCGCGCGCCACCGCCGCGGTCACCGCCAGCGAGGCGGTGGCGCCGGAATCCTCGCCCTTTTCAAAGTCGCCCGCCTCGACCGCCATCTGGTTGGTCACGTGCGCGAAACACAAGACCGGCCGCTGGCGCGCCTGGGCGAAGGCATAGAGCGCCGCCGCCTCCATCTCGACCGCCAGGATGCCGCGGGCACGGGCCGCCACAATCGCCGCCGCGGTTTCGCGGAACGGCGCGTCGGTCGTCCATGCCGCGCCTTGAAACACCGGCTGGCCGCTTTCGCCGAGCGCGTTCATCGCAAGAGCGACGAGGGCCGGGTCAGCTTCGGCATACTCGGCCGAAGGCAGGTAATGATAACTGGTGCCCTCGTCGCGCAAGGCGCGGTCGATCACGACGAAATAGGGCGGCTCGCCGCGCGGCGCGATCTGCCCGGCCGAGGTCATGCTGACCAGCAGCCGGCACCCCGAAGCGAACAATTCCTCGGCCAGCAGCACCGCGAACGGCGCGCCGACCGCGCAGCCGATAATGCCGAAATGCCCGCCGTCGTGGTCGAACCCGAACAGCTCGGTGTGGTAGCACGCCCAGCCCGGCACCGGCATCGCCCGTCCGGCGCGGCGCAGCGCCCGAAGAATATCCCCGTCGGGGTCGAGCAGACAGATTTCCGGCACTTCTGCATGCGGCAGAGCCTTCTGCCGCCGCGCCTCGCGCAGCAGGTTTTCCGGCTCGAACACCGAGGGCGCGGCGTAATCCTTCTCCGCCAGGATCGGTGGCGGCGAGCGGCGGCTCATCGCGGACCGGCGCGCCGCAGCAAGTCGGGCAGGGTCGCGGCGCTGGCCCAGTCCTCGCACCCGTCCACGGCTTCCTCGACGGCGTCGATCGCATCCGGCGGCAGCGTCGTCCCGGCCAGCAGGCGGAACTTGTCGCGCAATTCGGACTCGGCGAAAGGCTCGTTGAAATCGCCGCGATGGCTGTCGCGCGCGCGTGTCGCGGAACCTCCATCCTTCAGCGTCACCGCGACCCGCGCCGGGCGCAGGCGCGGCGCCAGCGTGGTCATTGCCGGATCTTCCTCAATATGCACCAGCGGGCGCAGCCGCGCGATCGCCGGGTCGGCGAGCGCGCTGTCGTCGAGTTCGGCAAACCCGGCGCCGCCGCGCACCACCATCGTCGCCGCGGCGTGCGGCAGCGAGTATTTCGAGGCGAAATAGTTGGGCGGGTCGGGGCTGCGCATGACCGAGGCGAAGCGGTAGGTGGCGACCTCGATCGCCGCCACCTCTTCCGGCCGCGGGCGCAACTCGGCGAGCACCGCGGCGAGGCAGTCGAGCGCCGGGTGGATCGGGTTGCAGCAGGCGTAGAGCCGGAAATAGTTGCGGGTGATCTGCCACTCGGTGCCGAGCCCGTCGGGCAGATGGTCGGCCGAGAAGCCGGCGCCGACCAGCTGGCTGAGCGATTGCTCGACCGCATCCTCCTCGGCGACAAAGCCGGCGAGCGCCAGTTCGGGGGCGAGCGCGCCGGCGAACCCGCTCATCCCGCCGGCGACGTTGAGCGCCGTCGCGCCGGCCACCGCGTTGGTGTAGCTCGGGGTCAGGAGCAGGGTGGCGGCGATGCGCATCGCCCGGCCGGTACCGGCGGCATCGAGGCCGCGCAGCCGCGCCCCGGCAGCCGCCGCGGCGAGCAGAGACACCTGCCCGTTCTGGTGCGCCAGCGGGCGCGCGGTGAACCCGGCGGCGAGCCGCCCTGCGACCTCGTAGCCGAGGATCAGCGCGGCCAGCATCTCGCTTCCCGGGCTGCCGGCCGCCTCACCGACCGCCAGCACCGCCGGCAATACCTGCATCGCCGCCTGCCCCGAGACGAGGCGCAGCCCCTCGCACAGCTCGATCGAGCGGCCGGCGATGCCGTTCAGGAGGGCGGCCGTGCGAGGGTCGGCCTGACGCCATGGTGACGCGTACACGGTGGCCCCGCCGCCGCCCCCGGCGCTGAGCCGGTCCCGCAGCGCGGCAACTTCCGGGCGCGTTCCGCCGGCCAGAATCACCCCGACGGTATCGAGCAGCACCAGCCGCGCGTGCCGGCGGACCGGCGCCGGAATATCGGCAGCACGCGTATCGGCGACAAACCGCGCCAACGCCTCGATCTGACTGCCCATCCCTCCCCCTCCTTCGCCCGGTCCGCCGTATCGCCCGCGAGGCAAGGCTTTCCAGCTGTCGCCAAACCGGCTTTAGTCTGTGGTCGCTGTTGCCGCAGGATGGTTTGGCATGCCGATGGGCACGGTGTCGATGCCGCAATCGGAGAACGCCGCGCTCGCCGCGCCGGCCCACCGCGCGCCGCTATTGCGGCTGGCGCTGGTCGGGCTCGGCATTTCGGTGGTGCCGCTCGACACCTCGGTCAACATCGCCTTCCCCGAGATCACCGGCAGCTTTGGTCTGCCGATTGCGATGATCCAATGGGTCGTCATCTGCTACGTGCTGACCAATGCCGGCCCGCTATTGGCGTTCGGCCGGATCGGCGATCTGTGGGGCCACGGACGGGTATTCCGCGCCGGCCTCGCATGGTGCGCCGCCGCCTTCCTCCTATGCGCCGCCGCGCCGAGCTTCGGATGGCTCCTGGTGTTCCGGGTGATGCAGGGGGTCGGTGCCTCGCTCGTCCTCAGCTGCGCGCCGGCGATCATCACCGGCCTCTACCCGGAAGCGCGGCGCAGCCGGGCGCTTGGCGCCTTCACCCTGATCTACGCGGTCGGCTCGGCGCTGGGGCCGCTGATCGGCGGCGTGCTGGTGGCGCGCTGGGGCTGGCCGGCGGTGTTCTGGTTCCGGGCGCCGATCGCGCTGACCAGCCTTCTGTTCCTCCGCGGGCTGCCGCAGGCGGCGGGCGGCGGCGACCGGCATTTCGATATTCTCGGCGCGGTGCTGCTGGCGGCCGGGTTGGTCTCCTTGCTGCTCGGGATCAACGCCGCACCGCGGCTCGCGTCGGGCGACCCGCTGGCGGCGGTGCTGTTCCCGGCGGCGGCGGCAAGCTTTGCCGCCTTCGTCTGGTGGGAGAGCCGGGAGGCGCAGCCGATCGTGCGGGTCGCGCTGTTCCGCAAGGCGGGGTTCGCCGTCGTCAACGTGGCCGGCTGCCTGATGTACCTGGTGACCTTCTCGGTCATGTTGATCGCGCCCTATTTTCTCGTCCGCTATACGGGGCTGAGCCTGCCTTTCGCCGGGGCGGTGCTGGCGAGCGGGTTTGTCGGGATGGCGGCGACCTCGTCGCTCGCCGGCATGCTGGTCGGGCGGGTCGGCGCCGGGCGGGTCGGGCCGCTCGGAGCGGTCGCCAGCGGCGCCGGCCTGTTTCTGGTCGGCAGCTGGCATCCCGATACCGCGCCGGCGGCGATGGTGCTGACCCTGGCTTTGCAGGGCGCCGGCCTCGCGCTGTTCCAGGTCGCCTACATGGAGATCGTCATGGCCGCGCTGCCGCTCGCCGACCGCGGCGTCGCCGGCAGCCTGTCGATGCTGGTCCGCACGCTTGGCGTGGTGCTTGGCGCCGCTCTGCTGACCCTTGGTTTCCATGCCCTTCAGCATGCCGCGCCGGGCGCCGCCTCCGAGAGCGAGGCGGCGTTTCTGACCGGTTTTCACGGGATATTCCGCCTGTGCGGCGTCGCCGCAATGCTCGCCGGCGGCCTCGTCGCGTTGTCGCGCTGGCGCGGCCCGGGACGGGAGCGCCGCGCTTAATCGCGGCCGTGCGCGTTCTACTGTCGGGCGCCCGCATTCCGCACCGGACGGGCCGAAAGGAGTGCATGGCATGAGTGACGATCACGTCTATCGGGTCATCGAGATCACCGGTTCCTCGCAGAACGGCATCGAGGACGCGATCCAGGTGGCGATCACCCGAGCCTCGCAGACCCTGCGCAACTTGCGCTGGTTCGAGGTGATCCAGACCCGCGGCCATCTCGAGGGCGGTGAAATCTCGCACTATCAGGTTACCCTCAAGGTCGGGTTCACGATCGACGACGCGGACGAGGACGAGGATTGAGCATGGCGAGGGCCTGTATCGCGGTGCGCGCCGAGGTGCCGGAGAGCGAGCGCGCCCGCTTCGACCACTGGTACGAGACCGACCATCTGCCCTGGGCGATGCGCGAATTCGCGGCGCGGCGGGCATGGCGCTGCTGGAGCCGCAGCGACCCGGCCGTGCACCTCGCCTTCTACGAGTTCGATTCGCTGGCGGCGGCCGAGGCGGCGGTCGCACCGGATCGTATCGCGCCGCTGGTCGCCGATTTCGACCGGGTTTGGGGCGACCGCGTGCCGCGCCACCGCGCCATCCTCGAAACCGTGCAGGAAATCGAACCTTAGCCGCTTTGGATCACCCTGTATCGTCATGGCCGGGCTTGTCCCGGCCTCCACGTGGATGCCGGGCACGAGGCCGGGCATAACGAGCTCAATGCCGATCCAATAGGCCGATCCAATAGATTGAGATCCGCACCAATGTTGCGAAAGGGGATCGATCGAATGGCCAGCGTGCAGCCGTTTCAGCCGGGCGGGTATCGGTTCCTGACGCACCAGTTCCAGTATTCGGGCGGGATCGCGGCCGAGCCGGGGTTCCGCATCGAGCGGGCGCGCTTTGCCCAAATGCCGGTCCTGGCCGACGGGTTCGCCGCGATCGAGGCGCATCTCGCCCGGCTCGGGCGGCCGCCGACCGCGCTCTGCGCCTGCGAGTTGCGCTCGCCGCGGCAGGTCAGCGAGGCCGGGTTTGTCGCCTTCAATCGCCGTTACGTGCAGCAGCTGGCGGCGTGGGGCATCTTCCGCGACGACGTAAACCCGATCGCCCGCTCGAACGTCTGTCCCGAGATCGACCCGCCGGCCGAACCCTCCTTTTATGCCTTCAGCTATACGATGCCGGGCGAGGGCGGCGGGTTTGTCGCGGCCGGCAGCGGCGAGGCGCGCGAGGGGACCGGCAGCTATGCCGAGCGCATCGTCCGCCTCGGCGACCACTCGGCCGAGGGGATGCGCGACAAGGCGCGCCTCGTGCTCGGGATCATGGAGGAGCGGATGGCCGCGCTCGGCGCCGATTGGCGGTGCGCGACGGCGGTGCAGCTTTACACGGTCTATGACATCCACCCGTTTCTCGCCGACGAGATCGTCGCGCGCGGCGCCGCCGCTTGCGGGCTCGTCTGGCATTACGCGCGTCCGCCGGTCGAGGGGCTCGATTACGAGATGGACGTTCGCGGCGTCGGGCGCGAACTGACGATCTGACCGCGGGCAGTCCCTCTCCTGGTCGTGACGATCCGGCTTCCGCCGACCGCCGGGCGCTGAGCCGCGCGAAGAAGATCGCACGACCTTTATTAGACATTGACGGTCTTTACCCGGGGGCAGAATACTTGAAGCGATGGCAAAGGCCGGCGACAGTGCCGGTACTTGGCCGCGATGAGCGGGCCGGCCCCGATCGGGGAAACGGCAACGAACGGGGATGGAGATGCTGATGGCCGGACAGAGTTCGGACGACCTTTTGGCGTTGTTCGACAACGCGCCGCTCAATCGCCGCTACTGGATCATCTTCGCGATCATGGCAGGGGTCGCGATCCTCGATTTCTTCGATTTCTTCCTGATCGCCTTCGTGATGTCGGCGATCGGCAAGGAATGGCACATGACGTACGGTCAGGGCGCCATTGTCCTCTACAGCGCCGGCATCGGCGCGATCTGCGGCGCACTGGCCTGGGGCGGCCTCGGCGATCTGTTCGGCCGCAAGATGCAGACGGTCAGCGGCACCCTGATCTGCGGTGTTTGTGCCGGCGCGATCGCCCTGGTCCCGACCGGCAACTGGCAGCTCCTCGCGGCCTTGCGCTTCCTGGTCGGCTTCGGGCTGGCGGCGAGCGTCACCCCGGCGCTGACCCTCGTTGTCGAGGTAACGCCGACCCGCTGGCGCACCGGCATCACGAGCTTTTATGTCGTCTTCGCCAGCGCCGGCACCCTGGTCGCCTCGTCGGTGGCGGCGGTGCTGCTGCACGAATTCGGCTGGCGCGGCGTGGCCGCGACCGGGTTCATCGCGATCATCGTCGGCCTTCTGACCTGGGCGTTCGTCCCCGAATCGGTGCGCTGGCTGGCATTGAAGGGCCGGTTCGCCGAGGCGCAGTCCGAGGTCGCCACCCATCTCAACCTGCCGCTCAATCAGGTGCCGCTGCCGACGGTCCGCCCGGCGACGCAGCCGCGCGCCAGCCTCACCGAGCTTTACACCGTCAACCCGCGCCTGTTCTGGCAGACGCTCCTGATCTGGTGCGGCTCCTCGACCGCCGCCTACGGCTATTATTTGTGGGGGCCGACCATCGTCGAGAGCGTCGTCCACGTCACGCCGTCCCAGGCGGCGAAATACTTCGTCTATGTTTCGGCAACCGGCGTCACCGGCAAGATCATCGTGTCGTTCATCGCCCCGTTGATGGGACGGCGCGCGCTCGGTATCGCCTTCGGCTTCCTGGCGGCCGCCGGCGTCGCCCTCGCCGGCTACTTCAACAATATCCTGCTCGGCAGCTTCCCGCTATTCGTGGTCCTGGTCGCCGCCACCGCGTTCTTTGTCGAGGGCGGCTTCTCGAACCTCGCGCCGTACACGGTCGAGCAGTATGGCGTCCGGCTCGGCTCGCGCTCCTCGGGCCTCGGGCAGGCGGCGAACGGCGTCGGCAAAATACTCGGGCCGCTGGTTTTGGCCCTGCTCGCCGGCAGCAGCAACATCATCCGGCCGGCGGCGACCGAAGCCGCGGTATTCCCGGCCTTTCTGTTCATCGCCCTGATGATGCTCGGGGTGGCGTTCGGCTATTTGTTCCTCGGCGTCGAGACGCACGGCCAGCCGCTCGCCCTCGACAGCGAGGAAGGCGCCGCGCGCGCGCACACTCCGGGACTGGCCGCCGGCAACTGAGGCGCGGCGGTCTCGGCTATTTGTTGCAGCCCTGGAGCGTCACCTCGCAGGTGCCGGTCGAAGTATGGCGCTGGCAATGCTGCACGGCGTCGCGCTCGGCGGCGGTGAGCGTCATTCGGTCGGCACCGCCCCAGGCTCGGTCGGTCGTGCTGCGCGCCAGCGCACCGCAGCCGGCCGGTTCGACCGGGTGGACCCGGCAATGCTCGGTTGCGCACTTTTTCAAGGCGAGCTCGTTGGCCTTGGCCGGGGTCGACTGGTTCCACGCCGCGCCGCTATGCCCGTTCAACTGGTCGTAGGCGATCGCCCCATACCCGGCCCAGGCCGGCGCCACCGTCGCGCCGGCAAGCGCGATGGCGAGAACGGATGCGGTCAGCGAAACGCGCAGCATCGGGCGACCCCCCTGTCTCGAACCTGAACGGGGGGCAAACGCAGCTACACCCTATCGGTTGCACCCGGCGGTGCTGAGCTTGCACTGGCCCTTCGTGTGCTTCTGGCAATTCGTGACGGCGGCCAACTCGGCGGCGCTCTTGCTGTTGCCGCGGCCGGCGCCCCAGGCGGTGCTTTTCTCGGCGGTGGCCTTGGCGATGGCGCCGCACTGGTGCGAGCGGGTGCGGAAGACGATCGTGCAGGCGCCCTCGCCGCAATCCTTTACGGCGGCCGCGTCGGCCTCCTTCTGCGTCTGCTTGTCCCAGCTCAGCCCGAACTTGCCGGTCGCGTTGTCATGGGCGAGCGCGCCGTAGCCGGCCCAGGCCGGCGTCGCCGCCGCGATGAAGAGAGCCGAAAAGGCGGCCGCAAGCGGCAATCCGAGGCGCATCGACAAACTCCCTTTCTCGCGAGGGCAGGGCCGCCCTAAGGTAGGAGCCGCCTCGGCCGCCCGCAACCGGCTGGCGCGTCCGTAACCGCGCCCTTTTCGAGCAGCGCAGGGCCGGCGCATAGTGGCGGGTAACGCGAGAGGAGGCGCCGATGCTCCCTGCCCCCGGCTTTCACCATCTTCATCTCCGCTCGGTCGATCCCGAGGCGGCGATCGCGTTCTACGCCGGGCTGTTCCCCGCGACGCGCCAGGGAGAGTGGGGCGGCCATCCGGCGCTGTTCTCGCCGAACGACGCGATGATCCTGTTCGACCGGGTCGAGGCGCCGCCGCCGACCGCGCCGCAAAGCGCGATCTGGCATTTCGGCTGGCACGTTGCCGACGCGCCGGCAACCGTGGCGCGCTTCAGGGAGCGCCCCGAGGTCACGATGCGGCCGCTCTACACGAGCGAAGAGGGCGGCTCGGTGCTGATCTCGAGCGACACCTGGCCGGGGCCGGAGGGCGCCCTCGGCCGCACCCGCGCCGATATCGCCGAGGCGCGCGCCGCCGGGATCGCGCCCTCCCGCAAAGGCGGCTTTGCCTACCTGTCGGGCGGCCCCGAGGACGCCCTCTTCGAGATCGCCGGCGACTATCCGGCCGAGCGCTTCAACCACATCCATATGTGGCAGGAGCAGCCGTTCTGCGCGCTCCTCTGGTACAAGAAGCACCTCAACGCGCCGGTGCGCGCCGGCTTCCCGGACACCGCCCTGACCGAGGCCGATTGCCGGGTCGCGCGCGGCGCGGAGCCGACCTGGCCGGCCCTCGAACCGCAGGGGATGTTTCGCACGCCGCGGGCCGGGGTCGAATTCGGCGATGTCGTGCTGACCTGGTACATGAACCAGGGCGAGGTGCCTCTCGCCCCGAGCCGCGGTCAGATGCAGGACCATATCGGCCTCAGGGTCGCCGAGCTCGACGCCTGGATCGACAAGCTGAAAGGCGAGGCGGTGCGGCTTCTCGACGGCCCCTACCCTCTCGGCGATACCCGCGCGATCATGATCGAAGGCCCAAGCCGCGAGGCAATCGAGCTGGTCGAAGCCGGTTAGCGCGTTGCTCCCCAACCCTCCGCGTTCCCCGCTCCCCGCATTCCCGGCGAAAGCCGGGACCCACTTTTCCATAGCCGGAATGTGGCCGGCATGGGTCCCGGCTTTCGCCGGGAATGCGGAATAAGGGAACTGCCGGAGCAAAACCCAAGGAGGAAAAAACCGATGCTGTTCACCTGCACCCCGCCCGGCGCGCTCATTCCGGGCCGGTTTCCCGGCCCGCAGCGGGCGCGCGGCAAGTGGTTCACGGTCGATATCCACTGCCATGTCCAGTTCGACAAGGCGGACGAGATGGTGCGGCCGTTCTGGACGGCCGAGCGCGACGCGACGATGCGCTTCGCCAACGAGCGCACCCGCGCCGTGCAGAAGGAGCAGATGGAGCGGGTGCACGTGCAGCTGACCTCGATCGAAAAGCGGCTCGCCGACATGGATGTGATGGGCATCGACGTGCAGGCGATCTCACCGGCGCCGGTGCAGATGTATTACTGGACCGAACCCGATCTCGGCCTCGCCACCGCGCGGGCGGTCAACGACAACATCGCCGATATCGTCGGCCGCCATCCCGACCGCTTTGTCGGCCTCGGCACGGTGCCGTTCCAGGCCCCGGAACTGGCGGTCCGCGAGCTGGAGCGGCTCGTCCGCTCGCTTGGCCTGCGCGGCATCGAGATTTCCTCCAATGTCGCCGGCGCCGATTTTTCGGAGCCGCGGTTCCGCCCGATTTTCGCCAAATGCGAGGAATTGGGCGTGGTGCTGTTCATGCACCCGTCGGGGTTCACCGACGGACGGCGCCTCGGCGACCATTATTTCAGCAACGTGATCGGCATCCCGCTCGAATCGACGATCGCCGTGCATCACCTGATCTTTGGCGGGGTGCTCGAGGCTTATCCCGGCCTGAAGCTGGTCATCGCGCATGGCGGCGGCTATCTGCCGGGCTATTCCGGGCGCATCGACCATGCCGCCGCGGCCCGCCCGGATTGCTGCGAGCACATCCACGAAGACCCGACCGTCTATCTGAAACGCCTGCATTTCGACACGATGGTCTTCACCCATCACCAGCTCGAATACCTGGTGCGGCAATACGGGCCGGATCACGTGCTTATGGGCACCGACTATCCCTACGACATGGGCGAGACCGACCCGATCGGCTTTATCGAGGGGTCGCGCGCACTGAGCGACGACGAGCGCCGGCTGATCTTCGGCGGCAACGCGGCGCGCCTGCTCGGCGTCGAGGGGCGCTTGCCGCAGCAAAAAATCGCCGGAAAAAGCGACTGAGGAACCGCCGCGTTCCGCCGCCTGTTCCTGACCAAGGCCAAGATCAGCTGAAGGTTTATGGAAATGGACAAGGAACGCATCAAGGGCGGCGTCAAGAAAGCCACCGGGGCGATCAAGGAAAAGGCCGGGCGGATGGCCGGCGACCGCGACACCGAGGTCGAGGGCAAGGCCGAGAAAGCCGAGGGCCGGGCGCGCAGCGCGGTCGGCCACGCCAAGGACGCGGCCCGCGAGATCGCCGGCAAGAAATAGCCCGAAACCACGGGGCACCCGCCGATGGGCAAGGGCATCCTCTTATGGCTGATCGGGATCCCGATCCCGATCATCATCTTGCTGGTGATCTTTCATGTGATCTGAGCGCGGCGGCGTCCTCCCGCCGCTGCGCTTGCCGTGTGACAATGCCGAATGGCGCGCTATGATCCGCCGGGTTCCAGCCCGGGAGGAAATCATGGCGCAGACGCATATCTATGCCGGCGTCGCGGCGACGGTCGGGATGACACATCGCGGGACGTTGGGCGGCATCTTCCGTCAGGCGGCCGGCGACGGCACATGGGAGAAGCTGGCCGGCGGGCTGCCTGACGACGCCGAGGTGCATGCGGTCACCGTCGATCCGGTCGACCGCGACACGATCTATGTCGGCAGCACCAAGGGCCTCTACCGCAGCCACAACCGCGGCAACTGCTTCGAGCGCTTGGCCCTGCCCGATGCCGAAGCCGACATCTGGTCGGTGCTGGTGCATCCGAAAAACCCGCGGCGGATCTATGCCGGCGCCACGCCGATCGCGGTCTATCGCAGCGACGATGGCGGCGAGCATTGGCAGAAGCTCGCCGACCCCCGTCTGCCGGACCGGGTCATCATGGCGTTCGCCTGCCGGGTCATGCGGCTCGACGCCGACCCCAACTCGCCCGACGACATTTACGCGACGATGGAGGCGAACGGCGCGATGCGT
>DASUKH010000233.1:0-4689 GCA_036278835.1 Allostellaceae bacterium
GGCATCCAGAGCATCAACAGCGCCTGGGGGTCCGGGGTCACTGCCGGCGACACCGGCATCCTGTTGAACAACCGCATGGCCTATTGGCACCTCGACCCGGCGCACCCGAATTTCCTGCGGCCGGGGCGGCGGGTACGCCACACGATGAACCCGCCGCTGGTGCTGAAGGACGGCGCCTTGTGGGCGGTGTTCGGCACCCCCGGCGCCGACAACCAGGTGCAGATCAATTTCCAAATCCTGACGGCGCTCGCCGATTTCGGCCTCGATCCGCAGCAGGCCGCCGAGATGCCGCGCTGGACCTCGAACGTGCCGGGGCAATACGCCAACTACCCGCATGACGGGCCCGACGTACTGACGATCGAGCGGCGCTTTCCCGAGGAGGTGCGGCATGAGCTGGCATCGCGCGGCCACCCGGTCGGTACGGTCGGCGACCTCGAAGGGCCGTGCAGCGTCGAGATCATCCGCCGCGACGCCGCCACCGGCATGCTGACGGCCGGCTCCGACCCGCGCCGGGACGGCTGGGCGCTGGCGTGGTGAGGCGCCGAGAACGCGAAGGGATGCGCCAATGAAATTCGGCATCTTCTATGAATTGCAGCTGCCGCGGCCCTGGACGGAGGGCGGCGAACACCGGCTTTACCAGAACGCGCTCGACCAGGTCGAGCTGGCCGACCGGCTCGGCTACGACTATGCCTGGGAAGTCGAGCATCATTTTCTCGAAGAGTATTCGCACTCGCCGGCTCCCGAGGTGTTCCTCGGCGCCGCCTCGCAGCGCACCAAGCGCATCCGCCTGTGCCACGGCATCATGCAATTGACGACGACGCACCCGGCGCGCTGCGCCGAGCGGATCGCCGCGCTCGACCTTGTCTCGAACGGACGCGTCGAGTTCGGCACCGGCGAGAGCGCCAGCATCACCGAACTCGAGCCGTTCGGCGTCGAGTTCGCCGAGAAGCGGGCGATCTGGGAGGAGGCGATCCAGGCCATCATCCCGATGTTCGGACCGGGCGGGGTCGAGCACCACGGCAGGTATTTCCACATGCCGCTGCGCAATGTCGTGCCAAAACCCTTGCAGAAGCCGCACCCGCCTCTATGGGTCGCCTGCTCGCAACTGGAGACGATCGAGATGGCGGGGCGACGCGGCCTGGGCGCGCTCGCCTTCCAATTCCTGTCGGCCGACGCCGCGCATGCCTGGGTGCACGCTTATTACAACGCCTTTACGAAGCGCCAGCAGAAGCTCGCCGATTATGTAGTAAACCCGAACCTCGCGCTGACCAGCTATTTCATGTGCGCCGAAACCGACGAGGAAGCGCGCCGCCGCGCCGACGGCATCCCGTTCTTCCAGTTCGCGCTGCGCTTTTACGGGCAGAACGCCAACCGCGAGCGGCCGCCGCCGGGCACGGTCAATCTCTGGGACGAATACGAGACGTGGAAGCGCGCCAACCCCGAAGCGTTGCAGCGCGCGCTGTCGGGCGGTCTGATCGGCTCGCCGGAAACCATCCGCCGTAAATTGCACCGTTTCGAGACCTCGCATATCGACTCGGTGATCCTCCTGAACCAGGCCGGCAAGAACACGCACGAGCACATCTGCGAGAGCCTCGAACTCTTTGCGCGCGAGGTCATGCCCGAATTCCACGCCAACATCCCGGCACAGGAAGAATGGAAGCAAAAGGTGCTGGCCCGCGAAATCGACCTCGAAGAGATCGATACCCAGCCGTTCCGCGACCGTTACGGCCCCAATTCGGTCCAGCTCACCCCGGCGCAGGCGGCGGAATAGCTCGCGGCGTGTAACGGCCGGTCTTTGCGGCCCGGCGTTCGGGCCGGGCCGGCCCGGGTTTCGTCGGCCTCCGCAAGCGGGATGAACTATCCGGGCGCACCGCGGTTCAGGGTTCAGCACGTGCACGGCCCGTGACCTCGATGCGAGTGCTTCCGCAGAGGATTCTTCCCGTTGGCCTCGCGATCGGTATCGATGCGGCCCGCGTTCCCGCCGTGCCTATCGGTGGGGCCCTGACGGTTGACCGGAGTTTCGGACCCGGAGACCACCGGGAAATCGAGTCGGCGCAAACCAGTCGGCGGCCTCGGCCGGGCGATCGGCCTCGGCCTGATCACGGGTGCAGCCGACGACGACCCGTCGGCCATCGGCACTTACGCCAGCGCCGGGGCGCGGTTTGGCCTGAGCGTCCTTTGGATGGCTCCGGTCACGATGCCGATGATGTATGCCGTCGTTTACCTGTCGTCGAAGCTCGGGCAGGTCTCGGGGCGGGGTCTCTTCCAGGTCATTCGCGATTTCTACCCGCGGTGGCTGCTCTGGAGCATCCTCACCGGGGTCATGGTCGGCAACACGATCGAAGCCGCGGCCGATCTGGGCGGGATGGCGGCCGGTATCGGCCTGTTTCTGCCGATCCCGATTCCGTTTATTGCAGCCGCCATCGCCGTCATCGTTTTTGCGGTGCAGGTTTTCGCGTCATATCTGCTGATTCGCAATATTTTCCGATGGCTTGCGCTCGCACTGCTTTCTTATATCGGCGCTGCAATACTGACGAACCCGCCGGCTGGCGAGGTGTTGCGCGGCACCTTTGTTCCGCATTTTGAATTCACCAGGGAATTTCTCTCGATCACGGTGGCGATAATCGGGACCAGCCTTTCGGCCTATATTTATACTTGGCAATCCAACCAGGAGGTTGAAGAGGAGATTGCCGAAGGCAGGACCAGGCTTTCGCAGCGGATCGGCGCGACCGATGCCGAGTTGCGGCGCAGCCGGCGCGACGTCCTGATCGGCATGATCTTCTCCAACCTTGTCATGTATTTCATCATTCTCGCGACGGGGGTCACCCTGCACGGCGCCGGACGGCACGATATCGAGACCGCGGCCCAGGCGGCGCAGGCCTTGGAGCCGCTGGTTGGCGGGGCCGCCAGCGCGCTCTTCACGCTTGGGATGATCGGGGTCGGGTTTCTCGCTGTGCCGGTGATGACGACCGGAGCGGCCTACGATCTGGCCCAGTCGATCGGCTGGAAGGGGAGCCTCAATGCCAGAGCCCGCGAGGCGCCGAAATTCTACCTCGCAATCGGAATGGTCACCGCCGTGGCGGTGCTCCTCAACTTTCTCGGGTTCAACCCGATGAAGGCCCTCGTCTGGTCGGGCATCGTCCAGGGGTTTTCCACTCCACCGCTGTTGCTGATGATCATGCTGATGACCAATGACCGCAGGATCATGGGCGATCGCGTCAACCGCCGCTGGACGAACGCTCTCGGCTGGGCGACAACAGCAACGATATTTCTGGCCAGCTTCGGTCTGATCGCCACCTGGGTCGCCTAGGATAAGGCGGCGCCGGCTCGACAAGCGGAGTTACAAAATGCCCGATCAACTGCCCGCCCTCTCTCTCGTCGCGGTGCCGGGGCGGCGGCGCCAGACGCTCGAGGTGGCGCGCGAGGTCGAGCGGCGCGGGTTTGCCGGCATCTACATGCCGAGCCGGTTTGGCAACATGGCGCAGTGCACCGCGCTCGCCTTCGCGACCGAGCGCATCCTGTTCGGCACTGCGATCGCCCCAATCTATGCGCGCACGGTCGAGGATTTCGCGCATACGGCCGCCTATATCCACGAAGTGTCGGGCGGGCGGTTCCGCTTCGGCATCGGCGTCGCGCACGCGCCGAGCCACCGGCGGATGGGGGTAACGGTCGGTAAGCCGCTCGCCGACACGCGGGATTTCGTCGCCCGTTTCCGCGCACATCAGGATTCCGGCGCGTTGCCGCCGATCGTGCTGGCGGCGTTGCGCAAGCGCATGGTGGCGCTGGCCGGCGAGATCGCCGAGGGGGTGGTGTTCGCCAACGCCCTGCGCTCGCACATGAAGGACTCGCTGTCGGTGCTGCCGGCGGCGAAGCGCGCCAGCGCGGATTTCCTCGTCGCCAACATGATCCCGACCTGCATCTCGGACGATGTCGAGGCGGCGAAGGCCGTCAACCGCCGCACCTTGACCCGCTACACGCTGTTGCCGAACTACCGCAACTACTGGCGGGAGGCCGGCTATGTCGAGGAGATGGATGCGATCGAAAAGGCCGTCGCAGCCGGGCGGGAGGACGATCTGCCGTCGCTGATGAGCGACCGCTGGCTCGCCGACGCGACCCTGTTCGGCCCGGCCGCCAAGGTCCGCGACGGCGTCGCCGCGTGGCGCGAGGCCGGGGTCACCACCTCGATCCTGGTGCCGTCCTCGGCCTCGGGCAACCAGATGAAAGCGGTCGAGGAGATTTTCGCCGCGTTCGCGTGATGACGGGATGACGATGTTCGATGCCTTGCTGCGCCTTCTGACCGGGGATAATGGCGACCGCGGCGGCGATGCCGACGACCCGGCCTTCGCCCTCGCCGCGCTGCTGATCGAAACCGCCCGCAGCGATGACCGGGTCGAAACACGCGAGCGGCAAATCATCGAACGCGCGCTGGCCCGCCGCTTCGGCCTCTCGCCCTGGCAGATGGCGGAACTCATCGGCGCCGCGGAACAGGGTGCGGTGCAGGCGACCGACCTGTTCCGGTTCACCCGGGTCGTCGTCGCGAATTTTACCGAGGCGGAGCGGATCGGCCTTATCGAGATGCTGTGGGAGGTCGCCTATTCCGACGCGGTGCTGAGCGGCGACGAGGACACGCTGATCCGGCGGGTCGCCGGGCTGATCGGCGTCACCGACCGCGACCGCGGCGAAGCGAAG
>DASUKH010000234.1:0-9595 GCA_036278835.1 Allostellaceae bacterium
CTCGGGGAGGGCAGGGCGCGCGCCTTCGCCCGGCTCGGGCAATGGCTCGACCGGGCCGACGGGCGCTCCTTCCTCGAAGCCCTCCGGCTTGCCCTCGCCGACCTGCCGGACGACGCGCCGCCCGACGATATCCTCGCCACGTTCCCGGTGGCGATCGCCGCATTGCTGCGCCGCCATGCCGGGGCGCCGCCCGTCGCCCCCGACCCGGCGCGCGGCACCGCCGACGACCTCCTGCGCATGGCGCACGGAAGCCCGGCGCCGCCGGCGATGGGCGAGGCGCTCGACGCCTATTTCACCGCGGTGATCGACAACGGCCTCAACACCTCGGCCTTCACCGCGCGGGTCATCGCGTCGAGCCGGGCCTCGCTGGCGGCGGCCGCACTCGGCGCCTATTGCGCGTTCACCGGGCCGCTGCACGGCGGCGCGCCGGGGCCGACCCTCGACATGCTCGACGAGGCGGAAGCGAGCGGCGATCCCGCCGCCTGGGCCGAGCGCAAGCTTGCCGCCGGCGAGCGGCTGATGGGGTTCGGCCACCGCGTCTTCCGGCTCGGCGACCCGCGCGCCGTGGTGCTGCGCGCCGCGCTCGACAGGCTCGGCGCCACCCTCCGGCCGGGCGTCGGCCGGCTCGAGTTCGCCGGCGAGGTCGAGCGCGCCGTCGCCGCCGCCTTCGCGAGACTGAAACCGGGGCGGCCGCCATTGCGGCCGAATGTCGAGATCAACGCCGCGTTATTGCTTGACGCCGTCGGGCTGCCTCGCGACGCATTCACGCCGGTGTTTGCGGTCGCGCGGGCGGCCGGATGGCTGGCGCATGCGATGGAGCAGCGCAAGGCCGGCCGGCTGATCCGCCCGTCATCCGCCTATATCGGTCCCCACCCGGTCGGCACGGGGTGATCCCGGACCGCCGGCGGTCCCTACGATTTCAATCGATGGCCCAGCGGTAACCGACTTCCGCAGCGCGGCCGACCGCGTGCGGCACGACGCCGACGGTCGGGCCGGTATAAGGCGTGTCCTGCTTCCCGATCGGCAGCGTCTTCGCCGGCGCTGCAATTTTTTCGGCGTCGATCACATTCCGGGATATTTGCGGGATCGCGTTGAAATCGACGCAGCCGCGCGCGCTGCCAGGCGGACAGGCGGCCCAGGCCGCGCCGCCGCCAAGGACGGAAGCCGCGATGATTGCGGCCGGAACGCCAGCTCTCACGTTGCCCCCCTCTTTGATGTCGTTCGAAACATCATAACCGCGACATCTGTGCCAATGCCATGCGAAATCGCCCGCTAAATCGCCGATTCCGTCTGCGCGGCGGCCCGGCGGCCCCATGTAGCGGGGAGGTGGCGCCAGTCGGGTCGGTGGCTCGCGGCGGCGGTTGCTTCGAATTGCCTTATTCGGTGCCCAGCCATAAGACAAACGCAGACATAGGAGCGATTATCTTCTGGAAAACTTTCGCGCTGACGTTGAATATCCTTTGCGGCCTCGGCGGCCTCGCCGACAACACCGGACCGGGAACCGGCCGTTCCGCGGTGCCGTTCCCACCCTTGCGACGCGCGCAGGGTTCATACCAGGAGCGGAGCTATCGTGCTGACATTCCCCGGTATTGCCAACGGCGGACGAGCGGAACGGAGGTACCGGGCGAGATGTGGCGCGATCGCGCTGGCGCTGCTGTGCGCGCTGGGCGCCGCCGATCACGCGAAAGCCTCGCCTGAGAGCAGCCCGATCGAGTTGCTGCCCTGGTCGGCGCCGGCGGCCGGCCCGGCGCCTGCGGCGAGCGCCCCGATCCCTGCACCCGACACTGCTTCTGCCGCCGCACCGGCAGTGCCGGAAACCGCCATAAAGAGCCGGCTTGATGCCGGCGGGCCGGCGGTTGCCGGCGAAAAGCTGCACCTGTCGCTGCTGCGGCAATTCTATGCCGGGCACAATTACCAGCCGGTGTGGCCGACGCACGGGAAACAGGCGCAGGCGCTGCTCGGCGCCGTGCTGCGATCGGGCGATCAGGGGCTTGACCCCAATCTCTTCCATGCCGCGCTGTTGCGCAACCCGGGCTCGCTGTCGCCGGTCGACCGCGAGCTGCTGCTGTCCGACGCCTTTCTGTCCTATGCCGACGCCCTCGCCCGCGGCGTGCTGCCGATCGAGATCCGTATGGACGACGAGGATCTGAAACCGGCGCCGGTCGATGTTCCCGCGGTGCTCGATAGGGCGATCGCCAGCCCCGATCCGGGCGCGGTTATCGACGCGCTGGCGCCGCATACCAAGGTCTATGAGGCGCTGCGCCGGGAGCTGGCGTATTACCGCGGGCAGCAGGCGGGCGGGGCGGCGGATGCGCTTGAGGACACGGGTCGCGAGCGTCGTCACGAGGGCCGTGCGGCCGACCGGGTGCGCGAGATCGAGGTGAGCCTCGAACGGCTGCGCTGGCTGCCGCGCGACCTGCCGGCCGACCGCGTCTGGGTCAATACCGCATCGGCGCACCTGACCCTGTTTCAGGATAACCAGCCGGCTTTCACGACTCGCATCATCGTCGGCGAGGTCGACAAGCAGACCCCGGATCTGCAAAGCACGATCCGCAGCATCCTGTTCAACCCGCCCTGGTACATTCCGCCCTCGATTGCCAGGAGCGAAATCCTGCCGAAGCTGGACAGCGACCCCGATTACCTGGAGCGCCATCACATGGTGTGGCGCCAGAATGGCGGGATCGAGCAGTTGCCGCCGAGCGCGCTTGGCCGCCTGAAATTCGAGATGGCCGACCGCTTCGACGTCTATCTGCACGACACGCCGGAACGCCACCTGTTCGCGCGCGCCGACCGGCTGCGCAGCCACGGCTGCGTGCGCGTCCAGAACCCCTACGAACTGGCCTCGCTGCTCCTGAAAAAGCCGGTGTCCGACATCGCACACGAGGTCGCCGCCAAGACCACGCACTCGGTCGCGCTGCCGGAAGCGCTGCCGGTCTTTATCGTCTATCAGACCGCCTTCCTCGATTCGCAGGGGCGATTGGCGTTCGTACCCGATGTGTATCGTCGCGACGATGAAATCTGGCAGCATCTGCACCCGCTGCAGGCGGCCGTAGCGCAGCGCGAACAGGTAGCCGAACGCGGCGGCTGAATACTCTTGAGAGCGCCGCAACCGACAGAGGAAAATCGCGCAGAACGCGGCTTTTCCGCGGCTAATCCTGCATAACAGGGTTGTCTCTGCCGGTATGCGATGCTAAGGCGGTTCCCGGGGAAAAGAGGGGGATCGGCCTGTGCATGCGTCTTCTTTATTGACCCGGCGGCGGATTCTCGGCGCGGCAACGGCCGCCGCCACGGTTGCCTTTATTCGCCCGTCGACGGCGGTGTCTTTCGCGCCGCGCTCGGTCTCGCTCTACAACATCCACACCGGCGAGTGGGTGCGTACCGTATATTGGGCCGACGGCCACTATATCCGGGACGCGGTGCGCGACATCAACTGGGTGTTGCGCGACCATTACACCGATGAGGTGCGGCCGATGAATGCCGGCGTGCTCGATGTGCTCGGCATGCTGCGCACCCGGCTCGACGCCCACAACCCGTTCCTCGTGATTTCCGGCTACCGCTCGCCGGCGACCAATCACATGCTCCGGATGCGGCACAGCGGCGTTGCGGCGCACAGCTATCACATCAAAGGCATGGCGATCGATTTGCGTTGCGAGCGGCGGGACCTGTCGCAGGTCCACCGTGCCGCGGTCGGCCTGCGGGCCGGCGGGGTCGGCTATTACCCGCAATCCGATTTCGTGCACGTCGATTGCGGGCCGGTCCGCTACTGGTAGCGGTCAGCGGCGGCGCAACGCCAGAGCGGCTAGAGACAGCCAGCCGAGGATAAACGCGGCGCCGCCGAACGGGGTGACCCGGACGAGCCAATGCGCGCCGGTGCCGGCCAGCGCGAACAGGCTGCCGCTGAACAGCACGATGCCGAGCGCGAAACACAACCCCGCCAAGGCCGCCGCGCCGCGCCGTGGCTCGCGGCCCTGCGCCAGGCCGATAACGGCGATCAGCGCCACGGCGTGCACCATGCCGTACAGGGCGCCGGTGCGGAGCAGCGACTGCGTCCTCGGGTCGTCCGCGAGATGCGCCGCGAGGGCGCCAGCGATTATTGAGGCCGCGCCGCCCAGCCCGGCCACCGCCAGCCATAACCGGATCATCCGCCCTCCGCCCGCTCGCGCAGCACGGCCTCGTATAGCGCGAGGGTCGCGCGCGCGACACCCTCCTCGGCGAATTCGCGCTCGATCAGTGCGCGGCCGGCTTCTCCCATGGAAACCCGCCGCGCCGGATCGGCGGCGAGCGCCGCGAGCGCCGCAGCCAACCCCTCGATATCGCCGGGCGGCACCAGCAGGCCGGTCGTGCCGGGCCGCACCGCCTCGCGGCATCCCGGCGTGTCGTTGGCGACGATCGGGCGGGCGCATGCCGCCGCCTCGAGCAGCGCCTTCGGCACGCCCTCGCCATAGGTGGACGGCAAGACAGCTATCGCGGCGCGGCGCCATACGTCGCGCACGTCGTCGATGTGACCAAGCCAGGACACTCCCGGTTCGGCGGCCAGTGCGGCCAATGCGCGCTCGTCGAGCGAGTCGCGATTATCGGGGTCGGTCGGGCCGGCGAGCAGCAGCTCGATCCCGACCCCGGCAGCGCGCAGCCGGCGCACTGCCGCGGCCGCGTCAAGCACGCCCTTGCTGCGCAGCATGCGGGAAACCAGCGCGACGACGACATTCGGTCCGGGCGGCGGCTCGGGCAGCGGCGCGAAATGCCTTGTATCAACCCCCGAGCCGCGGATCAGCACGAGGTTTGCCGAGCCGATGCCAAACCCGGCGAGGGCGGCACCGTCCTCCGGGTTCTGAACGATGACCCGGCCGTCCCGGGCGGCGCCGCGCAACGCCCGGCCGAGCGCCGGGCGGACGATGCGGCCGGCAGCGCTTGCTGCGGACAGACCCGAGCCGAGACCGGTTATCGCCGCGATTGTCGCCGGCCGCCGCCGCGCCAGCGGAAATGCCAGGCGCAAGGCGGCGGCGCCGAACAACACCGGTTTCAGCGCGACGTGGTGAACAATGGCGGGTTGTTCGCGGCGGTAGAGCGCCGCAATCGCGCCGAGCGCACGCAGGCTGCCGGACAAGCCGTCGCCGCGCCGGCGCCAGGGCAGCGCGCATAAGCGGAATCCTTCGCCGCGGATACGCTCACCATGGTTGCGCACCCGCGCGGCAACCACGACGTCAAATCCGCCATCGCGGGCGGCTCGCGCCACCGGCAGGCGGTGCGACCAGAAGTACCAGTCCTCGGTGACGAGGTAGATCAGCACCGGCCGCTGCAATTCCGGGCGCCGTTCGAGCGCCGCCGCCATCGAGCCCCACCCGATATCCGCGCCGCTCGCGCCAGGGTCGGCCGCGCCCGTCTTGTTGCGTCCCGGCATTCGCCTGTTTAATCCATCGCGGGCGCGATCGCTCGCGCAAACGGCAGCGGAGAGGCGGATGGCGTGGCGCGTATCCTGGTGACCGGCGCGGGCGGGTTCATCGGCCGCGAATTGTGCCCGGCTTTGGCGGCGCATGGGCATCGGGTCATTGCCGGATTGCGACGCCTGACCGACGAGGCTATCGTGCCGGCCGCGCTGGAGATCCGCGAACTCGGCGACATCACCCCCGGCCGCGAGTGGTCGGCGGCGCTGGCCGGGACCGATATCGTGATTCACCTGGCGCAGCGCGCCCATCGCCGCGCCGATAGCGCCGCGCTCGCGGCCGAGCCGCAGGCTGCTGCCGATCTCGCCGCCGCCGCCGCACGCTCGGGCGCCCGGCGTTTTCTCTATCTAAGCTCGATCAAGGCGATGGCCGAAATGACGCCCGCCGACCGGCGGCTCACCCCCGAAGACCCGGCGCAGCCGGACGACCCCTACGGCCGGGCGAAACTGGCGAGCGAGTTGGCATTAGCCGCAGCCGCGGCCGAGACCGGCATCGAGCTGGTCGTCGTGCGACCGCCGCTGGTCTATGGTCCGGCAGCCGCCGGCAATTTCCGCGCGCTGGTGCGGCTCGCCGGAAGCGGGCTGCCGCTGCCGCTGGCCGGCCTCGACAACCGGCGCAGCCTTCTGTTTGCCGGCAATCTCGTCGATTTTCTCGCCCTTGCGGCGACGCACCCGGCCGCCGCCGGCCGCGCCCTGCTCGCCGCCGACGGCGACGATTTGTCGACGCCGGCGCTGGTGCGCCTGCTGGCCCAGGGACAGGGGCGACGGGCGCGGCTCTTCGCCCTGCCCGAACCGGCCTTCGCCGCATTGCGCCGGCTTCCCGGCATCGGGCCGGCGGCGGCCCGGCTCAGCCTGTCGTTGCGGGTTGACGACAGCGCCAGCCGGGCGCTGCTGGGTTGGCGCCCGCCGTTTTCCGCGCGCGCGGCGCTGATCGCGACCGCCTCCGCGATGGCGGCTCGGCGATGAGCAAAACTCCTGCGGCACCTCGGCGTTTGCCGGGTTTGATGGGCGACGGCATGATGGAGTGCTCGAGGGATGATGTCTGGGCGAAGCAGGCGGCCCTGGCCTACGTGATCGCCCTCTATGGCGAGTTGACCGCGGAGAATGTCGCGCCGACGCTCGGCGGCCAGAACCAGGCGGTCGAATTCATCCTGGCTGATCGGGAGGCCTGCCGCGCGGTCATGGACTGGGCGCGGCAGACGGACATCCTCGAAGCCAGCGTCGCGCCGCCGCGCCGCCTGACGCAGGACTGGCTTTACCGCAGGGTGCGCGACTTCCTCGAACGGGTCGCCGTGCCGGCTCGCCCGGAGGCGCGCGCGCCCTAGTCGGATCGATCCGCGGCGAGCGTGATTCGCCGACCTCGCCACCCCATATCGGGTCCGCCGATCGCATCTGCCGAAGGGATCGCCCCGTGCCGAGCTTCGATATCGTTTCGCGCCTCGACCTCGCCGAGGTTGACAACGCCGTTGCCGGCATCAATCGCGAGATCGCCACCCGCTTCGATTTCAAGGGCAGCAAATGCACGGTCGAGCGCAACGAGGGCGAACTCCGCCTCGCCGCCGACGATGATCTGAAGCTGAAGCAGATGCAGGAGTTGCTGCGGGTTCACCTGACCCGCCGCAAGGTCGAGCCGGGCGCCCTCGATTATCAGAAGCCGGAGAAGGCGGCCGGCAACACGGTGCGCCAGGTCGTCCGGCTGCGCCAGGGCATTGACGCCGACCTCGCCCGCCGGCTGGTGCGCGAGGTCAAGGATTCGAAGCTCAAGGTTCAGGCTGCCGTTCAGGGCGACGAATTGCGGGTGACCGGCAAAAAGCGCGACGATCTGCAAGCGGCGATCACGCTGCTGCGCGGCCTCAAGGTCGAGCAGCCGCTGCAGTATCTGAACTTCCGCGAATGAGCCGGCCGGGCTTGATCGCGGCGGTGCCGCGGGCTATCTAGGCACCGCGCGCCGACGAAGTCCCCTTCGTCTAGAGGCCCAGGACACCGCCCTCTCACGGCGGCAACACCGGTTCGAATCCGGTAGGGGACGCCAAAACCGCTGCCGCAAAGCGCCAACTCGGGGCCAAAGTGGAGGGTCCGATGTCGCAGCCCCGAGCCGCTGACGATTTCGCAACGATCCGCGCCCGCCTGGAAGAGTTGCGGCAGGAGAGGCTGCCCGCACGACCCGCACCGATCGCCGGCGCCGGCAACAAGTTTCATCGCGGCCCGTGCGCCTGCGGCATGAGCCTGTTCGCCGACGAATGCGACGGCTCGTGCAAGGCGCTTTGATCGGGCGGCTGATACCGTCGAGCGCATAAAGTCGAATTCCGCCGACGCCGAGATTGCTTCGTCGCCCCGCTCCTCGCATGACAGCCTTCTTGGTGTCATTGCGAGCGAAGCGAAGCAATCTTGTGCCGGTGAGGTCCGCTCTGAGGTTCACTGGTAATCAAACCATCAGGCGTTGCAGGTGGGCGGCCGGGTAGCGGGTGCCGGCGGCGCTGTTTGGGGCAAACACATGGTCGAGCGCGTCCATCGTGTCGGCCGAAGGCTGCAACCCCGCTGCGGCGGCATTTTCTTCGAGCCGGCGCGCATGGCTGGTACCGGCGATCGGCACGACAAACGGGCGCCGCGCCAACAGCCAGGCAATCGCCAGCTGCGCCGGGGTGCAGCGCTCGGCTACGGCATGCGCCTTGAGCTCCTCGACCAGCGACAGATTGCGCGCGAGATTGTCGCCCTGAAAGCGCGGCATGTTGCGGCGCGCGTCGCCCGGGCGCAGCGCGTCGAGGCTCGTTATGTTGCCGGTCAGAAAGCCGCGCCCCAACGGGCTGTACGCGACAAAGCCGATGCTGAGTTCCTCGCAGAGCGGCAGGATTTCCGCTTCGACGTCGCGGCTCCACAACGAATATTCGGTTTGCACGGCGCTCAGAGGGTGCACCGCATGCGCCCGGCGGATCGTCGCGGCGCCGGCCTCGCAGATGCCGAGGTGACGGACCTTGCCCTGCCGCACCAACTCGCTCATCGCGCCGATCGTATCCTCGATCGGCACCGTCTGATCGACCCGGTGGATGTAATAGAGGTCGATCACCTTGGTCTGCAGCCGCCTCAGACTCTTCTCGCAGGCCTCGCGGACGTATTCCGGGCGGCCGTCGGCAAAGCGGGGGTCGCCGAGCAGCCCGAGATTGCCGAATTTGCTGGCGATGACGTACTCATCGCGATGCCCGGCGACCGCCTGTGCCACCAGCTCCTCGTTGCGGCCGCGGCCGTATCCATCGGCGGTATCGAGAAAATCGACGCCGATCTCGCGTGCCCGGTGGATCGTGGCGATCGCCTCCTGCGGGTCCGGCTCGTCGTAGAACGGGGTCATCGTGCCGCAGCCAAGGCCGACCGCCGATACCGCCAACCCGCCGAGCCTGCGCCGCTCCATTCCGTCCTCCCGTCCGATCCCGGCCGCGACTGTAGGCGCGCCACATCCGGATGCAAGCGCGCCGGCGCCGGGTTGTTCGTGCTCGCCGCGGCCCGGTGGTGTATGTATTTCCGAAATCGCGAGGGAGGAAACCATGGCACGCCTTAAACATATCGCGCTGACGACGAAAGAGCCGGGCAGGGTCGCGGAATTCTACAAGGCGGCGTTCGGCCTCAAGGAATTGCGGCGCAGCCCGAACGGCGCGGTTTTCCTGTCGGACGGCCACATCAACCTGGCGATCCTCAACCACAAGGACGAGCGCTCGCTGGACATGGGCGCGCACGGGCCGAACTTTAGCGGTATCCACCATTTCGGGTTTGAGGTGGACGATCTCGACGCCGCCTGCGCCGACCTCGAGGCGGCGGACGCCAACCGCCTGTCGGCCAAGGACGGGGTCGATGCCGCGATGGCCGGCGGCGGCCACGCCAATTTCGAGATGAAATGGTCCGGCCCCGACGGCGTCGTCATCGACATCTCGCATACCGGCTGGGAAGGCACCGACTGAGGACTATTCCGGCCTCCTGCTCCGGTCCATTTTGTCATACCGGCGAAGGCCGGTATCCACGCCTCACCCGTCGACCCGGCGGACAGATGGGTCCCGGCCTTCGCCGGGACGACGGCGTTGAGTTGCTGTGAATTCCGGAATCAGTACAATAGGGCAGGGTCCGTTCAAATGGAATCAACGGTCCCCTTGGCCGGGCTTTGACCCGGCC
>DASUKH010000235.1:0-8159 GCA_036278835.1 Allostellaceae bacterium
GCAACGAGGCCCTTCTCCATGACGTAGGCCACGCCGTCGAACTCGCGCAATTCCTTGCCCTCGGCGACCAGGGTGCCGACCCCGGTCTTGGTGAAAAAAGCCGGCACGCCGGCGCCGCCGGCGCGGATGCGCTCGGCGAGAGTGCCCTGCGGGTTGAATTCGAGTTCGAGTTCGCCCTTCAAATACAGATCGGCGAACAGTTTGTTCTCGCCGACATAGGACGAGATCATCTTGCGAATCTGCCGCGTGTCGAGCAGCAGGCCGAGGCCGGCACCGTCGATCCCGGCATTGTTGGAGACGACGGTCAGCCCTTTCACGCCGGACCCACGCAGCGCCAGGATCAGCTTTTCCGGGATGCCGCACAGGCCGAAGCCGCCGGCCATGACCGTCATCCCGTCATGCAGCAGCCCGGCGAGCGCCGCCTCGGCATCGGGATAGACCTTGTTCGCCATCGGGCGCTCCTGCGAAAGCCATCAGCCAGCGTGATAATGCCCGCGCCGCCGCGCTGTCAATTTGCCCGGCCCGCGATCACGGCACCAGCACCGCGGCGCCCTGCAAGGCGCCGGTGCGCAGGTCGGCAAGCGCCCGGTTGGCGTCGGCGAGCGGGTAGACCTGCGTCGTCGTCCGCACCCCGGCCCGCGGTGCCAGGGCGAGAAACTCCTCGGCATCCTGCCGGGTCAGATTGGCGACCGAGCGCACCACCCGCTCCTCCCATAACAGGCGGTACGGGAAGGCCGGGATGTCGCTCATATGGATGCCGCCGCAGACCACGGTGCCGCCCTTGCGGGTGGCCGCCAGCGCCGCCGGCACCAACCCCCCGACCGGGGCGAAGATCAGCGCGGCGTCGAGTTTCTCGGGCGGCATCTCGTGGGAGCCGCCGGCCCACACCGCACCGAGGTGGCGGGCAAAATCCTGCGCCGCCCGATCGCCCGGCCGGGTGAAAGCGAAGACTCTGCGGCCCTGGTGGCGCATCACCTGTGCGATGATGTGGGCTGCCGCGCCGAAGCCGTAGAGGCCGACCCGCTCGCCGTCGCCGGCCACGCGCAAGGTGCGGTAGCCGATCAGCCCGGCGCACATTAAGGGCGCCGCCGCGACATCGCCGAACCCGGCGGGGATCGCAAAGCAATAGCGCTCGTCGGCGACGGTCCATTCGGCATAGCCGCCATCGATGTCGTAGCCGGTAAACCGGGCCCTGTCGCACAAATTCTCGCGGCCGCTGCGGCAGTAATCGCAGGCGCCGCAGGTCCAGCCGAGCCACGGCACCCCGACTCGGGTGCCGACCGCGAACCGCGCCGCGCCATCTCCCCGCGCGGCGACCGTGCCGACGATCTCGTGGCCGGGCACCAGCGGCAGTTTCGGGCGCGGCAACTCGCCATCGATGACATGCAGATCGGTGCGGCAGACGGCGCAGGCTGCGACCCGGATCAACACCTGCCCCGGCCCTGGAAGCGGCTCCGGCAGTTCGGCGGCAACCAGCGGCCGCCCCGCCGCGGTCAGCCTCTGTGCGCGCATCGGCTCCTCCGCGCCGCGTTTTCGGCATGGCTAATATAGTGACGCCTTTCCGGCGCAAGCCGCGACCCACCGGTCAGCTTCGCAATGTGGAACCGTGGGTCCCGGCTTTCGCGGGGAATGCGGAATGAGCGAGCACTCGGCACGCTACAAAGAGGGCTTGGCAGCGGCGGCGATTTCCCGCTTCCTGATCGGGATCATGCGCCCCACTCTCGACGAACCTTATCTGCGCGGCCTGATCGCCGATTATTTCGGCGGCGGATCGCGGCTGCGCATCTTGCGCCCGACAGCGACGTTCGGGGCGCCGGTCTTTGTCGTCGATTTCGACCGCGGCGCGCGTCACTACCGCACCCTCGGGTCGTTCGGTCCATCGTTCGGCGCCGCCGACCCTGACGCGCCGCAATTGACCGAGCAGTCGAGCATGGACCTGCTCTACCCCGCCACCCTCGTCTTTCATTATGAGCGGCTGATGTCGCTGGCCTTCGCGCTGTGCGAGCGGCCGCTCACGGCGCTCCTGCTCGGGGTCGGCGGCGCGGCAATGTGGCGCTTCATGCGCGCCTATGTGCCGGAATGCGCCGCCACCCTGGTCGATGCCGACGAGGGCGTCGTGACGATCGCGCGGCGCTGGTTCCATCTCGGCCAGCCGGTCGTGATCGATACCGCGCAGCGCTTCCTCGCGGGCAACACCAGGCGTTTCGACGCGGTGCTGGTCGACCTTTACGATGCGAGGGGGCCGGCGCCGTTCGACGAGGCATTTTGGACGCGCTGCCTCGATGCGCTGACGCCGGGCGGCTGCCTCGCGACCAACTGGGCCGATTTTGCGACCAACACGGCGGTTCGGCAGATGGCCGAGGCGCAAAGCCGGGTGGCGCGAGCCCGCAGCTTCGGCCCCTATTACGTGACCCGCTACGGCTTCCGCGACAACCTCATACAATTCCTGCCGACCGGCGGCGACCGGCGGCCGGAAGCGATCGCCGGCGCCCTCGAACGTTTCGCGCGCAACCGGCGCCTCCCCGATCGCGGCCGTTTCATCCTCGACAACTGCCTGATCTCGGAGGGCTTCCCGATCGAGATTTGACCGGCGTCACCCGCCTCGCGGTTTGTGCGTCGCAGCGATGCGCCGGGATTGGGTCAGGCACCCTGACGCTGGCATGCCTGCTTTGCATTCTTTTGCATGGTCGATCTCACGCAACGCGCTATTTGTGCATTGCACCATAATGGTGCGGGAGTTTGGAACCATGTCGCTCATCAATGCGCTGTTCGCAGCGCCCGCCGCGTTCGCCGAATGGCGGCACCGGCGTCGCGCCTATGACGAGCTGATGGCGCTCGACGACCGCTCGCTGGCCGATATCGGCATCCACCGCTCGCAGATCATGAGCCTGGCCGAGGCCGCCCATACCAGTGCCGAGCACGAATCGGTGCCCGATGCGATCGCCGCCACGGCGTTCGGCCGGGGCGCGCCGCGGCTCGCGAACGGCCAGCGCTGGATGCCGCCGCTCTGATCTTTCAACTAGCCAGATTGACCCGACCCGCCTGAAGCGAGGATCAGGGTCGCCCACCCGTCGATGGGGATGCGGCGCACCAGCGTGAGGCCCTGCGCCCGGTGCGCCGCCATCACCATCGCCTCCTGGCGGCGCAGCAACCCCGACAGCACCGCCACCCCGTCAGGGCTGAGCCGCCCCGCCAGATCGTGCGCCATCAGGGATAACGGGCGGGCGAGGATATTGGCGAGAACCAGATCGAACCGCCTGCCGCGCAAGGCGCGGCTCCGATACCCCGGGGCGCAGAACACGTGGACTTGGCCGGCGACGCCATTGCGCCTTGCGTGATGGCGCGCTACGTGCGCCGCAGCCCCATCGATATCGCTGGCGATGACCGGCCGGCGCAAGCGTTTCGCCGCGGCGATCGCCAGGATGCCGCTGCCGGTCCCGATATCGAGCGGCCGGCGAAAGCGGCGCCGCCGCGCCAATACTTCCAAAGCAATCAGCACGCCGCGGGTCGAGGGATGCTCGCCGGTGCCGAATGCCGTCGCGGCGTCGATCTCGATCGGAATCGTCGCCGCCGGCGCCGGCCCCCGCCAATGCGAGCCGTGCACGAAAAACCGTTCGATCCGCAATGGCGGGAAGGCGCGGCGGTTCTCGGCCAGCCAGTCGCGCTCGGGCAAGCGCTCTTCGACAATGCCCACGAGATGCCCGCCGGCGGCCCGTGCCGCAAGCCTCAGTCGCACCTCCAATGGCGCGTCGAGCGCCGGAACCGGCGGGTAAGCTTCGATGCGCCACAACGCCGGCCTGCCGCGCGCACCTTCGCGCAGCTCGAACGCGCTGACCGCCGGCGCCACGCCGTCGAGCGCCGCAGCCACCGCAAGCGCAGCCTCGGAGCCCTCTATTTCCGCGGTGATCCGCGGCACGCCTCGCATTATCGCGCGCTCTCCTACTGCCGCGCCTTTGTGTAGGGATAGACGAGGTCGCCGGTCTTGTATTTGGCGGGGGCGAGGATCGTCACGGTTCCCGAATGGCGGAACTGCTCGAACCCGTGCCCCTTGATGCTGTGGTACTGCACCCAGATCGGCCGCGCCTGGGTCCACTCGCCGCCCGCGCCGAAAGAAAGATCGCCGACGATCGTGTGAAACGGGTGGCTGTGCATGTATTGGGCCAGCTTGCCGTCGTCGAGCGTCTTGGTCGCCGCGATCGCCTGCCCCAGCACCTGCATCTCGGCATAGGCATAAGGCGGCAGGAAATAGCCGAGTGGATCGACCCCCGCCGCCGGCGCCCGCGCCTGGTATTCCTTCAGGAAATCCATCACGCCGGGAAACTGCATCGTCTTGACCGGCTCCCAGAGATCGACATTGATGATCCCGTTGGCGGTGTCGCCGAGCTGCATCTTGACGGCTGCCGCCGCCAGCCCGGCAAAGGCGCCGCCCAGCATGTTGGTGTTCAGCCCGAGCTCCTGCACAGCGCGCAGAAACCCGACCGTGTCCGAAGGGTAGGAGGCAACATAGACGAGGTCGGGCCGGGTCGCCTGCAACGAGCGCACGATCGGCGAGAAATCGACCGTGTTGGGCGGATAGGCCCGATCATAGACGATCTTGAGGCCGTACTGCTTGGCGTGCGCCCGCGCGCCGTCGGCCGCCTTGCGCTGAAACTCGGCGTCGGCGCCGACGATCGCCAATGTCTTCGGCTTCGGGTTTTGCGCCATCGCAAGGTCGAAATAGCCTTGCGAGAAGGTCTTTACCGGGTCCGGCCCGAACGGCAGCATCGAGAAATATCTCGGGTAATCGAAATGGCCGTTTGCAGCCAGCGCGAACAACCCGAAGAACAGCCGATTGTGCTGGATCGCCACCGGCATCGCCGGCACCGTCAGATTGGTGCCGTAACTCGATATCAGCAGGTCAACCTTGTCGATGTCGATCAGCTTGGTATAGATCGGCGGCACGTTCGCCGGGTTGCTCTGGTCGTCATAATAGACGAGCTCGACCGGGCGGCCGAGCAGCCCGCCCTTTTTGTTGATGTCATCGCGCCAGATCTGAAACGCGAGCAGCCCGGTCTTGCCGACCACGGCGAACGGGCCGGTCAATTCCATGCTGAAGCCGATCCTGATCGGCTTTTTCTGGCTCTGCGCCGCTGCCGCTGTCGAAAACAACAGCAGCGCCGCGAGCAGCGCCAGCGCCCCCCTTGCGTGCTTCATTGGGACAGCTCCCTCACCTGTTCCATTGTTAGATATCTTGTCTTGGCGCCGCGCAGCAGCAGGTAAAGCTTCGCGGTTTCTTCGAGTTCCTCGATCGCGTTGACCGCGGCGTCGAGGCTGACGCCCGCCACGACGGGGCCGTGATTGGCCAGCAGGACGGCATGGTGCCGGCCGGCAAAGCCGCGCACCGCCTCGGCGAGCGCCAGGTCGCCGGGGCGGAAATAGGGCACCAGCGGCAGATGCCCGACCCGCATCACGTAATAGGCGGTGATCGGCGGCAGCACGTCGGCCGGATCGATTTCGGCGAGGCAGGACACCGCGACCGAATGGGTCGAATGCAGGTGTACGACGGCACCGGCGCCGGTCTGCTCCTCGTACATGACCCGGTGCAGAAAGCTTTCCTTGGTCGGCGGGTCGCCGCCGACGAGGCGGCCGCCATCGGCCAGCTTCGACAGCCGGGCCGGATCGAGCCGGCCGAGCGAGGCGTTGGTCGGCGTCATCAGCCAGCCATCGTCCAGCCGCACGCTGATATTGCCGGAGGAGCCGGCGGTCAGGCCGCGCGCGAAAATCGAGGCGCCGATCCGGCAGATTTCGTCGCGCACTTGGCTCTCGTTCATCGCCGATCTCTCCTCTCAGACCGCCGGCCTCCGGCCGGCATGACGGCGGGACGCCGGCAGTCCTGATTCGGCTCGCCTTACCCCAGCACGTCGAAAGCGCGCAGAAAGAAATCGGGCGCGCCGAAATTGCCCGATTTGAGGGCGAGGGCGAGCGGCTCCGCACCAAGGCTCGCCGTCCACGGCACCCCCGGATCGATCTGGGGGCCGATGCGCAAGCCGCGCACGCCGAGCGCCTGCACGACCGCGCCGGCGGTCTCGCCGCCCGCAACGACGAGACGGCGCACCCCGCGCGCGACGAGGCCCTTCGCGATCTCGGCCATGGCTGCCTCGATGAGGGCGCCGGCGCGTTCGCGGCCGAGTTCCGCCTGAACCCGCGCGACCAATTTGGGGCTGGCCGTCGATGCAATCAGGATTGGCCGTTCTCCAAGCAACGGTTCGGACCAGGCCAGCGCTTCGGCAGCCACATCGGGCCGTTCCGCCAGCGCCAGCGGATTTAAGATGAAGGTGTGCGCCCCACGGGCATTGATCATGTGCGTGACTTGCGCCTGAGTTGCCTCCGAGCACGAGCCAGACAAAACCGCCGCATACCCGCCGATCACCGGCAGCGCATCCGCGCCGTCCGGTGGGCCAAGCAAACCCTGGCGGCGGAAATTCTCCGGCAGGCCGAGCGCAATCCCCGAGCCGCCTGTGATCAGCGGCAGGTCGGCGGCGGCCGCGCCGATCGCCTCAAGGTCGCGATCCTCGATCGCATCAATGACCGCGTGGCGGACGCCGGCGCGGCGCAGCGCGGCAAAGGCGTCGCGGATCGCTGCCGCGCCCCGCGCCACCGCGGCGTGCGGCACCAACCCGACCCGGTTTCTTGTCTGACGCTGCAACACCCGCACCAGCGACGGGTCGCGCATCGGGGTCAGCGGGTGGTCGCGCATCCCCGATTCCGACAGCAGCACGTCGCCGACGAACAGGTAGCCCTTGAAAATCGTCCGCCCGTTTTCCGGAAACGCCGGGCAGAAGATCGTGAAGTCGGAACCCAACGCGTCGAGCAGCGCGTCGGCGACCGGCCCGATATTGCCGGAATCGGTCGAATCGAAGGTCGAACAGTATTTGAACAGGATCTGCCGGGCGCCGGCCTCGCGCAGCCAGCGCAGAGCGGCAAGGCTCAGCGAGACCGCCTCGGCGGCCGGGATCGTGCGGCTCTTCAGCGCGATGACGACCGCCTCGGCGTCCGGCACCGCCATGCCGGTATCGGGCAGCCCGATCAATTGCACGCTGCGCATGCCGCGCCGCACCAGCGTGTTGCAGAGATCGGTCGCGCCGGTGAAGTCGTCGGCGATCGCGCCCAGCAGCACGCCCATTGCGCCTCCCGGCCCTTCTTCCGCGGCTTGCATCGCCCGGCTCGACGGACAACGATAGCCCGCCGGCCCATCGGCGGCAAACGACAGGAAAAGCGCCATGCCGAAATTCGCCGCCAATCTCAGCATGATGTTTCAGGATATCGGCTTTCTCGACCGGTTCGAGGCGGCTTCGCGCGCCGGCTTCAAGGGGGTCGAGTTCCTCTTTCCCTACGATCACCCGCCCGAAGCCATAGTCGAGCGGCTGGAGCGCCATCGGCTCAGCCTGTCGCTGTTCAACACGGTGCCAGGCGACTGGGCCGGCGGCGAGCGCGGCCTCGCGGCGCTGCCGGGGCGCGAGCAGGAGTTCCGCGACGGCGTCGACAAGGCGATCCTTTATGCCCGCGCGACGAGGTGCCCGCTGATCCACACGATGGCCGGGCTGTGGCCGGCGGGCCGCGACAAAACCGAGGGCGAGCGCGTCTATGTCGAGAATCTGCGCTGGGCCGCCGACCGCGCCGCCGCCGCCGGCCTGACCGCGGTCATCGAGCCGATCAACACCCGTGACATCCCCGGCTATTTCCTCAACTACACCGGCGATGCGATGCGCATCATCGCGGCGGTCGGCCGGCCCAACCTCAAATTGCAGCTCGACCTCTATCACGTGCAGATCATGGAGGGCGACCTCGCGACCCATATCCGCGCGCTGGCCGGCAGCTACCCGCATGTGCAGATCGCCGGCAACCCCGGCCGCCACGAGCCGGATGTCGGCGAGGTCAGCTACCCCTACCTGTTCGACCTGTTCGACGAGATCGGCTATCCGGGCTGGATCGGCTGCGAATACCGGCCCAAGGGCGACACGGTCGCCGGCCTCGGCTGGGCCAAGAAATACGGCATCGGCTGATGCGCATCGTCATCACCGGCGGGTGCGGGTTTCTCGGGCGGCGGGTGGCGATCCGACTGCTCGAAGCCGGCACAATAGCGGGCGCGGTTGATGAGCTAGTGCTGTTCGACAATGCCG
>DASUKH010000236.1:0-11484 GCA_036278835.1 Allostellaceae bacterium
GGCGGTGGAGAAGCGCATCGACCGGGAGCGCGCGGTCACCGAGATCACCCTCTATACCGCCGATCACCCAGGTCTTTTCTCGCGCATCGCTGGCGCACTGGCGGTTGCCGGCGCCAACATCGTCGATGCCAAGATCATGACTATGACCAACGGCATGGCGCTCGATACCCTATGGGTGCAGGACCGGCATGGCGCGCCCTTCGACCGCCCCGACAAGCTCGCCAAACTCGCCTTCACCTTCGAGAACGTGTTGACCGGCGATCTGAAGCCGCATGTCGAGCTGGATCGGCCGGCCGCCTACCCGAGCCGCACCAGCGTGTTCACCGTGCCGCCGCGCGTCCTGATCGACAACAACGCCAGCCGTGCCCATACCGTGATCGAGGTCAACGGCCGCGACCGGCCGGGTCTTCTCTGGGAACTGACGCGCGAGTTGACCCGACTCAGCCTGCAGGTGTCGAGCGCAAAGATCTCGACCTACGGCGAGAAGGTGGTCGATGTGTTCTATGTGAAGAACCTGTTCGGCCACAAGGTCGAGCACCCGCAGAAGCTCGCCGATATCCGCGCCGCGCTGGAAGCCGTGCTGGCGCGCGGCAATCCCCCGGCCGAGCCCGCCCTTTCATCTCTTCGTCCTCGCGCCGTCGCGATGTGACCGGACCGCCGGCGTCACGCCGGCATGTCGGCTGGAAGCCGGCGGTCCAAAGCAGGACGATCGCTCAGGGCACCGCGTTGCGGACCACGATGCCGGTGATGACCGGCCCCGTCAGGGTATTCAGCAGCGAGAAGAATTTCTGCAGTTCGTCGAGGTCGGCGTTGGCGACGTAGATGATGTCCTTGTCCTGAAGCGGGAACCGCGACGCCAGAAAGTACGATTTGGCCTGCCGCAGATTGAGCCGGTAGACCACCGGCGTGCTGCCGTCCGGGCCGACCGGCACCGGTGGCTGGCCGAGCGCCCGGACGACCGCCGGCGGCTCGAAGCGGAACAGGAACACCCCGGCCGGGTCGGAGCGCGCATCCTGCAGCCCGCCCGCCTTGGCCAGCGCCTCGACCAGCGTCATCGTCTCGGCGGTGAACGGAATCTGCGCGTTGGCGCCGGTGGCGCCGAATGCGGTGAAGGATTGCGGCAACCTGACCAGCGTCAAGACATCGCCGGGCCGCGCATAGATGTTCTCGGCCGGGTTGGAAACCAGCGCTTCCATCGGCATCGTCGCGGTCACGCCGCCGCGCGACAGCCGCACGAAAGTTTCGTAAACCGGCGCCCTCGCGCCGCCCGCCTCGGCGATCACGTCGAGCAGCCGATCGCCGCGAACCGAGAGCGGGATGCGCGCGCCCTTCACGACCTCGCCATCGACCGTAACGCTGTTGGTGACGCTCTTCGCGACGGTGACGATGGCTTGCGGTTCGATCGCCTTGCCGGCCAGGCGCTTTTCGATATCACGCTGCACAGCAACCGGCAGCTGCCCGGCAACGTGAATCCGCCCGGCGAAGGGAACCGTGATGCCGCCGTCCTGACCGACCACCTGCTCGGGGATCGTGACGCTGCGCGAGCCGGTGGTTACGTGGTCCGTCAGCGACGGGCTGAACAGCCCGCCGGATGCCGCCTCCCAGATCGAGACGACGATGCTGTCACCGACCCCGATCCGGTGCGGCGGCGGCGGGCCGTGCTTCCCGAACCGGGCCCGGAAGCTTTCGTGAGGCCGGGCCAGCAGGACATCGACGACCCTGTCGTTGATATCGACCAGATCGAACTGTACCCGCTTGTTCTGGACGACCTGGTGCTCGACCTCGCGCACGGTTGGGCCGGCAGTCGGCAGCGCCGAGCACCCGGCCAACAGGCACGCGGACAGTCCCACGATAGCAGCTGACCTCATTCCCCCGACCCGGTTGCGCACGCCCGCCGGACACCATCCTGCCAAGCCGGCCGGTGCGCCCGCCGGTTATGCGGCAGATCCCCCGATGCCGAGCGCACGCCAACGGCATGCGGGCCCGCGCGCGGCGGGGAATAACCTGCCGGTTAGAAAGCCTTCAGTCAAACCACTTGTACGGCAGTCGTAATCAGCCGGCCGCTATAGACCCCCATCCAGCCGATCGGATCGAGCCAGCCCTTCTCGTTTCGTGGCGGCCGGATCGCGCGAATATGCGCGGCGGTCAGTTCCGACAGGTCGGCGATCGAGCGCGGCGGGTCGCCTTCGGTCGCCCAAAAGAAGCGCGTGCTGCCGCCGACCTCGTGCTTGGCGACGAGGCAGTTCGGTGCGCCGGCGGCGGCATTGTATAATCCAACGGCCGAATAGCTTTCTTGATGGCTGACGATCATCACCCCTTCAGTACCCGGAAAGGCATATTTCATCGCCGAGAACCAACGGCACAATTCGGCCAGTTCGTTTTCCGTAAACTCGTATTCGCCGGGCCCCGAACGCGACCGCCGCTCTGCATTGGCCTTGCGCGGGCGGCGCGCCAGCGGAAAAGGAATGACCTTTGTCATTTCAGACACGTTGCCCCCAATCTACCCCGCCCGAGGCGGAAGGTGGTCCCCTACTCGTCTGTCTCGGCGGCTAACGGCCGAGCGTCCCCCGCCCTGCGCCGCAACCGGAGCGCAAGCGACTTTCAACAGGATATGATTGCCGGGTTTGCGAATTCGGGAACGGTACAGTCCGTCGGCGGGACACGCTCAAACTACAATCGAGCGCCAACGGGCTGTCAATTGAGCCGCAGATTCGGGCGGCGTTTCACCGGCCGTTGTTGCCTTTCGGCAACAGTTGCAAAAAGGCGACAACTAGGAAACCGCCGGTTTTGTCAGGCTGGCTGGCAGCCCGGATCAGCGGCCTGCCAGCGTGGAGGCGGCGACCTGGGTGACGGCAACCGGCTCGATCGACACCCGCGCGACGCCGCTCTGCATCATGTGCAGTTCCCGCGCCGCCCGTGGCGACAAGTCGATCAGCAGGCGATGGCTGACCGGGCCGCGGTCGTTGATCGTTGCGATAACCGAACGGCCGTTCCGCAGATTCGTGACGAGGACCTTCGTGTACAAGGGCAGGGTCCGGTGCGCGGCGGTGATGTGCACGGTATCGAGCGGCTCGCCGCTGGCCGTACGCTGTCCGACGAAATCACCGCCATACCAGGCTGCCTTGCCGATCTCGAGGCGGCCGCTCGGCCGCACGGTGCTGATGTACCGGTCCGGCGGCGGCAGTGTCGAGCCGGTCGCCTCGGCGGCAATCCGGCGATGCGCCGCGGCGTGCCGCCGGATCGCGGCGCGGGCATGCGCGTGATGCCGGGCATGCTCGCTGCGGTGGGCAAGCCGGGTGCTGGTGTGATGATGGGCGCGGGTCGGCGCGGCGCGCGATTTGGCGCTGGTCGCCGGGTGGTGATGACCGGGCCGGGCCTGCTTTGCCATGGCGGCGCCGGAGGCGACCAGCAGCGCAAGCGACAGCCCGATCGTCTTCTGCATTCTCATCCGCATGCGTCTCCAGTGAAATGGCGGGAATGCCCGGCCACAGGCGCGCTGCGGCAGGCACCGTCGCTCGCGACGGAATAGCGTTGCGGGATAGCCGTCCCGGATCTTGGGGGGTGCGTCCGGGTTGAGGCGCGGGTAGGCTGTGAGCCTAGTCAGCACTTCGACAGGCTGTCAACCCGGCGTAGCAGGAAAACGAACCGAGGGGACAAGTCACCCGGCTCTTCGCATAATCCAGGATCAATTCTTTCGGATTCACGATGGTAAAGTAATCGGACGGTTTTATTCTTCGTCTATGGCCATCAGTCAAATCGACTGCAAGCGTTCAAATCTGTACAGGTCAGGGGCAAATCGGCCAGCGAGGCCTCAGTCGATTTATTCGGTTGAGGGCGGTTGCGGCCGGTACATCTCGCGGTTGATGTCACGATATTGGCGGTTGGAGAGCGAAGTGCCTGGCGGTTCGCGCCGCGCTCTGTCACCCGGTCCGGGGTCCTGAGAATGATTTTGCGCGATGCTCGCGGGGCTGGCAGGATCACCCGAGAGCGAATTGCGGGAGAGCGGCGATGGCGGCGGGCGAGCGGGCATTGATCGTCGGAGCGGGGTCGGGGCTGAGCGCGGCCATCGCCCGGCGCTGCGCGCGCGACGGCATGGAAATCGTTCTGGCGGCGCGCAACACGGACAAGCTTGCCGGGTTGCTGGCAGAGACCGGCGGCCGGGCGGTCGCCTGCGACGCCACAAGCGCCCAGGACGTGGCGCGGCTGTTTGCCGCGATCGATGCCGGCGGCAGCCGGCTCGATCTCGTCGTGTACAACGCCAGCGGGCGGGCGCGCGGGCCGATCGTCGAACTCGACCCGGCCGCGGTCGAGGCGGCGGTCCGGGTGACCGCGTTCGGCGGCTTTCTGGTGGCGCGCGAGGCGGCGATCCGCATGCAGCGCCAAGGCAGCGGCACGATCCTGTTCACCGGCGCCAGCGCCAGCGTCAAGGGCTATCCGCGCTCCTCCTCCTTCGCGATGGGCAAGTTCGCGCTGCGCGGCCTGGCGCAAAGCCTGGCGCGCGAATTGCAGCCGCAGAACATCCATGTCGGCCACATCGTCATCGACGGCGGCATCGCCAAACCGGGCGACCCGCGCGGCAACCAGCGCGGCCCCGACGCGCTGCTCGATCCCGACGCGATTGCCGAGACCTACCTGCAGCTGCACCGCCAGCACCGCAGCGCCTGGGCCTGGGAAATCGAGCTGCGCCCCTGGGTCGAGACCTTCTGAGCGCGACCGCATAATCGCCGGCACCCGGCCGTGCCGCGGGCTTTCGAACCCGCGCCGGGTCGCGGCGGCGCAGCGGCGCGGCGATCCGCCCTATATGAGCGGCATGCTGCGCAGAACGATCCTTGCCGCGCTCGCCGGGGTTCTGGCGATGCGGCGCGCCGACGGCGCCTTCGGCGAGGCGGCGCCGGTGCTGGCGTTCGCCGCCGCCAGCCTGAAGAACGCGTTCGATGCGGTGGCCGCGGCCTGGCATCGCGAGACTGGCAACAAGGCCGTGGTTTCCTATGCCGCGTCCTCGACCCTGGCCAAGCAGATCGCCAATGGCGCGCCGGCCGACCTTTACATTTCGGCCGATCTCAAATGGATGGACTACCTGCAAGAGCGGGGCCTGATCCGGCCGCAGAGCCGGGTCAACCTGCTCGGCAACAGTCTCGTGCTGGTGGCGCCGAAGGGCAGCACGCTGCATGCCGCGATCGCCCCCGGCTTCCCGCTCGCGGAACTGCTTGCGGGCGGCCGACTCGCGATGGCCGAGCCGCGCTCGGTGCCGGCCGGGATTTACGGCAAGGCGGCGCTGGAGAAGCTCGGGGTGTGGGCGAGCATTAAGGACCACCTCGCGCCCGCGTCCAACGTTCGTGCCGCGCTGGCGTTGGTAGCGCGCGGCGAGGCGCCGCTCGGCATCGTCTATAAGACAGATGCGGCGGTCGAGCCGGGGGTCAAAATCGTCGGAGTTTTTCCGCCTGACAGCCATCCGCCGATCGTCTATCCGATGGCGCTGACCGAGCAGGCGCGCCCCGGCGCCGCTTCGTTCGAGACCTATCTGCGCGGCGATGCCGCCGGCGCCCTGTTCGCAAAGCAGGGCTTTACCGTGCTCGACCATAAGCAATGAGCCTCGCCAGCCTGTTGTCCTTGTCGCCCGAGGAAGCCGGCGCGGTCCGCCTGTCGCTGTGGGTGGCGTTCTGGGCGATGGTCTGGAGCCTGCCGCTTGGCGTGGCTACGGGGCTGCTGCTGGCGCGGGGCCGTTTCCGCGGCAAGGCGCTACTCGACGGCATCGTGCATCTGCCGCTGGTCATGCCGCCGGTCGTCACCGGCTACCTGTTGCTGCTGCTGTTCGGCCGGCGCGGGCCGCTCGGCCAGTTTCTCGCTGACGCGTTCGGCATTGTCTTCGCCTTTCGCTGGACGGGCGCCGCGCTCGCCTGCGCGGTCATGGGGTTTCCGCTGATGGTGCGGGCGATCCGCCTTTCCGCGGCTTCGGTCGATCGCCGCCTCGAAGACGCCGCCGGCACGCTCGGCGCCAACCCGTTCTGGGTGTTCGTAACGATCACCTTGCCATTGATCCTGCCCGGCATTTTGGCCGGCATGGTGCTGTCCTTCGCCCGCGCGCTCGGCGAGTTCGGCGCGACGATCACCTTCGTGTCGGCGATCCCCGGCCAGACCGAGACCCTGCCGATTGCGATCTACACTTTGCTCCAAGTGCCGGGCGGCGACGCCGGCGCGTTCCGGCTGACCCTGGTGGCGCTGGCGATCTCGCTGGTCGCGCTGTTCGCCTCCGAGTGGCTGATCGAGCGCGCCGGCCGCCGCCGGTTCGGGTTTTGAGCGATGCTGAGCGTCGCGGTGGCGCACCGGTTCGGCGATTTCGCGCTCGACGCGGCGTTCGAGGCGACGGGCGGCCTGACCGCGCTGTTCGGCCGCTCGGGGTCGGGCAAGACCTCGCTGATCAATGCGATCGCCGGGCTGTTGCGCCCCGAGCGCGGCCGCATCGTGCTCGACGGAAGGGTGCTGACCGATACCGGGCAAGGTCTGTTCCTGCCGGTGCGCCGCCGCCGTATCGGCTACGTCTTTCAGGAAGCCCGCCTATTCCCGCATATGAGCGTGCGCCAGAACCTGCTCTACGGCCGCTGGTTCGCGCCGCCGGGCGACATGGAAAAAGGCGGTCGGGCGCGCGATATCGATGATGTGATCGATCTGCTCGGCATCGCCGGGCTGCTCGGGCGGCGGCCGGCCAATTTGTCGGGCGGCGAGAAGCAGCGGGTGGCGATCGGGCGGGCGCTGTTGTCGCGGCCGCGCCTCCTCGTCATGGACGAGCCGCTGGCGGCGCTCGACGAGGCCCGCAAGGGCGAAATTCTGCCCTATATCGAGCGGCTGCGCGATGAGGCGGGGGTGCCGATCGTCTATGTCAGCCACGCCGTCGCCGAGGTGGCGCGCCTCGCGACGACGATGGTCGTGCTGTCGGAAGGCCGCGTCGCCGCCGCCGGCCCGACCGCGCGAATCATGGGGCGGATCGATCTCTTCCCGCTGACCGGCCGGGCCGAGGCGGGCGCCATTCTGGCGACGCGTGTGGCCGGCCATGAGCGGCAGTTCGGGCTGACGGTATTGCAGGCCGCCGCCGGCCCGCTGCGGGTGCCGCAGCTCGATCTGCCGGTCGGCGCGGCGCTCCGGGTGCGCATCCGCGCCCGCGACGTGATGATCGCGCTGCACCCGCCGGAAGGGCTGAGCGCGCTGAACGTCCTGCCGGGCACCGTCGCCGAGCTCGTCCAGGGGGACGGGCCGATTGCCGAGATACGGCTCGATTGCGCCGGCGAAGCGCTGATCGCGCGGCTGACCCGCCGCTCGGTCGAAACGCTGGGGCTGGTACCCGGACGCCCGGTCTATGCCGTCATCAAGAGCATCGCATTCGATCACCACGCGTTGGCCGGCGCCGTGCCGGCGGCCCCCGGCGCAGATGCCGAGACCCGGCACGGGTGACGAAGCGGGCGCCGCGCAACTCCTGAAGCAGCCGCGGCGGTTACCGCGCCTCCCGCCGCCACGCTGCGACCAGGAGGCCGATCGCCAGGATCAGCGCGGCGATGGCGGGGAACAGGGGTGTTTCGCGGAAGCCGGTCACGACGTAGTCGCCGTTCTGGCGGATGCCGATCCAGTCATAGCCGGAGGCGGCGCGGCCGGGCGACACCCGCCGCACCTCCGGGATTTTGCCGTCGCCGACCCAGAACACCCCGCCGCCGCTCGCCGTCGCCAGCGGCTTCAATTTGTCGGCGGTGGTGCGCACGTCGGCAAATTCGACCGGGTTGAGCGGCCCCGCCGCGGCGAGCGTGGTGCGCTTGCCGTCGCCGACCCGGTAGAGGCCCATCTCGGAGATCGCCATCGTGCCGCTGCTGCGCCCGCCTTTGCCGGGGATCAGGGTCAGCTTTGTCTTCTTGCCGTCGGGGGCGGTCACCGTGACCGGCGAGTTGTCGGGCTTCAGCGACTGGCGCTTGACGATCAGCCGGTCGCCATCGACCGAGGCGCGCAGATCGTTTTCTTCTAGGTCCGGCTCCTTCATCAGCCAGTAGGCGAGGCGGCGCAGCAACTCGGCCTGCGGGCCGCCGCCTTCGAAGCCGCGCGCCCACAGCCACATCTGGTCTGACAGAAGCTGCGCGACGCGGCCCTTGCCGACCCGGTCGAGGACGAGCAGCGGCTCGCCGTGATCGCCCTTCATGATGACCGTGCCGTCACGGACATGCGTATCGACCTGGCGGAACCAGCGGCCCCAACTCGGCGCCTCGCCCGGCTTGCCGGCGCCCGGTAGGTCTTCCGTGACCGGATGGCGGCGGCCGAGCGCGGTCAGCTCCGGCTTGAACCCCTCGTCATCGACATGGCCGGTCGCCTCGGCCGGCAGGATCGCGCCCAAAGGGGTGCGCGACATGCCCATCGGCGTGCCGAAGCTCGGCCCCGCGGCCTCCAAGAGCGCGCCGCCGTTGCGCACGTAGCGGACAACGTTCTCGATATAGCTTTCCGGGATGATGCCACGCCGGCTGTAGCGGTCGAAGATGATCAGATCGAAATCCGACAGCTTCACGTCGAACAATTCGCGGATCGGGAAGGCGATCAGCGACAATTCGCGGATCGGTGTGCCGTCCTGCTTTTCGGGCGGGCGCAGGATCGTGAAATGCACGAGATCGACCGACGGGTCGGATTTGAGGATATTGCGCCACACCCGCTCGCCGGCGTGCGGCTCGCCCGAGACCAGCAGCACCTTGAGCCGGTCGCGCACGCCGTTGACGACGAGAGCGGCGTGGTTGTTGACCATCGTCAATTCGTGCGGCCCGGCATTGACCGCGAGTTCGATGACGTTCGGTCCGCCATGGTCGATCGGGATCGACAGCTTTACGTCGCGGCCGACCGGGACCGCGATCTCATGCTGCGGCCCACCATCCTTGCGCCAGGTCAGTTGCGCCGTGCTACCGGCTGCGTTCGCATCGGCATTGGCCGGCAGGTCTTCGATCCGCACGGTCAGCGGCATGTTTTTGCCGACCAGGGCGAAGCCCGGCGCCTGCGGCAGCACCAGCCGGCGATCGCGTTCGCCGGGATGGCCGGACAGCAGGACCTGCAACGGCGCGCCGAACTCGCGCGCCGCGTCCGCCGCCTTGCCGGCCGGGACGTCGTGCACCTCGCCGTCGGTGATCATCACGACCCCGGCGAGGCGCTGCCGCGGCACATCGGAGAGGGCGCGGTTGAGCGCGCCGAACAGGCGGGTCCCGTCATCCTCGCCGCCCGGCCCCACCTGCCCGGCGCGCACCACCCGCACGTCGAGATCGTGCTCCTGCGATAACTGCTTTTTCAGGTTTGTGAGCGCCGCCTCGGTCGCCGCCATGCGGTGGCCGATCCGCTGGCTCGGCGACTGATCGACAACGACGGCCGCCACGTCGCGCAACGGCGAGCGGTTCTCCTTGACGAGCGACGGGTTGATCAGGATCGCCAGCAGCATCGCCAGCGCCAGCCCCCGCCAGAACGTCCCGCGCGCCCGCCGCCACACCCCGAAAGCCAGCACCAGCGCGCCGGCGCCGGCAAGCGCCCAGATCGCCCACCACGGCAGGAGCGGCGCGCTCGCCAACGTATAGGCGCTGTCGCCGATCGCGGCGATCATTGCCCGAGCCTTTCCAGGATCGCCGGGACGTGCACCTGGTCGCTCTTGTAGTTGCCGGTCAGGACGTACATGACGAGATTGACGCCAAACCGCATCGCCATCTCGCGCTGGCGCTCGCCGCCCGGCACACAGGCATATTCCGGACGGCCCTGGTCATCCACCGCCCAGGCGCCGGCCCAGTCGTTGCCGCCGACGATGACGCTCGCCACCCCGTCATTGACGTTGTCCTCGGTCGGCTCGATCCACACCTGCCCGCTGTCCCAGCGGCCGGGAAAATCGTGCAGCAGGTAGAACGATTTGGTCAGCACGTGGTTGGGCGGGACTGGCTCCAGCGGCGGGATCTTGATTCCCTTGACGAGGCGGCGCAGCTGCTCCTGCGCGGCGGCGGCGTTGCCGAACACCCCCGGCGTCTCCTCGCCGGCATTGCGGGTGTCGAACAGGATCGTGCCGCCGGTTTCGAGATAGCGGTTGATGCGCTCGGCCGCCTTCGGCGACGGCGGCTTCTGATCGGCCGTCACCGGCCAATAAAGCAGCGGAAACAGCACGAGGTCGTCGCTCTCGATATTGACCCCCATCGGCGCTGCGGTTTCGACCGCGGTGCGCTGGTTCAAGGTCGCCGTCAGCCCAGTTAACCCGGCCTGGCTCTCGGCATCGACCTTGGCATCGCCGGTTTCGACATAGGCGAGCCGCACCGCCGAGGTCGCCTTGATCACGAAGGCGTCATCGGCCCGGCTGGCCGCACCGGGCAGCACCGTGAGCGCCAATGCCAGCCCGGCCGCGAGCCCGGCCGCCCGCCGGCGCAGCAACCCGCGCAACGCATAGGCGATGATGAGGTCGAGGAGGACCAGCAGGAAGGCCGCAGTCAGCAGCGGCGGCCGCACGTCAATTTCGGCGCTTTTCTGTGCGAAGCCCTCCTGCACGGTTCCGGCAGGCAATTCGCCAAGCGGCTTCACATCGGTCACCGCGGCCGACAGGTTGAGGGCGCGGCGCGAATCGGCGCCGCCGTAGAACCCCGGCGGATGGCGTGGCGACGGCACCGCCTTGGCGATCTCCTTGGCGGCGATCGGCCTCACCGCCGGCGGCGCCTTCTGCAAATGGCCGAACCCGTCCAGGGTCTCATAGGCCGGCAGGGTGCCGCTGCCGGCCGCTTCGACCCCGTGGCTGATCGCCACCACCCGCCGCAGCATCTGCACGAAGAGGCCCGACAGCGAGAGGTTCGACCAGGCCGCATTGGCGGTGGTGTGGACAAGCACGATCCAGCCTTTGCCGATTTTCTCGCCGGTCACCAGCGGCGTGCCGTCGGCAAGGCGCGCCCAGGTCTTTTGGGCGAGGTCGAGATCGGGTTCGGCGAGCACTTGGCGCGACACCGTCACGTCGGCCGGGATCGTGAGGCCGGCGAACGGGCTGTTCGCCGCAAACGGCGCGAGATGCGCCGGCTTTTCCCACGATAGCGCGCCGCCGATCGTGCGCCCGCCACGGCGCAGCCGGACGGGCAGCAGGTGATCACTCTGCTCGGCCAGTTTCGGCCCGGCGAAGCGCAGCAGCAAGCCGCCCGCCTCGACCCATTTGTGCACCACCGCTTCCTCCTGCGGGGAATCCGGGCCGGAATCGGCGTAGATCAGCATCGCCAGCTGGCGCTTCAGCAGATCGCTTGCGGGTCCGTGCCGCACCTCGGTGAACGGCCCGAGCGCGCGTTCGAGGTAATAAGTGTCGCTGAGCAGCGGCTGCGCCCCGGCGCTGCGCGACGTCGCAATGCCGACCGGCCGCCGCCGCCACCGCTCGTCGATCAGCAGGACGCCGCCGGCCGACTGCTCGCCCTCGATCTCGATGCGCGCGACCCGGTTGCGCAATTCGGTCGGCATCGAGAGGCTCACCGCGAC
>DASUKH010000237.1:0-16218 GCA_036278835.1 Allostellaceae bacterium
GCCGACCGTGCGCCCGCGCAATTCGCCGCCGCGCTCCTGCATGTCCGGCCCCCGCGCCCAGCCAAGCCCGGCGCGGCAGGCGCGGTCGAGCCCGGCGAGGTTGCGCAACGCCGCCAGCATCAGCAGCAGCGCCGCCTCGGCGACCGCCTGGGTGTTGGTGCCGGGCATGTTGGCGACGGCGATGCCGCGCGCACGGGCCGCGTCGAGGTCGATCGTGTTGACCCCGACGCCGATCTTCTGGATGAGGCGCAGACGCGGCGCCAGCGCGATCGCCGCGGCCGTGACCGGCTTCAAGACGTGTAGCAGCACCTCGGCCTCGGGCAAGAGCGCGGCGAGGCGAGAATCGTCGGCTTCGGGGCAGGGCGTCACGGCGAACCCCTCGCCTACCAGTTCGTCCAGGCGCGCCCGGAGGCGCGGCCCCGCGTCGTAATGGAAAACCGCTTTCATCCCTTGATCAGGTCACATTGGGACCGCCGGCGTCCCGGGTGATGCTGAGATTCAATCCGTCTAAGCGATGATGCGGGCGCGGCATTCGCCGAAGCCAATCGGGGCGTACCCCTCGCGCCGGCAATGGGCACGGAAGATCACCTCATCGCCGTCCTCGAGAAAGCTCCGCCGCTCGCCCGACGGCAGCGTCATGGTCCGCTGGCCGTCGGCGCTCAGTTCCATCAGGCTGCCATAGCCTTCGACGGTCGGGCCGGAGATCGTGCCGGTGCCGAACAGGTCGCCGGGCACGAGGTTGCAGCCGCCGCTCGCGTGATGCGCGACGAGCTGCGCCAGCGTCCAGTAGAGATCGGTCGTATTGCTGCGCGACATAGGGTCCGGCGGAAGGCCCTCTTCACGCATCCGCGCCGTCAGGAGGAGCGCTTCGAGCGCGATATCGAAGGCGCCGCTTTGCTGGTCGCGCTCGTCGAACAGGTAGGGGAGCGGCGCCGGGTCGCCGGAAGGGCGCGGCGGCTGCGCCACCCGGAACGGTTCCAGCGCCTCGCTGGTCACGATCCACGGCGATACCGTGCTGGCGAAATTCTTGCCGAGAAACGGCCCCAGAGGCGGCATCTCCCAGAACTGGATGTCGCGCGCCGACCAGTCGTTGACGAGGCCCAGGCCGAACACGTGCCCGCGCGCGTCGCCGATCGCGATCGGCTCGCCCTGCCGGTTGCCGGGGCCGATCCACACCGCCAGTTCGAGTTCGTAATCGAGCTTGCGGCAGGCCCCGAATTCCGGTGCGGCGGCATTCGCCTCCTTGCGCTGGCCGTGCGGCCGGCGCACCGGCACGTTCGCCTCGCGCACCGAGGAAGCGCGGCTGTGATAGGCGACCGGCACGTATTTGTAATTCGGGTTGAGCGGGTTGTCGGGATCCCGCCGGCGCCCGCCATTGGCGGCGTGGTGGATGCCGGCGAAGAAGTCCGTGAAGTTGCCGACCGAGGCCGGCAGGTGCAGCCAGCAATCGGCGGCGCGGCGCACCAGCCCGCCGGCGAGCTTCTCGGCGCGGTCCTGCCCGGCGCCGCCCTCGGCGAGCAATTCGAACAATTGCGCCCGCAACGCGCGCCGCGGCCCGGCGCCGAGCGCCATCAGCTTGTTGAGGCTCGCGCCGGAGGCAGCTTCCGCCGCGGCTGCCGCCTCGCCCGAGAACAAGCCGCCTTCGGCGGCGGCGCGCAGGTCGAAAATGCAGTCGCCGATCGCGACGCCGCCGCGCGGCCGCGCGTCGGGGATGGTCGATCCGGGCGGGCTGAACACCCCGAACGGCAGGTTCTGCAGCGGAAACTCGGGATGCCCGTTGGCCGAGGCGACCCAGCTCCGGCGGGCGCGGTCATGGGTTTCGTCGATCATCGCATGCTCCCTGAAGGCGCGATCGGGCGGTGAATGGCGCGCCATACCCGTTCCGGGGTCAGCGGCATGTCGAGATGGGTGACCCCGAACTCCCCGAGCGCATCGACGACGGCGTTGACGACGACCCCGAGGGCCGGGGTGGTGCCGCCCTCGCCGGCCGGGCGGATGCCGAGCGGATGGGTCGGGGTCGGCACCTCGGACAATTCGGTCGTAAAGAACGGCAGCCGGTCGGCCCGCGGCATCGCGTAATCCATGAACGAGCCGGACAGCAATTGTCCGCTCTCCCGGTCATAGACGACCTGCTCCGACAGCGCCTGCCCCAGCCCCTGCACGATGCCGCCATGCACCTGGCCGTGCACAATCATCGGGTTGACCGCCCGCCCGACATCGTCGACCGCGTTGTAGCGCACGATCTCGATTTCGCCGGTGTCGGGATCGATCTCGACCTCGCAGACATGACAGCCATAGGGGAAGCTGGCGAGGTTGACCGTCTCGTCGCTCTCGGCGGCGAGCGGGCCGCGCAGTTCCGCCGGCAGGTCGGCGCGTTCCAGGGCGGCACGCGCCACCGCGAAAATCCCGACCGCCCGGTCGGTGCCCTTGACCCGGAATCGGCCGGCGGCGAACTCGATATCCTCCGCGGCGGCTTCCAGCACATGGCTGGCGATGCGCAGCCCCTTCTCGATGATCGCGTTCGAGGCGTTCAGCATGACGATGCTACCGAGCCGCAACGCCCGCCCGGAATGCGCCCCGCCGCCGACCGGCGCGCGGTCGGTGTCGCCGGTGACGAGGCGCACGCTGTCGAGCGGCACCCCGAGCCATTCGGTGATCAGCTGGGCAAAGCTCGTCTCGTGCCCCTGGCCCTGCGACACCGTGCCGATCACCACCTCGATCGTGCCCGCCTCGGCGCTGTCGGGCAGCACGGTGACCTCCGCGCGCTCGCGCGGCGCGCCGGTCGCGGTATCGACGTAATTGGCGACCCCGATGCCCCGGCATCGGCCGCGCCGCTCGGAAGCCGCGCGCCGCGCCGCAAACCCCGGCCAGTCGCTGAGGGCGAGCGCCCGCTCCATCACCTCATGATAATGGCCGCTGTCATAGACCATGCCGAACGGGTTGGTGTACGGCATCATCCTTTCCGGCACGAGGTTGCGCCGGCGCAATTCGATGCGGTCGATACCGGTCTGCAACGCCGCGAGGTCGATCAGGCGCTCCATCGCGAACATGACCTCGGGGCGGCCGGAGCTGCGATAGGGGCGGGTCGGCGCGGTGTTGGTGAGCGCCGCGCGGCCGCGGAAGAACACCGTCGGCACGTGATAGATGCTCGACATGATCTCGATCCCCTTGTTAAGGGGGCCGAAGCCGAGGACGTAAGCGCCCTGGTTGACGAGGTTGACCCCGCGCATCGCCAGGAAGCGCCCTTCGGCGTCGAGCGCCAGCTCGGCGTCGATCGCGCGGTCGCGCGCCTGATGGTCGGCCTGGAAGTATTCCGAGCGGTCGCCCGTCCATTTGACCGGCCTGCCGACCCGCCGCGCCGCCCAGGCGACCAGCGCAAATTCCGGGTTGAAGCCGCCGCGCGTCCCAAAATTGCCGCCGACATCCTGCATGACGACGCGCACCTTGTCGGGCTCGACCCCGAGCACGACGGCGAGGTCGCGCCGCGGGCTGGCCGCCCCGCCGGCGCCGGCATGGAGGGTGTAGCGGCCGCTCTCCGGGTCATAGAGGCCGAGCGCCGCGCGTGGCTCCATCGGCACGCCGGCGACCCGCGGGACCCACGTGTCCAGCCGCACGATATGCGCGGCGGCGGCGAAGGCGCGCTCGGTCGCATCGGGATCGCCGATCTCGCCGTCGAGCACGAGGTTGGTATTGCGGCCGAGCCGGGCGGGCGGCGCGCCGGGCCGGGCGGCCTCCGGCCCGTGCGTCACCGCCGGCAACACCTCGTATTCGACCGCCACGCGCTCGGCCGCGTCCCGCGCGGCCTCGCGGCTTTCCGCCACCGCCATCGCGACGATCTCGCCGACATGGGCGACCTCCGGCCCGACGATCGCGGGCTGCGGCGGCCGGAAGACCGGTGAGCCGTCCCGGTTCTTCAGGCTGATATCGGCCGGATGAGCGTTGGCCGTGTTGGGCAGCGGCCGGAGGCCGTCCGCCTCGACATCGGCGGCGGTCAAGACCGCGAGCACCCCCGGCAGCGCCGCCGCCGCGCCGGTATCGATCCGGCGGATCAGCGCATGCGCATGCGGCGCCCGCACCATCACCGCATAGGCCTGCCCGGGCAGGTTCAGATCGTCGCTGTATTGCCCGCGCCCGGTCAGAAGCCGCCGGTCCTCGCGCCGCCTGACCGGCTGCCCGATGCCGGTCCCCGTCGCTCCGTCCATGCTGCCTCCGAAAATGATGGGTTTCGCGTTGCTCAACCCATCCTACGGCGCCACGGAGGAGATGCGTAGGATGGGTTGAGCGCAGCGAAGCCCATCGCCCCCAATCATGCCGGAAACGACAGGAAGCATTTGTCCGACGCCAGGATGTAGGTCTCCATGTAATCCTGGATCACCGGCTTCCGGTCGAGCGCCTCCATCGCGCCAATCAGCGCCATCCAGTTCAGCATCTCGTGCTGCCCGGAATACTCCATCTCGGCCAGAGTGCGCTTGCGCCAGATGCCGTAATCGGCGCGTTCGAGCGCGTCGAACAGCAGGCGGTCGCCCTCGTGGTCGGGCCACAGATAGCCGTTCTTCGGCGACAGGAAGCAGTGCGACCACGACGACGACGCGACCAGCGCCACCCGGTAGGGCGAGGCGGCCAGGACCTCGGCGACCGCCGCCCCCACCTCCATGCAGCGCCACGGCGACGGCGACGGCGGGTCGCCCGTTTCCTCCGGCCCCGGCGGCTTCTGGAACAGGTGGCCGAGGCCGCCTTTCGCCTGGATCAGGTTGCGGCCATAGCAATTGACCGCGAACGGCACCACCGGATAGGGGAAACCCTTCCGGTCCCAGTCGAGATAGAGAAACGTGTTGGTGAAGGCGTGCGCCATCGGGTGGTGCAGCGGCTTATAGGCATAGGCGAGATCGATGCCGCGCTCGATGAGGCCGCCGGCGATCAGCTTCGCCGCCTCGCGGTGGCCCTTCAGAGGCAAGGTCCAGCCGCCTGCCTCGCCCCAGCGGTTCGGCTTGCCGCCGTTGCCGTTATGCCACGGCTTCAGATCGAATTCCGGGTCGTAGCCGAGCACGCAGAACGGCGGGACGATGTCCTCGCGGAAGTTCTCGTACTGGTCGTCGCCCCAGACCAGCACGAAATCCGGGTTGAAATCGTTGAGGATTTTGCGGATCGCCCGGAAATCGTCGCCGAACCGCTCGCCGCAGCGCTGCGCCGCAGAGAGGCCGTTATCGTTGCCGAGTTCGGCCAGCAGCTCGGCCGGCCAGTTGGCCGGGTCCTTGCGCGCCGGATCGACATTGGGCGCGCTCAGCACCCGCTCGAACACATCGGTCAGCCGCTCGTTCGGCAGGCACAAGGTCGGCCAATGGGTGCAGCCGAGCCCAAGAATTTCTGCCATCTCCGTTCCTCCCGTTGCCGCCGTCTCCCTCTCCCCATCCGGGTGAGGGGGCGCCCGCAAGAAACTATCGCGCGCCGTGCCGATCGCCAATGACGCCGTTACAACCGGGTGCGCCGGTTCAGGCGCGGAAGCTGGCCAGGGTCCGTCGTTGCTTCCCCTCGCCGTCGAAATTCGCCGGGTCGAGCCAGCGCTCGCACGCCGCGCGCAACGCCGGCCATTCGCGGTCGATGACCGAGAACCATGCGGTGTCGCGGTTGCGGCCGCGGGTGATCGTCGCCTGCCGGAACAGCCCCTCGTAGCGGAAGCCGAGCCGGGCGGCGGCGTTGCGGCTCGGCTCGTTGAGCGCGTCGCATTTCCACTCGCAGCGGCGATAGCCGAGTTCGTCGAAAACCCGGCGCATCATCATAAACAGCGCCTCGGTCGCCGCCGGCCGGCGCTGCAGCAGCGGGCTGAACACGAGGCCGCCGATCTCGACGGAGCCGACCGCCGGCTGCGCATTGATGAAGGCCGCCACCCCGACCGCCCGGCCGCTCGAATTGTCGATGATCGCGTGAAACAGCCGGCCGGGATCGGCGCAGGCGCTCTCGACCCATCGCCGGTATTCGGCGAGCGCGGCGAAGGGGCCGTAATTGTAATAGGTCCAGAGGCGCCCCTCGCGATCCTCGGCATACGCGGCGAACAGGTCGGCCGAATGGCGCTCGGGGTCGAGCGGCTCGACCGTCGCGACCCGCCCCGCCATCGCGGTCCGCGGCGGGCGCGGCCGCGGCGTCCAGCCGGGCACCATCGGCCCGACCGGCTGGCCCCATTCGTTGCGTTCTGGTTCGCTGATCTCGCTCATGGTTCAAAGCCACCACAGGCCGAGCGCGACGGTCAAGATCGTCAGCGGCGCGCCGACCCGGAAATACTGCCAGAAGCCGATCCTGACCCCGTGCGCCCGCGCCAGTTGCACGACGATCAAATTGGCGACCGAACCGAGCACCGTCAAATTGCCGGCGAAGGTCGAGGCCATCGCGATCACCAGCCAGTCATGCGCCGGGGTATCGGTCGCGGCGGCGACGAACGGCTTCAGCACCAGCACCGCCGGGACGTTGCTGACGATGTTCGAGAGCAGCGCCGTCACGATCCCGAGGGCCGCATCGGAGCGGGTCGCGGCGCCGCCGATCGCGGCGACCGCCTGCGGCGTCAGCACCGCCTTTTCGAACCCGGCGACCACGACGAAGAGGCCGGCGAACATGACAAGGAGCGGCCAGTCGATCTCGCGGTAGATGCGGTGGCTCGGCACCATCCGGGTCACCAGCAGAGCGCCGCCGCCGACCGCCGCCACCTTGACCGGCGCCGCGCCAGCGACAAACGCCGCGATCATCAAGAGCACGACGACGACCGATTTGACCGCCAGCTTCCGATGGACATGCGCCGGCCGCGGCCTTGCGGCCAACACCCCGCCGCGGCGGAACTCGCCCGGATGAAAGACCGCCACCACCGCCACCGTCAAGACGAGGCCGATTGCGGCAAGCGGCGCCAGGTGCGCGGCAAAAACGTCGTAGGGAATATGCGAAAAGCTGCCGATCAGGATGTTTTGCGGGTTGCCGGTGATCGTCGCGGCGCTGCCGATATTGGCCGCCATCGCCACAGCCAGCAGGTAGGGCACGGGGTCGCGGTCGAGCCGCCGCATAATGTCGGCGACGAGCGGCGTCATCACGAGGCAGATCGCGTCGTTGAGCAGCACCGCCGACAATAGGCCGGAGGCCGCGGTCACCGCCGCCAGCAAGGCCAGCGGCCGCCGCGCCTGCGCCACCGCCCACCCGGCCGCCAGCCGGAAAAACCCCGACAGGCGGAGGCTGGCGACGACGATCATCATGCCGAGCAGCAGCGCCAGGGTGGCGATGTCGACCGCCCGCGCCGCCTCGGCGATGCTCAGGGCGCCCGCCGCCACCATCAGGCTGCCGCCGACCAGCGCGATGCCGGCCCGGTCGATGCGCAACAGCGGCACCCGCCCGAACGCGAGCGCCAGATAGGTCGCGGCGAAGATCGCGACGGCGGCAGCGCGGGCCCCGACCGCACCGTCGGTCGGCAGGCTCGCCCATATTCCGGTCAAGTCGGTGGGTCTCTCGTTCGCGATCGCCGGGGTCGTCCCGACGCTTCACCCCATAAAAATCGGGCAGTCCGCCCCCGCAACCGCCGTCATACCGGCAAAGGCCGGTATCCACGATACCGCTGCACGGGCGGCCGATACATGACCCCGGTCTTCGCCGCGGCGACGACACGGGTCTCGAATATCTGACTTGTTGAAAAACTAATTCTTGACGCCTTGCCAGACCTGTTGCGCGGCCGGCGGCAGTTTGTCGATGTGCTTCAGAAAGAGCGCGATGGTCCAGATCTGGTGGTCGTTCAGGGTGCCCTGCCACGCCGGCATGCCGCTCCAGCGGATGCCGTTCTTGATCTTCCAGAAGGTCCAGGATTCCGGATCGTCCGTCACGGTCTCGGTCGCCAGTTGCGGCGGCCCCGGATTTTCGCCCTGCGCGATCGGCGTCATCGCCGCGTCGCCCTGGGCGGTGCCGTGGCAGAACGCGCAATTTTTCGCATATAGCTGGATGCCGGCGATCAAATTGGCCTCGTTCAACGGCACCGGGTTGGGACCCTTCGGAGCGTCGCGCACCAGCGTCGCGTGCAGCGAGGTGCCGGCCGCCCAGCGCTCAAACGGCAGCGGCCCGGCATCGGCGCCGGCCGGTATCGTGCCGGTGCGCAGCACGGCATAGCCGGCGGCCGCCAGGGCGGCGAGCGTGAACACAATGCCGATCACAAAGCCCTTCAGCATCACGCCCTCCGCAACGCGAGGTCGAGCAACGGCAGCAACGTCGGAAAGGTCGGATAGCGGCCGGCCGCGATCTCGGCCCGACCGGCCCAGGCGACGGCGGCGGCATCGTCCGCCGGGGCCCCCTCGCCGGCGCGCCAGATGCCGCGCACCGCGATCAGCACGTAATGAAACTGCACCCGCCCCTCGTCATCGCGGTGGATCGCGTCGTGCACATCGAGGATGCCGGCGGCTTCGGCCAGGATGCCGGTCTCCTCGCGCAATTCGCGCATCGCCCCCTCGGCGACCGTCTCGCCGAGTTCGAGGACGCCGCCCGGAAACCCCCAGCGCCCGGCATTCGGCTGCTGCGCCCGCTGCACGATCAGCGCTCTCGCATCCGGCCCGGCGCCACGCACCACCACCGCCAGCACCGCCACGATCGGCCGCTCGGGATAACGCCGCGCCGCCCGCCGCGCTTCGAGATCGGCGGTGGTGGGTTCCGTGCGCTCCGTCATGCGAACCCTGCTTCCCCTCCGCATCCAAGCCTATTCCTCCCCCGCGAAGCGGGGGAGGGGAACCATGCGAAAGCATGGTGGAGGGGGCATGGTACGCGCAAAATCGGCCGTTGCCCCCTCCGGCTCGCTGCGCTCGCCACCTCCCCCGCCGGGCGGGGGAGGATTGTGTCACTCCGCCGCGACGCGCGGATCGACGCTTCCCTGCTCGACCTTGTAGATCTCGCCGCCCTGCTTCAGGAACTCCTGCGACTTCTCGGCCATGCCGCTCCTGGCATACTCGCGAACCTCCTGCGAAATCTGCATCGAGCAGAATTTCGGGCCGCACATCGAGCAGAAATGCGCGAGCTTGGCGCCGTCCGCCGGCAGGGTCTGGTCGTGGAACTTCTCGGCGGTCTCGGGGTCGAGCGACAGGTTGAACTGGTCGCGCCAGCGGAACTCGAAGCGCGCCCGCGACAGGGCGTCGTCGCGCTCGCGCGCCGCCGGGTGCCCCTTGGCGAGGTCGGCGGCGTGCGCCGCGATCTTGTAGGTGATGACCCCGGCCTTCACGTCGTCGCGGTCGGGCAGCCCCAGATGCTCCTTCGGCGTCACGTAGCAGAGGAGCGCCGTCCCGAACCAGCCGATCATCGCCGCCCCGATGCCGCTGGTGATGTGGTCGTAGCCGGGGGCGATGTCGGTGGTGAGCGGCCCCAAGGTATAGAACGGCGCTTCGCCGCATTCCTCGAGCTGCTTCTCCATGTTGACCTTGATCTTGTGCATCGGCACGTGGCCGGGGCCCTCGATCATCACCTGCACGCCGTCCTCCCAGGCGAGCTTCGTCAACTCGCCCAAGGTCTCCAGCTCGGCGAACTGCGCCCGGTCGTTGGCGTCGGCGATCGAGCCGGGGCGCAGCCCGTCGCCGAACGAATAGGCGACGTCATAGGCCCGCATGATCTCGTTGATCTCGCGGATATGCGTATAGAGGAAATTCTCCTGGTGATGCGCGAGGCACCATTTCGCCATGATCGAGCCGCCGCGCGAGACGATGCCGGTTACCCGGCTGGCGGTCAGATGGATGTAGCCGAGCCGCACGCCGGCATGGATCGTAAAGTAATCGACCCCCTGCTCCGCCTGCTCGATCAGCGTGTCCCGGAACATTTCCCAGGTCAGCTCCTCGGCCTTGCCGCCGACCTTCTCCAGCGCCTGATAGATCGGCACGGTGCCGATCGGCACCGGCGAGTTGCGGATGATCCACTCGCGGATCGTGTGGATGTTGCGGCCGGTCGACAGGTCCATCACCGTGTCGGCCCCCCAGCGCGTCGCCCAGACCAGCTTTTCCACCTCCTCGGCAACCGATGAGGTGACGATCGAGTTGCCGATATTGGCGTTGACCTTGACCAGGAAGTTGCGGCCGATGACCATCGGCTCCGATTCCGGGTGGTTGACGTTGTTGGGGATGATAGCGCGGCCGCGGGCGATCTCGTCGCGCACGAATTCCGGGGTCACGTGGTCGGGGATGGCGGCGCCGAACGAATTGCCCGCATCGATCCGCTCAAGCGCCGCCTCGCGGCCGAGATTCTCGCGGATCGCCGCATATTCCATCTCCGGGGTGACGATGCCGCGCTGCGCATAGGCATATTGCGTCACCGCCTCGCCGGGCTTGGCGCGCAGCACCGTGCGGCCGGCCCGGTTGAACACCGGCACGCCGCTCTCTTCGCCGCGCCGGAGGCCGTTATCCTCCGGCCGGATTTCGCGGCCGGCGACCGGCTCGACATCGCCGCGCGTCTCGATCCACGGCCGCCGCAATTCGGGCAGCCCGGTGCGGATGTCGGTCGCGACCGCCGGGTCGGAATAGACCCCCGACGTGTCATAGACCCGTACAGGCTTCTCGCCGGAACTCGCGGTCAGGTCGATCTCGCGCATCGCGACGCGCACCCCGGTGTGGCGGCGCCCCGCCACATGGATTTTGCGCGAGGACGGAAACGGGCCGGTGGTGACCTGCGGCGCGGCGCCGGCGGCGGTCAGTGCGGCGGTGGCAAGCGGAGCGGAATCGGGCATGGCGGTCTCCATAGCGCCCATTGGCGACGACGGGGCGCGGCGGCCCGGGGCGACGGCGATATCGGGAGAGCGGCACCTGCCGCGGCGTTCCTGTCCCTACGCCGGCACGACCCGGATCAGGTTCGAAGGGTCTCCCGCGGCATCAGCGGTCTCTCAGCCCCTTGCCGGGGCACCCCTTGGACGCGCGAATTACCGCAGACTATCGGCCCGCCGTCAAGCGCCGCCGCTCGCAAAACCGCCGCCCCGCGGTCGAGGAAAAGCCTTAAAGTTCCGTAGAGTTGGCAAAGATCGATCACAGCGTGCCAAAGAGTGTTGCAGACTCCGATCAACGTATGTTAGTCAAACCGCGGCTTGGTCACGCGCTCTGGGGAGAGCGGCGCCCAGGAGGGGATGCAGGGGAGAAACATTGAATACGAGAGGCCGGCTTCGCAGTCCTCTCAATTCTGTTTCAATACATGAAATTCGTGGAATAAATCAAAGACTTCGATCGAGAGTCTTTGATCCCATGGATGCATGCTCCCATCACGATTTTCGGCTTCTTCCGAAAACCGCACTCCCTTTTTGGCCCGATCCGATCGGCGGCGCGCGAGCAGCCGGCTAAGAAGCCTTTTGGCAACCACAAGGGAGATCAGGATGAAATCGATTAAGGCACAGGTTTCAGCACTAGCAATCACCTAGGCCCTTCCGGGTCGCTTCCCGACCCGACGATCACCCTTTCGATTTTACCTGATTCGGCTGGACGGCCGCCCGCAACACCATCGGGCCGCCGACGGCTGATTGCGTCCAAAAAGGGAGACTTTAAGATGGCGACAGGGTTGCTTGCGCCACCAGCCGGTTACTCGGCTTCGCAACTTATTTTCGAAGACGGTTTCGACAGCGCAACGCTCGATACCTCGAAGTGGAACCCGTGGCTCGGTGAGGATCAATACGGCCGCTGGAGCGATCAGAGCCTGCTGCCATCCCCCTATTCCGGGATGAACATGAACGGCAGCACCTTTCAGACCATGTACTACGATCCCTACCCGTATGGCGGGGGATCGGACACAACGGGCGATCACCTCACCGGCGGCGGCGGCACCCTGTCGATGACCGCGACGCCGAGCAGCTATTTCGGCGGGCTCGGCTACAGCTGGGGCTCGGCCGCGGTCAGCTCCTACGGCAAGGCGTACCTGCCGGCGAGCGGCGGCTACGTCCAGTGGCAGGCGAAAATGCCGGATTCGTCGCACGGCGCCTGGGGCGGCATCTGGCTGCTCAGCCCCGGCGGCGCGGAATTCGACGTCCAGGAATCCGGCTACCTGCACGGCTCGTCGAACCCCAACAACGTGCTGGCGTCGAACTGGCACGGCAGCGGCGGCAACCAGGTGATCCAGGATACCGGCACCGATTTGTCGGCCGGCTATCACACCTACGGGGTCGAATACCGCCCGGGCCAGTCGTGGACGGTGTTTCTCGACGGCAAGGAGATGGCGCAGTGGACCAGCGGGGTGCCGACCAACGCAGCCTATGAGCTGGTCATGGACCTTGAAATGGCCGGGCCGCAGGCCGCCGGCTGGCATACCGTCGCCGATCCGACGAACGATCCGGGACCCTACCAGTTCGACTTCAGCGACGTGCAGGTCTATTCGCTGTCGTCGTCGCCGGTCGCTTCATACACCCCGACCCCGACGCCGACTTCCGGCACCGACACCACGCCGCCGACCGTCCCGACCGGCCTCGCCGCCGTCGGCGTCTCGCCGCACGAGGTCGATCTCGCGTGGAGCCCGTCCAGCGATCCCGACAGTTCGGTTTACGGCTATGACGTGTATCGGGACGGAAATTACCTTGGCTTCACGCCCAACCCGAATTACCAGGACGGGACCGTCTCGCCGCAAGGCAGCTACAATTATCAGGTCCTGGCCTATGACCCGTCGCGCAACGTCTCGGCGTTGTCGGCGCCGCTCGGCGTCAGCACCTCCGGCTCGTCGACGCCGGTCTCCACAACCACCTCGGTATCATCGGGGCCGGTGGACACAACCACGATGTCGTCGGCCGACCTGTTGGCCGCGCTGGGCTTCCACTGAGTCGAAGCGTGTAAGCGAACCAAACCGCCGGTCATTCCGGGGCGCGGGCGAAGCCCGCGAACCCGGAACCCATACTGCGCCGATTCCCAAGTAACACCGTGATCCCCGCGAAGGCCGGGACCCACCTGTCCGCCGGGTCGGCGGCTGAGGCGGATACCGCCCGTCGCCGGTATGACGAAAACGGCCGGCCGGATCCATCGGGTCCGGCCGTTCGGGCCGCCCCGGAATGACCCCGCAATTGGCTTTCTCGGGAACGGCGCTTTAACCGCGGAGGATCACGCTCTAGGCTGTGCCCCGGCCGCCAGGAATGCGGTCCTGCGGCATGACCGATGGCAGAGACACCGACCCGGCTCGCGCTCGATACAAGCGGCCTCGCCAAAGCCTTTGCCCGGCCCGCGGTCGATGGGCTGGAGCTGCGGGTTCGGGCCGGCGAGTTCTACGTGCTGCTGGGACCCAACGGCGCCGGCAAGACCACCACCTTGCGCATGGTATGCGGCCTCTTGAAGCCGGATCGCGGCGCCATCGCGGTGTTCGGGGTGGATGCGCTTTCCGACCCGGTCGGCGCCAAGCGGCTGACGGCGTGGCTGTCGGACGAGCCGATGATCTACGACCGGCTGACCCCGCGCGAATATCTCCGCTTCGTCGCCGGGCTGTGGGGGGTCGATCGCAAGGCGGAGGAGGTGGCGGCAGGCCGCCTGCTCGGGCTGCTCGGCTTGGCCGGCCACGCCGATCAGCGCTGCGAGGGCCTCTCGAAGGGCATGCGCCAGAAGGTCGCCTTGGCCGGCGCGCTGATCCATGATCCGCGTCTGATCATCCTCGACGAGCCGTTTACCGGCCTCGACGCCGCCTCGGCCCGGCTCGCCAAAAACCTGCTGCGCGAGCGGGTGGATGCGGGGTGTGCGGTGATCATGACCACGCACATCCTCGACGTCGCCGAGCGCATGGCCGACCGGGTCGGGGTCATGGCCGGCGGCAGGCTGATCGCCGAGGGCACGCTCGACGAGTTGCGCGAGCAGGCGGGCGCCGGTTTCGCCAGCCTCGAGGACACGTTTCTGGCGCTGGTCGAAAGCGGCGCGGAAGACGGGGCAGACGGCTCGGTCGCGGCATGATGCAGCCCGGCAGTCTGGTCTGGTTCGCCCGGCACGAGCTGCGCCTTGCCTGGCGCGACTGGGCGTGGCTGATCTCCGGCGGCCGCCGCCGGCGGCTCTATTGGGGAGCGCCGGGGGCGATCGTCATTATTCTCTTGGTGCATGCGCTGGCCTATTTGGCGCTGAAGCCGGTGGCGGATTTCACGGCGCCGCCGGATCAGCGCACCCTCATCGTCATCGGCGGCACCCTGGCGCTCTACGGCTCGATCATGCTGTCGCAGGGGATGGAAAACGTGACCCGCGCCTTCTACGCGCGCGGCGATCTCGACCTGATCCTGTCGTCGCCGGCCGCGGCGACCCGGCTCTTCGCGGTGCGGCTCGGCGCGACCGCCGCCTCGATCCTCGGGATGTCGCTGGTACTGACGGCGCCGGTGATCGATGCGCTCGCCGCCTTGGGAGGCGCGCGCTGGCTCGCCGCCTATGCCGTCATGGCGGCATTGGCGGTTGCCGCGGTCGCGGTCTCGGCGATCGCCACGACGGGACTGTTCGCGATCATCGGGGCGCGGCGGACCCGGCTCGTCGCGCAGGTCGTCGCCGCCATCGTCGGCGCCGGTTTTGTGATCTGCATGCAGTTTCTGGCGATCCTGTCGGTCGGCAGCCTGTCGCGCCTTGCGGTGCTGCGATCCGAGGCTGCCGTCAGCCATGCGCCGGCGCCCGGCAGCCTCGCCTGGCTGCCGGCCGACGCCGCTGCCGGGAACTGGCGGGCCCTGGCGGTCGTCGCCTCTATCGCCTGCCTTATGCTGGCCGGCGCGATCCGTTTTTGCGCGCCGCGCTTTGCGGCGCTCGCCCAGGCGACGGCGGCAATCCCCGACCGGCGGCGGCGCGCCCGGCGCAACCGTTCGGGATTTCGTCCGCAATCGCCGGCGCAGGCCTTGCGCGGCAAGGAATGGCTGCTGCTGCGCCGCGATCCGTGGCTGATCTCGCAAAGCCTGATGCAGCTCTTGTACCTGCTGCCGCCTTTCGTATTGCTCTGGCAGAGCTTTTACGGCGGCCACGGCACCCGGCTCCTGGTGCCGGTCTTGATCATGGCGGCCGGGCAGTTGGCGGGCGGCCTCGCGTGGCTCGCGGTGTCGGGCGAGGACGCGCCCGATCTCGTCGGATCGGCGCCGGTCACGCCGGCCCGCGTGTGGCGGGCCAAGACCGAGGCGGTGGCGGGGGTGCTGGTGCTGTCATTCGGGCCGGCGGTGGCGGCGCTCGCCATTATCGATCCCGTTCCGGCCCTCGTCGCCGTGATCGGCATCGCGGTCGCGGCGGCCTCGGCGACCCTGATCCAGTTCTGGTTTCGCGCACAAGCGCGGCGCAGCCTGTTTCGCCGGCGTCACGTTTCCTCGCGCATCGCGACCTTCGCCGAGGCGTTCGCCTCGATCACCTGGTCAGGGGCCGGTGCGGTGGCGCTGGTCGATCCGCGGCTCGCGGTGCTCCCCGGCGGGGCCGCGCTGGCAGTGCTGGCCGCCGCCTGGGCGATCAGCCCGGCGCGCCAGTAACATCTTTATATTGTTGGAAAAGGTTCGGACGATTCAGAAAATTGCGAGGCCGAGCGGACCCGGACGCCAGTTCTTGCGGATTTGGTCTTCGATCGACAGCCCGGAGGCGGTGAAAGCGGAATGGGTCGTGCCGCCGGCGCCCTTGACAGTGCCGATCGACCGCACGAGGTGATCGATCATGGCCTTGTCGTGCCGATGCCACATTTTTACAAGGTGCCGGGACGAGCGGAGCTGCTTCATCGATTCCTCCCGACGAAAAGCGCGACAATCGACCGCGCCTTTGTAATGATACGACACAGATAGGACATCGTTTGCGACTGGGCAAGCTTCCTTTTGCGCGAGCAAAGGCGCGGGCAATTCGCCAAGCCGCAGGTTGATTCCAAACGTCAGCGGAGGCGCGCCATGCAATACGGTCTGTTCACGATGCCATCGCATCCGCCGGAGCGCTCTCTTTATGACGGGCACCGCTGGGACTTGCAGAACTTGCGCTGGGCCGACGAACTCGGCTTCACCGAGGCGTGGATCGGCGAGCATCACACCGCCCCCTGGGAGCCGCATCCGGCGCCCGACCTTCTGATCGCCCAGGCGCTGATGGAGACTCGCCATATCCGCCTGTCGCCGGGCGGCTTCCTCTTGCCGTACCACCACCCGGCCGAGCTGGCGCACCGGGTCGCGATGCTCGACCATCTGGCGCAGGGGCGGCTCAATTTCGGGGTGGCGGCGAGCGGGCTGCCGAGCGACTGGGCAATGTTCCACGTCGACGGCAACACCGGCCAGCACCGCGAGATGACGCGCGAGGCGCTCGACATCATCCT
>DASUKH010000238.1:0-9143 GCA_036278835.1 Allostellaceae bacterium
CCGATCGCCTGGGCGGCTGCGGTATGCCATCACACCGATGTCGGCGGAAGGGTGCCGGGGTCGAACGCCTCGGATTCGACCGAGATCTATCAGGAGGGGCTGCGCATCCCGCCGTTGAAGCTCTATGAGCGCGGGGTGCGCAACGAGACGCTGTTCGCGCTGATCGAGACGAACGTCAGGGTGCCGGTCAAGGTGTTCGGCGATCTGCGGGCGCAACTCGCCGCCTGCCACATCGCCGAACAGGCCCTGCTTGAACTGGCGGAGCAGTACGGCGCCGAAAAGCTGGCGCAATACATGACCGAGTTGGTCGATTACGCCGAGCGAATGACCCGCGCGGCTATCCGCGACCTGCCCGACGGGACCTACGACTTCCTCGACCATATCGACGACGATGGGATTGATGTCGGAAGGCCGATCCCGCTCAAGGTGACGATCACGAAAAAGGGCGAGAAGATCGCGGTCGATTGGACCGGCAGCGCGCCGCAGGTCAAGGGCGCCATCAACAACACGCTGTCCTATACGAAATCGGCGAGCTATTGCGCGATCCGCTCGATCCTGCCGGCGAACATCCCGACCAACGAGGGGGTGTTCCGCGCGATCGCGGTGACCGCGCCCGAAGGCACGATCGCCAACATGGTATTGCCGGGGGCGTGCGCGGCGCGTGGCCTGACCGGCTTTCGCATGGTCGACTGCCTGTTCGGGGCCTTGGCGAAAATGTTGCCGGACAAGGTGTTCGCGGCGTCGGACGGCGGCAACACCGGCGTCTCGATCGGCGGCTGGCACGGCGACCGCACACCTTTCATCTATGTCGATTTCACCTGCTGCGCCTGGGGTGCGCGGCCCTATGCCGACGGCCTCGACGGCAATTCGCACATCTACGCAAACATGGCTTCGCAGCCGATCGAGGTGACCGAGAGCGAGCAGCCCTTGCAGATCACCGCCTACGAATTCATCCAGGACGCGATGGGGCCGGGCCGGTTCCGCGGCGGCGCGCCATTCCGCCGAGAGTACCGGCTCTTGGCGGACGAGGCCGTGTTGCAGGTGCGCTCCGACCGGCACGTTTTCCGGCCATTCGGCCTCTATGGCGGCGGGCCGGGCCGGCCGTCGATGAATTATCTGAACCCGGACCGCAACCCGGCGCCGCTGCCCTCGAAACTGACGATGACGATGAAGAAGGGCGATTTGTTCCGCCACGAGGTGGCGGGCGGCGGCGGCTGGGGCGACCCGCTGGAGCGCGATCCCGCACTTGTCCTGCGCGACGTGCTCAACGATTTCGTCAGCCGGCAAGGGGCCCGCGAGGATTACGGGGTGGTAGTCGCCGGCGATCCGCCCGCCTTCGATGCGGCGTCGACCGACGCGCTGCGCCGGCAGATGCGGGTGCAGCGTCATCCCGCCGAAGGGCGGGATTCATTCGTCAATCGCTCGTGCGGGCGGCGCGGCCTTGCCGGGAGCTTCGGGGTAAGGCTATGAGGCGGCGGCCGCAAAGCGTGCGCGGCGCCGAGGAACTCGGCCGGGTCCGCCTGTCGCGCTCGTTTTTTCTGCGGGATTTCCTCTACAGCGAGATCGCCAACATCCACGGCATCCAGAACCTGCCGGACGACCCGGATCTGGCGATCGAGGCCGGCAGGCGGCTGTGCGACGAACTGCTCGAACCGTTGCAGGAAACCTTCGGCCGGATCGCGGTGCGCTCGGCCTATCGCGCACCGGCGGTTAATGCCTACGGCAACACGCATTACCACTCTTGCGGCTCGAACGAGCGCAACCGCGGCCGCCATATCTGGGACCGGCGCGACGACCACGGCTTTATCGGCGCGATGGCGTGCATCGCAATTCCGTGGCTGGCCGACCGCATTGCGACGGGCACCGGCTGGCAGGCGATGGCGTGGTGGATTCACGACCACCTGCCGTACAGCGAATTGCAGTTCTTCCCGAAACTCGGCGCCTTCAACATCGGCTGGCACGAACGGCCGAAGCGCCGCATCACCAGCTTCGCCCGGCCGCGCGGCCTCTTGACCAAGCCCGGCATGCCCAATAACGACGGCGACCACGCGGAATATTATCCCGGCTTTCCGGAATTGCGGCTGCCGGGATCTCCCCCGCTTGCGCGGGAGGGTTAGTTTGGTGGGACAGTTGCTTCGCTCCGGTTCCTCCCCCGCTGAGCGGGGGAGGGGGACCATGCGACAACATGGTGGAGGGGGCATCCCGCCCGCACCCCCTCCGGCTCCCCCGGATCAAGTCCGGGGTCGCCACCTCCCCCGCTGCGCGGGGGAGGATTAGCGCAGGGTCTCCCGCTTTGGTTGGATCGCGCCCCATCGCGGGGAACCTTCGGCGCGCGCAGGCGTCGTAAACGGCGCCGCCTGCGCCTATCTCAAAACCATGCGACCCAGGGCCATGGATACCGTCACCGCTCCCGAGCAGCCTGCCCCCGATGCGGCCGCGCCGCGCCTCAAGCTGCACATACCGCCGCATCACCCGGCGCCCGGCGAGGCGCCCGATTTCAGCTATGTCCCCCGCTTTCCCGCCGGCGCGGTCGAGCGTCCCGACATTGGCGTGCCGGCGCGCGCGACGCATCCGTTCGCCTATCAGCTGATCCGCGTCCTCGACGATGACGGCGAAGCGGTCGGCGACTGGAACCCGCATATCGACCCGGAAACATTGCGGCGCGGCCTCCGGGCGATGATGCTGACCCGCGCCTATGACGATCGCATGTTTCGCCAGCAGCGGCAGGGCAAGATCACCTTTTATATGAAATGCACCGGCGAGGAGGCGATCGGCGTCGGCCAGGCCTTCGCGCTCGCTCCCGACGACATGGCGTTCCCCTATTACCGTCAGCAGGGGCTGTTGATCGCGCGCGGCTGGCCGCTGCTCGACATGATGTGCCAGTGCTATTCGAATGCGTGCGACCGCCTCAAGGGGCGCCAGCTGCCGGTACTGTATTCGGTTCGCGAGGCGTCGTTCTTCTCGCTTGCCGGCAATCTCGGCTGCCAGTTCCCGCATGCGGTCGGCTGGGCGATGGCCTCGGCCTACAAGGGCGACCGCCGCATTGCCGTCAGCTGGATCGGCGAAGGCTCGACCGCCGAACCGGATTTTCACCACGCCCTGACCTTCGCCGCGGTGTATCGCGCGCCTGTGGTTCTCAACGTCGTCAACAACCAGTGGGCGATCTCCTCGCACCAGGAGATCGCCGGCGGCGATGGGACGACCTTCGCCTCGCGGGCGATCGGCTACGGCCTCGCCTGCTTGCGCGTCGATGGCAACGATTTCCTGGCAGTCTATGGCGCGACGCAATGGGCGGCGGCGCGGGCCCGCGCCAATCACGGCGCGACGATGATCGAATTGTTCACCTACCGCGCCGCGCCGCATTCGACGAGCGACGACCCGAGCCGCTACCGCCCCGCCGAGGAGGCGCAGAGCTGGCCCTATGGCGACCCGATCGAGCGCCTGTCGCGCCACCTGATCCGGCTCGGCGAGTGGTCGCCTGAGCGCCAAACCCAGCTCGCGAGCGAACTGGCCGACGAGGTGCGCGAGACCGCCCGCGAGGCCGAGCGCTACGGCACGATGGAGACCGGCCCGCATTTCAGCGCCAAGACGATGTTCGAGGACGTGTTCAAGGAAATGCCCTGGCATTTGCGCCGCCAGCGACAGGAGATGGGGATGTGAATATGCGGCGAGATTGCTTCGTCGCTGCGCTCCTCGCAATGACAGCGATCACCGTCATTGCGAGCGAAGCGACGCAATCCCGATCCCCTGGAGGGGGTAAGCCATGCCCGCGATGACGATGGTGCAGGCGTTGAATTCGGCGTTGGAGGTGATGCTGGCGCGTGATCCCGGCGTCGTCATTTTCGGCGAGGATGTCGGGTTTTACGGCGGCGTGTTCCGGGTGACCGAAGGTCTGCAGCAAAAGCATGGGCAGGAGCGGGTGTTCGACACGCCGATCGCCGAGGGCGGCATGCTGGGGGTGGCGGTCGGCATGGGCGCCTACGGGCTGCGCCCGGTCGTCGAAATCCAGTTCGCCGATTACATCTACCCGGCGACCGACCAGCTGATCTCGGCGGCGGCGCGGCTGCGCTACCGCTCGGGCGGCGAGTTCTGGGCGCCGATCACCGTGCGCGCGCCGTGCGGCGGCGGCATCTTCGGCGGCCAGACGCACAGCCAGAGCGTCGAGGCGATCTTCACCCATGTCTGCGGCCTGAAGACGGTGATCCCGTCCAACCCCTACGACGCCAAGGGCCTGTTGATCAGCGCCATCGAGGACGATGACCCGGTCGTGTTCTTCGAGCCGAAGCGGCTTTATCACGGGCCCTTCGACGGCCACCCCGAGCGGCCGGCGGTGCCATGGTCGGCGCACAAGCAGGCCGAGGTGCCGGAAGGATACTTCGCGGTGCCGCTCGGCCGCGCTGCCGTCGTGCGCGAGGGGGCGGCGGTCACGGTATTGGTGTACGGGACGATGGTGCATGTCGCATTGGCCGCCGCCGAGGAGGCCGGCATCGATGCCGAGATCGTCGATCTGCGGACCCTGCTACCGCTCGACATCGACACGATCGTCGATTCGGTGAAGAAGACCGGGCGCTGCGTCATCGCCCATGAGGCGACGCGCACCTGTGGCTTCGGCGCCGAGCTGGCGGCCTTGGTCCAGGAGCACTGCTTTTATCACCTGGAAGCGCCGATCGTGCGGGTCACCGGCTGGGACACCCCGTATCCGCACGCGCTCGAATGGGACTATTTCCCGGGCCCGGCGCGGGTCGCCGACGGCCTGCGCCGCGCCCTCGAAGGGTGAGGCGGCGCGGTGGGGCGCTACGTCGTCAAGCTGCCTGATATCGGCGAGGGGATGACCGAGGCCGAGATCGTCGCGTGGCATGTCAAGCCCGGCCAGGTCGTCCGCGAGGAGGACCCGCTGGTCGAGATCATGACCGACAAGGCGACGGTCGAACTGCCGGCGCCTTCCGCCGGCACCGTTCTCGAAATCCACGGCAGCCCCGGCGAACGCCGCCCGGTCGGTTCGGAGCTGGTGGTGCTCGATGTCGCGGGCGCGGGGAACGCGGCGTCGGCAAAGGAGCGTGAAGGGCAACCCGGCGCGGCCCCTCACCCACCGCTCGCTGCCGCGAGCGGTCCCCCCTCTCCGGCGATGCGGGAGAGGGAACCCGAGGCGGCGCCTCCATTGCCCCTGTCCCGCGCCGCGGGACAGGGTGGCGAGCGAAGCGAGCCGGGTGAGGGCGCGGCGTCCGCGCACTTTCCTCGAACGAGCAAGGCGCTCGCCTCGCCGGCGGTGCGGCGGCGGGCCTGGGATGCCGGGGTCGAGTTGCAGTTCGTGCCGGGCAGCGGTCCCGGCGGGCGCATCACGCAGGCCGACCTCGACGCCTATTTCGCCCGCGGCGTCGCCGGCGCGCCGCACGCCGCGATGCGGCAGGATACGGTCGAGGATGTGCCGGTCATCGGGCTGCGCCGGATCATCGCTGAGCGGATGCAGCAGTCGAAGCGGCAGATTCCGCATTATTCCTATGTCGAGGAGACCGACGTCACCGCGCTCGAGGAGTTGCGTGGGCAGCTGAACGCCAGCTACCCGGATCGCGAGCGCTTGACCCTGCTGCCGTTTCTGATGTGGGCGGTCGTGCTGGCGGCGGCGGCGCACCCGCAGGTCAACGCCCGCTTCGACGACGCGGCCGGCATCCTGCATCGCCACCGCGGCGTGCATCTCGGTATCGCGACGCAGACCGAGGGCGGGCTGATGGTGCCGGTGGTGCGCCATGCCGAAACGCTCGATCTGTGGCAGAGCGCCGCCGAGCTGCGCCGGCTGACCCAGGCGGCGCGCGCCGGCAAGGCGAGCCGCGAGGAACTCCAGGGGTCGACGATCACGATCACCAGCCTGGGGCGGCTCGGCGGCATCGCCGCCACCCCGGTCATCAACTATCCCGAGGTGGCGATCGTCGGGGTCAACCGCATCGTCGAGCGGCCGGTCGTGCACGAGCGGCAGATCGCGGTCAGGCGGATGATGAACCTGTCCTCCTCGTTCGACCACCGCATCGTCGATGGCTGGGAGGCCGCCTCGTTCATCCAGCGGGTGAAGCAGCTGCTCGAACAGCCGGCCCTGCTGTTCGTCGGGTAATTTGCCAGCGGGATAACCGGCACCAGATTGCTTCGTCGCTGCGCTTCTCGCAATGGACACCTGCTCGCCGTCATTGCGAGCGAAGCGAAGCAATCCCGCCGCCATGGGGGAATCTGCATGCCCGAAACCCTGCGCCCCAAGGTGCTTGTCGTCGGCGGCGGGCCGGGCGGCTATGTCGCGGCGATCCGCGCCGGCCAACTCGGCCTCGACACCGTTTTGGTCGACGCAGACCGGCTCGGCGGCACCTGTCTGTTGCGCGGCTGCATCCCGTCGAAGGCGCTGATCCACGCTGCCGACAAGTTCGCCGAGATCGCCGGCGCCGCCGGCGGCGGCAACCGGCTCGGGATTGCGATCGACGGCGTACCGAAGCTCGATCTGGCGAAGACGGTCGGGTGGAAGGACGGGATCGTCGAGCGGCTGTCGGGCGGCGTGGCCGGGCTGCTGGCGCGCGCCAAGGTGCGGGTGGTCGAAGGCTGGGCTCGGTTCAGCGACGCTAAAAACTGCACGGTGGAAACGAAAGCAGGGCCGGTTGCGATCGCGGCGGAACACGTCATTTTGGCGGCCGGCTCGGAGGCGGTCGAGCTACCGGACCTACCGTTTGGCGGCGACGTCATTTTCTCGACCGAGGCTTTGTCGCTCGCTGCCGTCCCCGAGCGGCTGGTGGTGGTCGGGGCCGGTTATATTGGCCTCGAACTCGGCATCGCGTTCCGCAAGTTCGGCGCCGCGGTGACGATTGTCGAGGCGGCGCCGCGCATCCTGCCGCGCTACGACGAGGTGCTGACCCGGCCGGTACGGCTCTGGCTGCAGCGCCACGGGGTCGAATTGCACCTCAATGCCAAGGTGGCCGGACGCGACGGCGACGGGCGGCTCAACGTCGAGACGGCAAGCGGCACCCTCGCCCTGGCGGCCGACAAGATTCTGGTCACGGTCGGCCGCCGACCACTGACACGGGGCTGGGGCCTTGAGGAGATGGCGGTCGACATGACCGGGCCGTTCGTCCGGGTGGACGACCAGTGCCGCACCGCGATGCGCGGCGTGTGGGCGATCGGGGATCTCGCCGGCGAGCCGATGCTGGCGCACAAGGCGATGGCGCAGGGCGCGATGGTCGCCGAGATCATCGCTGGAAACCGGCGCCGGTTTGACCCGGCCGCGGTCGCCGCGATCGTCTTCAGCGAACCCGAGATCGTCGTCGCCGGCATGCTGCCGGAGGAGGCGAAGGCGTCCGGCATCGACGCCGCGGTGTCGGTGTTCCCGTTCGCCGCCAACGGCCGCGCGCTGACATTGGAGGCGGGCGAGGACGGCGGCTTTGTCCGGGCGATTTCGGCGCGCGCCGATGGGCGCCTTCTCGGCTTGCAGGCGGTCGGGCGCGGGGTCGGCGAACTGGCCGGGGAGTTCGCGCACGCGCTGGTGATGGGGGCGGTGCTCGAGGACCTCGCGCACACGATCCACGTTCATCCGACATTAGGGGAGGCGATCGGCGAGGCGGCGCTGCTTGGCCTCGGCCACGCGCTGCATCTTTAGGCTCGGAGCGCGGCCGTCCCGGCCGCGTGCGGGCGGGATGCCCGCGGTCCGATCGGGATACATTGCCATTGCGAGGACAGCGGCCAAGCCGCACTCTCGACACCCCAGTAGAAGGAGGTGCCCCATGATCACCGCCGACCTGACCGGAAAGACCGCGCTCGTCACCGGCGGCGCGTCGGGTATCGGCCTCGCCACCGTCGAGGCGTTCGCCCGCAACGGTGCGACGGTGGCGATCAACTTCCTGCGCGACGATCCGCGCGGGCCGGAACAGGTAAACCGGCTGAAAGCCGAGGGGCATCGCATCGTCGCCGCGCCCGGCAGCGTGTCGCAGCCGGGCGAGGCGGAGGCGATGGTGACGAACGCGATCGACGCGCTCGGCCGGCTCGATTTCCTGTTCAACAATGCCGGCACGCCGGCGACGACGGAGCCGATCCCGTTCGCCGATTTCGACGCGCTGAACGAGGCATTCTGGCAGTCGATCCTGATGACCAACCTGATCGGCCCGTTCCGTTGCACGCACGCCGCGATCGGCGCCTTGCGCCAGACGAAGGGCGCGATCTGCAGCACTGCCTCGATCGCCGGCGTACAGGGCAGCGGCAGCAGCATCCCCTATGCGGCGAGCAAGGCCGGGGTCATCAACCTGACCCGCAGCCTCGCCCGCACCCTGGCGCCCGACGTGAGGGTTAACGCCGTCGCGCCCGGCTTTGTCGAGAGCCCGTGGAACAAGGACTGGCCGCCCGAGCGCAAGCTCCAGTCGATCGATAAGACCCCGATGAAGCGCGCCTGCACGCCGCAGGACATCGCCGAAGTCGTCTTCTTTCTGTGCGCCGGCGCCGCGATGATTACCGGCCAGACGATCATCGTCGACGGCGGCCTGACGCTGTAAGCCGAACCGGCCGCCCCGAGCGCTTCCGGGCGGCCGAAGCTTGCGTTCGGCGGGGGCCGCCGCTATAACCCGCGGCTTCAATGGGCGGCAGGCCGACCCCCCACCCTTCCCTCCCCCGCAAGCGGGGGAGGGAAGGGTGGGGGACTGGGCATGCCTCGCCGTCCGCAACCCGCGAATGCAAGGATGCAAATGCCCAAGCTCAAGACCAAGAGCGGTGCGAAGAAGCGCTTCGGGCGCACCGCCAGCGGCAAGATCAAGCGCAACTGGGGCCATAAGCGCCACCTGCTGACCAACAAGTCGAAGCAGGGCAAGCGCCTGCGCCGCGGCACGACGACCCTGGAAAAGGGCGACGCCAAGCTCGTCCTGACCTACATGCCGTATCTGCGGGGCTGAGCCATGGCGAGAGTGAAGCGCGGCGTCACCGCGCACGCCCGCCACAAAAAGGTGCTCGGTCTCGCCAAAGGCTATCGCGGCCGCGGCAGCACCGCCTACCGGGTGGCGATCGAGAAGGTCGAGAAGGCGCTGCAATACGCCTACCGCGACCGGCGCAACCGCAAGCGCGATTTCCGCGGGCTGTGGATACAGCGGATCAACGCCGGGGTGCGCGAGCACGGGCTGACCTACTCGCAATTC
>DASUKH010000239.1:0-4733 GCA_036278835.1 Allostellaceae bacterium
CGGCATCTTCGGGATGAAATGCTTCGAGTAGAAGCCGGTCAGCTCGGCCGTCCCCGAGCCGCCGGTCATTACCGGCACATGATCGACATAGGCATCCTCGACCATCGTTGCGATCGTCGCATCCGTGTCGCGGGTGTCGAACTCGTGGCGGACGTGCTCCTCCCACAACCGCTCCAAGGATTCCTTGTCGCTCATCTTTGCCTCCGCGATGTTGCAGCGGCGGATTGCGCCTCGCTCACCCGCTCTGCGCCGAGATCTCTGCCTGGCGGCGGGAACAGCGCAGCGCGCTCCGCGCCCTGCGGGACCTGGCATGGGCTCGGAGCGGCCGGCCATTCGCCCGGCGCCGCGCCGCCACTGTTCGAGCCGAGCCAACCATCATGACGCCGGCGTCACGCGCAACGACGCGAGATCGGAGCCGCAGTGCTTGCACTTGCTTGCGGCCGGCGCAAGGTCGTCCGACAGGCATGCCGGACACGTCTTGGTCAGGGGCGGATCGCCGAACACCGCCTTGCCCCGCCGAGCCATCACGTACTTGTATGGCACGACGATCAGGAAATACACAACGGCTATAAAGATGATGAAATAGATGATTGCCGATATGAATGAGCCGAGATTGAGATAGGTGGCATTGCTGCCGCCGCTGACCAGCTGCCAACCCAGCCCCGGACCCTTGGTGGTGCCCTGCGCGGCGGCGATCAACGGGTTGATGATGTTGTCGGTGAAGGCCTTGATCAAGTTGCTGAACGCCAATGCCACGACCAGCCCGACAGCCACGACAATCACGTCGCCGCGCATCAGGAAATTCCTGAAGCCTTTCAGCATTTCCGTCCCTCCTGATCCACCAGTTCAGCGCCGATGCCATTCGCAGCGTCGAACAAAATTCGCTGTCGCGGCAACGATTCACTTTAATACTAGCAGAAGCTGTTATAATAGCAAAAGCTAAGCAGATCAGACGATTGCGCGGCCGTCGAGACGCGATGGTGCTTACAGCGCCGGGCAGCGCAACGCGTCGGCCGCGACCAACTCACCGCGCGTGCCTATGCGTGTCAAGCCAGCCGAGCATGAGATTATTGAAAGAGTCCGGCCGCTCGACATTGGGGAAATGACGGCAGCCCGGCATTTCTTCATAGCGGGCGCCGGGCACCAGCGCGGCGATCCGGCGGTTTTCGGGGGGCGGCGTGCCGGCGTCGTCGGCGCCGCAGACGACCAGGGTCGGGACCCGCACCTCGGTGAGGCGCGGCACGAAGTCGAAATCGAGGATCGCGGCGCAGCAGCCGAGATAGCCTTCCGGCGTCGTGCCGGTCACGGTATCGCGGATCTCCCGCCAGCGGCCGGGATGCTTCGCCTTGAAATCGTCGGTCAGCCAGCGCTCGACGGTGGCGTCGGCGAGCGGCGCCAGCGAATTGGCCCGGCGCACGGTGTGGAGGCGCTGCGCCCAGGCCTCCGCCGCCCCCTCCCCCGCGGGGCTGGCCGGCAAGGTGTCGCACCACAAGGCCGAGATCAGCCGCTCGCCATGGGCCAGCGCAAAGGCCTGGCCGATCATCCCGCCGATCGACAGCCCGATATAATGCACCCGCGGGATCGCCAGCGCCCCGAGCACTGCCGCCACATCGTCGGCGAGCGCCGCCATCGTATAATCGCCGGCGACCGGGTCGCTGCCGCCGTGGCCGCGCATATCGAGCCGCAGCACGCGAAACCCGCCCTGCAACAGCGCCGGCACCTGCTCGGCCCAGCTGCCGCCATCGGAAGCCAGCGAATGGGTGATGCATGCGGTCGGCGCATCCTGCGGACCGAGCAGATCGTAGGCGAGGCGGCGCCCGTCTAACGGCAACAGCATGGTTTCCTCCGCTCGTCGGGATCGACGGAGCTTACGCCCGCTGCGCCGCGCCTGTCACCAAGCGCCGTCGGCGTCAATAGAGGATGGCGGGAGCGATGTCTTCGACGATCAGATCGCTGAGAAAGTATAGAATCAGGATCAGCACCACCGGCGAGATGTCGATGCCGCCGAAGCTCGGAAGAAAATTGCGGATCGGGCGCAACGCCGGTTCGGTGATGCGGTAGAGGAAATCGCCGACCGTCGAGACGAAACGGTTGTAGCGATTGATGACACCGAACGCCAACAGCCAGCTGAGCACCGCCTGGCCGATCAGCAGCCAGATGTAAATGCGAATGACCAGCAGGATCAGATCGAAAAACGCGTGCATTTACGGGCCGCATCGCAAAGGATGGCGCGACCGTAGCGGGTGCCTGGCGCCGCCGCAAGCTTGACAGCGATGGGGCCGCTCCCCATAGTCCGCCGCGTTCGCGGGGGCCGTAGCTCAGCTGGGAGAGCGTCGCGTTCGCAATGCGAAGGTCAGGGGTTCGATCCCCCTCGGCTCCACCAATTCCCACGGCGAGACTGGCCGGACCAAGCCGGCGGTGAACGGCGGTCGTACCGCTGACCCGGGGACGCCCCCTAAGGCGCCGATGCGGCACCCGGTCCCATAGAAGTGCGATGCACGCGCTTCATCGCCGCCCCCAATCGCAACGCCAGCCCAAGCCCCAGCATGATCCAGAACGGTACGTAGAGGATCGGGTATTGCAGCGGGTTTTTCGGCAATACGACGAAGTCGGCGAAGAACACCAGCGCGATGTATTCCACGCCGACCGTCCGCAACACCGTTAACGCATAGGGACCGCAGAAAGCCCGCACGCGGTCGATCGAGGTTGCGGCCAGCAGGTAGGTCCAGATCACCCCGATCATAAAGAACGGCATGGTCGTTGCGAGAAGCGACCGGTTTGGCGAAATCGCAATCAGCCAGACCACCAGACCGACATGGACGAGCAGCGAGGCCGCGAAAGCAAGCCCGAACTGGCGCGCCCGCGACGCCAGGGAACGAAAGGCATTGCCGTACAGCGTCGCCAGCGCACCGCCGATATAAGCCGGCCAAAAAAACAGATAAGCGACCCTGGCCGTGCTGCGCAAAGCGGCGATCACCCCGCTTTGACCGGCGCCGTCGATCATCCGAACGCCGACGGCGACGGCCAGCGTCACCGAAAAGGCCGCTGCCATCCACAGAGCGGTTGGAGAGCGAAGCGAAAGCCTCATTCTACCGCCTCAAGCGATGACTTCTCTCGTATTCGTGCTGCCCGACAGCAGGGGTGGAGCGTCGGCGTCAAGTCAACGGCGAGGTCCTTCCCTTGTTCCGGACGCGGAGCGGCCGGCGAGTCGATCGCACTTGCATTCGCGGCATGCCGCTGCTGTACTCGCTGGTACCCAGAAAAGCGCCGTAGCACCTCCCTGACACCCGAGCGGCTTTCGAAGACGGATTCTGGGATTGAGAGCGCTCCGGCAAAACGGAGATCCTATGAGAAAGCTCTTCCTGTTGGCATTCCTGACCCTCGCAATGCTTGGCGGCACGGCGGCCGTCTATGCCCCACCGGCGCAGGCGAACTGCCCGGGCCACACGCGGACCAGCTGAATATTTGCCGGCTGAACGTTTGCCGGCTGAAGGTTTGATTGGCGCCGGCCGGATCGCACCGGCGGTCCGGCCGGGGCATCATGCAGGGAGCAGCGCCAGCGTCCGTTCGTCCATCCGGCCGCCGCAGAGCCGGTCGAGCGCCATGCGGAACACGCTCTTCCCATCCGCCGCCGCAACCGCGAACAACGTCATCGACGAGCAGAACTTCAGATCGTCGGGCGAGCCGAAAATCCGGTCGAGCGAGCCGCCCTTGATGTCGAGGACAAGACGGGCGCACAACTCGAGCCGCGGCCCCAACACCGGGTGGGCGAGATAGGCGCGCACCTCGGCCAGCGAGCCGATGCCGTAAAGCTGCGCCATCCGGGAATGCCCGAGACCGCGCAGTTGCGGAAAGACGAACCACATCCAATGGGTGGATTTGCGCCCGGCCCGCAACTCGGCCGTGACCGCGGAAAAGACCGGAGCCTGGGCCGTCACAAAGCGTTCGAGATCGTAAGGGTCCGATGCCGTCACGGCAGTGGCGGGTGCATCGTATCGGTGCCGGCTTCGCGCTCCCAGGCGCGGGCGACCCGGAACACCGTTGCCTCGGCAAAATAACGGCCGACGAACTGCACCGCGAGCGGCAGCCCGGCCTTCGACAGCCCGGCCATCATCGCCAATGCCGGGTGGCCGGTGACGTTGAACGGGGTGCGCGCCTGCCGCGGGTAGGTGCGCTCGGTCTCGGCCGGGTCGTCGAGCCGGCTCGGCGGGTCCATCGCACTGGCGCACAGCAGCACATCGACCTCACGCAACGCGTCGTCGACGGCAGCGATCATCTCGCGGCGGCGCCGCGCCGCCTGCACATAATCGCCGGCGCCAAAAAACGCACCCGGCAACAGACGGCGGCGCGCCAGCCGGCCGTAATCGCCCGGCCGTTCGCGCAGCCACGGCGCGTGGATCGCCCACGCTTCGCTCTGCAGAATGACCCGGTTGACCGCGCCGAACTCGCCGAGGCTCGGCAGGCGGATTTCGCTCAGCCGGGCACCCGCCTTATCCAGCGTGCGTGCGGCGTTCTCGATCGCCGCCGCCATTTCTGGATCGGCCGGCAGATCGGTTTCATGGAAATGCCGGACAAAGCCGATGCGCAGCCCCGCGACCCCGCGATCGAGGCCGCTCGCATAATCGGCGGCGGGCGCGGCGGCGCTGCCGGGATCGAGCGGGTCGTGCCCGGCGATGACCGCGAGCATCAGCGCGTTGTCGGCGACGGTGCGGGTCAGCGGCCCGACATGATCG
>DASUKH010000240.1:0-4689 GCA_036278835.1 Allostellaceae bacterium
GCCGGCCGATGCAATGCGCCGGCATCGCGGCGATAATGCGAGCTGCCTTCAGAAGGGAGGAAACGGCAGCCATGTTCATCGTCGATTCGCAAATTCACCTTTGGGAAAACGCCCGCATGTCGGCGCACCACCGGCAGATTCCGACCTATTCGGTGAATGACGCGCTGAAGGAGATGGCGGAGGCCGGGGTCGATGCCGCGGTCATCCACCCGCCCAGCACGCTCGGCGAAGCCGTCAACGTGCAGGCGGTCGAGGCGGTCAAGGCGCACCCCGACAAATTCTGCATCCTCGGCCATTTCGATCTCGAGGCGCCGAACGGGCGCGAAACCGTGCGCGACTGGCGGCAGCGGCGGGGCATGCTCGGCTTCCGCTTCACGTTCAACCAGCCGCACCAGCAAAGCTGGTGGAGCGACGGCAGCCTCGACTGGTTCTGGAAGGCGTGCGAGGAGGGGGGATTGCCGGTCGGTCTGCTGGCCGGCGGCCATATCGTGGAATTCGGGCGGATTGCCGAGCGCCATCCCGGCCTCAAGCTGCATATCGATCATCTCGGCCGCACCGGCGGCGGTGCCGGCGGCACCGACGACGCGGCCTTCGCCGACCTGCCGCAGATGCTGGCCTTGGCGCGGCTGCCCAATGTCGCGGTCAAATTGTCGGGGGCGCCGAGCTATTCGGGCGCGCCTTACCCCTACCGCAACATCCACCCGTACATCCGCCAGATTTTCGACGCCTTCGGGCCGCAGCGCTCTTTCTGGGGCACCGACATCACCCGCATGCCGTGCAGCTACCGGCAATGCGTGACGATGTTCACCGAGGAGATGCCGTGGCTGGCGGGGAATGACCGCGACCTCGTGATGGGCCGCGCGGTGTGCGAGTGGCTCGGCTGGAACCCGCCCGGCCTCGCCCGATCGTGAGCCGGGCGGCGCCGGTCAGCGGTGCTGCTCCGCCTCGGCGGCCGGGCGTTCCATCGTCTTCCTGACGAGCGACACCATCGCCGGGCCGTCCCATTCGGCGGCGCCCATTTTGCGCGCGACCTCGCGGCCGGCGCGGTCGATCAGCAGGGTCGTCGGGACCCCCGGCAGCGCCAAGACGCGCGGCGCCGTGCCGGATGTGTTGAGATAAATCCCGAGATTTCTCAGACCGAGCTGCTGATAGAAGCGCTTGACCGCTGCGACGCCATCGCGGTCGATCGATAGCGGCACCACAACAAAATCCTTGCCGCCGAGCTTTGCCTCAAGCCGGTCGAGGGCCGGCATTTCCTGACGGCACGGCCCGCACCACGTCGCCCAGATGTTGAGCAGGACGACCCGGCCGCGGAAATCGGCGAGGGTCAGCTGCCGTCCCTGGGCGTCGGCGAAGTGGATCTGCGGGACGGCGCGCGGCTGATCGAAAACCGACAGCGATAACGCCGGGGAGGCTGGCGGCGCCGCGACCATCGCCGGCCCGGCACCGGGGACCAGCGAGACCAGCCGGTCGATATCGTAGGCGAGGACGCCGGCGACGACGAGACTCGCCGCCGCCATCGCTCCCAGCACCAGCCGGCGCCTTTTCAGGCGCCCCGCTTCAACGAGATCTGCCAACTTGATCGAGCCCGTCCGCAACCCCGTATACTTGGCTCATCCCTGCCCTAAATGGGCATAGGGCGGATCAGCGCAGCGCCGTCTTCCCGGCCGCCTTACTCGGGCGCCGTCTCGGCCGAGTATTCCTCGGCGCAGAACGTGCCGCCCTGGTAGCGCTCGGCGACCGGGTCCTTGGGCTGTCCGGCCTCTTCGGCAAGGATGGCGGCGGCGTAGGGCTCGGAATCGTCTTGCGGGCGGTAGCCGAGGCGGTACGCATTCGCATTGTCGTACCACGAGCGCTTGTTGTTCGAGACGCCATAGACAATCTCGAACCGGATATCGGGGTGTTCGAGGCCGATGCGCACCAGCTGCGCGTAATCGCGCGGGCTGATCCAGATCGCGAGGCGCCGGCTATCGATCGGTTTCGGCCCGAAATTGCCGATCCGCGTGCACAGAAAGCCGATGCCGTGCTTGTCGGCGTAAAGGCTGGCGAGCGCCTCGGAAAACGCCTTTGAGACGCCGTAGCGGCTGTCCGGCCGCGGCACGACCCGGTGATCGATCGTCTGGGCGCGCGGGTAGAAGCCGACCACGTGGTTGGAGGTCGCCATGACGATGCGCTTGACGCCGGCGCGGCGGGCCGCCTCGAACACGTTGTAGAGGCCGATGATGTTGCCTTCGAGAATTTTCTCCCAGGTGTTCTCGCCCGAGATGCCGCCGAGATGCACGATGCCGTCGCATCCCGCGACCATGCGCTCGACCGCCGCCATGTCGGCGATGTCGGTCTGGTCGACCTCCTCGCCGGCTTCGGCCGGCGCGAGCGGCACCCGGTCAGAGACGCGCAACACCGGATAGACCCCGCGCAGGCTCTGGCGCAGCGAGCGGCCGATGCCGCCGCCCGCACCCGTTATCAACACGCGATGCATTCCCGCCTCCGCCTTCTCTGCCGCTGCCGCGGATCAGCATAGGCCGGCGGGAAGCATCGCCCAACCCGCATGACGGCTTCCCGTTTCCGACGGTTGACCGGAAGCGGCCCTCCCTTATACTCACTTACAGCATAACCAGTGCCGGCTGCGACCGGACGCGCGGCGTCCGGTTTTCTCGGGGCAGCGTAATGCTCAATTGGAGTATAATTAGGGAGTTCGCCCGTGCTTGAGACAGTCCCTGCCCGCGCCCACCCGCCGCTGCCATTGCCCGATCTGTACCGCCGGGTCGAGCGCCACATCCCGCCCTTCGAATGGCGCCTCCTGGCCGACGACATCGCCGCGATCGAGCGGCTGAAGCGCCAGCGCAACGCGGTCATCCTCGCGCACAACTACCAGACCCCGGACATCTTTCACACCGTCGGCGACATCGTCGGCGACAGCCTCGCGCTGGCTCGCGAGGCGGCGCGCAGCGAGGCGTCGGTCATCGTGCTCGCGGGCGTCCATTTCATGGCCGAGACCGCGAAGCTCCTGAACCCGGAAAAGACCGTCCTGATCCCCGATACCGAGGCCGGCTGCTCGCTCGCGTCGTCGATCACCGCCGCCGATGTCCGCCTGATGCGCGAGCGCCACCCCGGCGTGCCGGTCGTCAGCTACGTTAATACCTCGGCCGCGGTGAAAGCCGAGAGCGACGTGTGCTGCACTTCGGCCAACGCCAAAAAAGTGGTCGAGGCGCTCGGCGCGCCGCGCGTCATCATGCTGCCCGACGAATATCTAGCCCGCAACATCGCGGCCCAGACCGCGGTCGAGATCGTCGCCTGGAAAGGCCATTGCGAGGTGCACGAGCGCTTTTCCCCGGAGGACATCCGCGAGTTGCGCGCGAGCCATCCCGGAATCACCGTGCTGGCGCATCCGGAGTGCCCGCCCGAGGTCGTCGCCGAGTGCGATTTCGCCGGCTCGACCGCGGCGATGGCCGGTTATGTCGGGCGGGAGCGGCCGTCGCGGGTCGTGCTGCTGACCGAGTGCTCGATGAGCGACAACGTCGCGCTGCAATACCCCGATGTCGATTTCGTGCGGCCGTGCAATCTGTGCCCGCACATGAAGCGGATCACGCTCAAAAACATCCGCCACGCGCTCGAAACGATGACCCACGAGGTAACGGTTGCCCCCGACATCGCCGCGCGGGCGCGCACCGCCGTCGAGCGGATGCTGGCGATCGGCTGAGGCGGAGGATGCTCCCATGCAGCGCTTTCTTGTAGAACCGATCGTCCGCGCCGCTCTGGTCGAGGATCTCGGGCGGGCCGGCGATATCACGACCGAAGCCGTCGTCCCGCGGGCGGCGCGCATCGATGCGGTCATGGCGGCGCGCCAGCCCGGCGTGCTGGCGGGTCTCGATGCCGCCCTCCTCGCCTTCCACCTGCTCGATCCCGGGCTGGCGATCGAGCCGTTGTGCGAGGACGGGGCGCGGCTGGAACCCCGCCAGCCGGTCGCTCGCATTCGCGGCCGCGCGTGGCCGGTCCTGGCGGCCGAGCGGGTAGCGCTCAACCTCATCTGTCATTCTTCGGGGGTGGCGACCGCGACCCGCGCGCTGGTCGATGCCGTCTCCGGCTACAAGGCGCGGATCGTCTGCACCCGCAAGACGACACCCGGCCTGCGCCTCCTCGACAAGGAGGCGGTGCGGCTCGGCGGCGGGGTCAATCACCGCTTCGGCCTCGACGATGCGATGCTGATCAAGGACAACCATGTCGCGCTGGCCGGCGGGGTCGGCCCGGCGCTGGAGCGCGCCCGTGCCCATGCCGGCCATCTCGTCAAGATCGAACTCGAGGTCGATACGCTGGAGCAGCTGGCCGAGGCGCTGGAGCATGGGGTGGATGCGGTGCTGCTCGACAACATGGACCCGGCCACCTTGCGCCGTGCCGTCGCGATGGTGGGCGGCCGCGCGGTCACCGAAGCCTCCGGCCGCATCACGGTCGAGACCGCCCCCGCGATCGCCGCCTCTGGGGTCGATCTGATCTCCTCCGGCTGGATCACCCATAGCGCCCCGATCCTCGATCTCGGCCTCGACATCGCGTGAAGGCCTGACCAAAAAACCGAGCAGCAACCGGTTGGGCGGTCCGCGCGCGGCATGCTATGAACCGGCCATGACGGCTCTGCCCATCATGGCGGCCCGATCCGCCTTTCTCTGCTCGGCTCTGATAATGGCATTCGCTTGC
>DASUKH010000241.1:0-18163 GCA_036278835.1 Allostellaceae bacterium
CCGGCAGTCGGCGGATCAGCTCGGCCCAGCGGTCGAGGAGCGGCAGAATCTTGTCGGATTTGTCGGCCGCCAATTGCACGACGCCGCGGGCGACCCCCTGGTCTTGGTAGCGCCGCAGCCGATCGAGATCGGGCAGCGCGCCCCATACCGTTACCGGCACCGCCGCCGGGTCGCGGCCGGCTTCTGCCGCCATCTCGCGGAATTGCGGCAGGAACTCGGTCACGTCCTCGTATTGTGGCCGGCGCGAATGCGGGATCCAGCCATTGCCGTAGCGCAGCGCCCGCCGCGCCGCATGCGGAAAGATGCCGCCGACGACAATCGACGGGTGCGGCTTCTGCACCGGTTTCGGCCATGCCATCATCGGCGGGAAGTCGACCAGTTCGCCGTGATATTCCGGCTTGTCGTCGGTCCAGATCGCCTTCATCGCCTCAACCTGCTCGCGCATTTTTTTGAAGCGGGTGCGGAAGACCGTGCCGTGGTCCTCCATCTCGTCCTGGTTCCAGCCGCCGCCGATCCCGAACAGAAACCGGCCGCCCGAGACCCGGTCGAGCGAGGCGACCAGCTTTGCGGTCTGGATCGTGTCGCGCTGCGGCACGAGGCAGACCCCGGTGCCGAGGCGGATCGTGCTAGTGACCGCCGCGGCGGCGCTCAGCGACACGAACGGGTCCATCACGTCATAATACTGTTTCGGCAACTCGCCCCCCGAGGGGAACGGCGATGTGCGCGACAGGGGGATGTGCGAGTGCTCGGGCGCCCACATCGATTCGAACCCGCGCACTTCCAATTCGCGCGCCAGCTCGGCAGCGCCCATCGAATACTCGGTGAAGAACATCGCCGCGCCGATCCGCATCGCCCCCTCCTGCCGTTCGTTAGGCCGGAACAAGCTTGCGATGCGAGACGGGTGGCCCGCAACGCCCGAAAGCGCCCCATCGCATCGCGGGCAAATTCCGGACCCCCGGTCGGAGGCCGGCTATCCATGACTGATCGGAATGTGTCGCCGCGTTGGTAACGACGCTGTGTCTTCAAGGGCGACACGTTGGTTAAAATCGCCTGATGGCTTCCGACGTGGTCGATCTGAGGGATTTCTACCGTAGCGCGCTGGGCCAGGCGGCGCGCCGCACGATCCGCCGGGCGATCCGGCGGGTGTGGCCGGCGCTCGGCGGCATGCGCCTGTTGGGGATCGGCTATGCCACCCCGTTTCTGCCGGCCCTGGCGCCCGAGACAGAGCGCACGCTCGCGGTGATGCCGGCCTCGCTCGGGGTGCTGCGCTGGCCGGCCGAGGGCGGCAATTTGGTGGCGCTCGCCGACGAGGGCGAATTGCCGTTCCCCGATTATTCGATCGACCGGGTATTGCTGGTGCACGCGCTCGAAACCAGCGAGGAGGTCCGGGCGATGCTGAAGGAGATCTGGCGGGTGCTGGCCGGCGGCGGTCGGCTGTTGATCGTCGTCCCGAACCGGCGCGGCATCTGGGCCCGGCTCGATCGCACCCCCTTCGGCTCCGGCCGCCCCTATACGCTGGCGCAACTCTCGCAATTGCTGCGCGACGAGCAGTTCACGCCGATCGGGTCGGATGCCGCGTTGTTCGCGCCGCCGGTGCGCGGCGGCAGCCTGCTGCGCTCGGGTCTCGCGTGGGAGCGCATCGGCCGCCGCTGGTTTCCGCGGTTTGCCGGGGTGCTGCTGGTTGAGGCGACAAAGCAGATCTACGCGAAGCCGGCGGCCAACCGCGCGCCCCGCCGCCGACTCGTCTATAAGCCCGCGCCGCACGGGCTATAGCCCTCCCCGAAAGAGACTCTGGCATTCCGCCGCGGGCATCGTAAACTTGCGGACAAGGCTCCGGCAAAGGAGCCGCAAGGAGCAGGAATATGGCTTCATCCGTCTCGGAAGCGGGCGCGCGCGTGCCCGTGCTCGGCGGCGCGCCGCTGTCGCGTCGCAACGTCATCGCCGCCTCCGCTCTCGGCGTTGCCGCCGCCGGTCTGCCGCGCATCGCCCGGGCTGCCGGGTCGCAGGAGCAACTGACCTGGGCCTTGCACGTCTCGGTGCCGGCGACGTGGCTGGACCCGGCCGATACGCTGGGGATCATCAGCCCGTTCATGATCCTCTACGCGTTGCACGACGCGATGGTCAAACCGATGCCGGACAAGCTCTATTCGCCGAGCCTTGCCGAGTCGTGGACCACGTCGGAAGACAATCTCACTTATGAGTTCGTCATTCGCCAGGGCGCCAAATTCCACGACGGCTCGCCGGTCACGGCCGAGGATGTCAAATTCTCGTTCGAGCGCTACCGCGGCGCCGCCAACAAGGTGATGAAGGCGCGGATTGCGTCAATCGAAACCCCCGATCCCCGACATGTCCGCTTCACGATGAAAAAGCCATGGCCGGATTTCCTGACGTTTTATGCGACCGCCAGCGGCGCCGGCTGGATCGTGCCCAAGAAATACGTCGAAAAGGTCGGCGATGAGGGCTTCAAGAAACACCCGATTGGCGCCGGGCCTTACAAATTCGTCTCGTTCAATCCTGGGGTCGAGCTGGTGCTCGAAGCATTCGAGGACTATTGGCGCAAAAAACCGGCGGTCAAGCGGCTTGTGATGAAGGTAATCCCCGACGAGTCGACCCGGCTCGCCGCCTTGAAGCGCGGCGAAGTCGATATCGCCTACTCGATCCGCGGCGAGCTGGCCCAGGAATTGCAGAAGACCCCCGGCCTGACGTTGAAGGCGGCGGTATTGCAGGCGCCGAACTGGATTTATTTCCCCGAGCAGTTCGACCCGAAATCGCCGTGGCACGATTTGCGGGTGCGGCAGGCCGCCAACCTGGCGCTCGATCGCGAGGGGATGAACCAGGCCCTGTTCCTCGGCCATTGCAAGACGACCAACAGCATCATCCCGTATACGTTCGAGTATTACTGGCAGCCGCCGAAAGCGGTCTACGATCCGACCCAGGCGCGCAAGCTGTTGGCCGAGGCGGGTTATTCCGGCGGCTTCGACAGCGGGCCATTGTACTGCGATACGTCGTACTCGAATATCGGGGAGATCGCGGTCAACAATTTCCGGCAGGTGGGGATTCGCGCCGTCCTGCAGCCGGTCGAGCGTGCCGGCTTTCTCGCCGGCTATTCCGGCAAGAAGTACCAGCGCGGAATTCTGCGCGGGGCGAGCGGCGCCTTCGGCAATGCGGCGACCCGGCTCGCCTCGTTTGCCGTCAAAGGCGGCGCCTATGTCTATGGCAGCTACCCCGATATCGATGAGCTTTACCCGCAGCAGGCCGACGAGGTCGACCGCAACAAGCGGGCGGTGATCCTCGCCAAAATGCAGCAACTCATGCATGAGAAGGCGATCTACGCGCCGATTTGGCAGCTCGGATTCCTGAACGGGGTCGGGCCGCGGGTTGGCCATTCCTCGTTCGGCGACATCCCGGGCTTCGCTTACACGGCTCCGTTCGAAGACATCACGACCAAGGCGTGAGCGCCGTCGCTCGCGCCCGCCACCCGTACCCGCGACAGGCTTGCGGCGCCTCTCTCGTCAAGGGGAGGCGGCTAATGCTTTGGTGCAACGTTGCTGTCGCACAATCCTAGAGACAGGTGCCGCGCGAGTCGGCTACAGTCGCGGCAAGGCCCTGTGTAAGGGGCCGATTCGGGACGGAGGCACCATGGCGTTGCAGCGGCGCATTTCCAACCAAATCAGCACCGCTTCCAGCGAGGACGGGATGCGCAGGCGCGACCTGTTGGCGGCCGGCGCGCTCGGGCTGGCGGCGGCCGGCGCCCCCGGCTGGGCGCGGGCGGCGGGCAGCAAACCGCAGGGCAAGCTGACCTGGGCCTTGCACGTCTCGGTGCCGGCAACGTGGCTCGATCCGGCCGACACGCTCGGCATCATCAGCCCGTTCATGATCCTCTACGCGCTGCACGACGCGATGGTGAAGCCGCTCCCCGGGAATTCGCGCGCGGCATGCCTCGCCGAGTCGTGGACGACGTCGAAGGACAATTTGACCCACGATTTCGTGGTGCGCGACGGGGTGCATTTCCACAACGGCGAACCGGTGACCGCCGAGGACGTCAAATTCTCCTATGAGCGCTATCGCGGTGCCGCGCACGAGTTGATGAAAAAGCAGGTCGCTTCGATCGAAGCGCTCGACAAGCGGCATGTCCGGTTTCACATGAAGAAGGCGTGGCCGGATTTCCTGACGTTTTATTCGAGCGCCAGCGGCGCCGGCTGGATCGTGCCGAAGAAGTACGTCGAGAAGGTTGGCGATGCGGGCTTCAAGCAGCATCCGATCGGCGCCGGCCCGTACAAATTCGTCTCGTTCAATCCCGGTGTCGAGCTGGTGCTCGAGGCGTTTGACGGGTACTGGCGCAAGACGCCGGCCGTCAAGCAGCTGGTGATGAAGGTGATCCCCGACGAGGCGACGCGGCTGGCGGCGCTGAAGCGCGGCGAGGTCGATATCGCTTATTCGATCCGCGGCGAGCTCGCCGACGAACTGCGCAAGACGCCGGGCCTGAAACTCGAGCCGGTGGTGCTGCAGGCGCCGAACTGGCTGTATTTCCCCGAGCAGTGGGACCCGAAATCGCCGTGGCACGATTTGCGGGTGCGGCAGGCCGCCAATTTCGCGATCGATCGCGAGGGCATGAGCAAGGCCTTGTTCCTCGGCTACTGCAAGGTCACCAACAACGCCGTCGTCCCGTACACGTTCGAATATTACTGGCAGCCGCCGAAAGCGGTTTACGATCCCGAGCAGGCGAAGAAGCTGATGGCCGAGGCCGGCCATGCCGGCGGGTTCGATGCCGGGCTGATGTATTGCGACAGCTCCTACGCCAACATGGCCGAGGTCTCGGTCAACAATCTGGCGGCGATCGGCATCAGCGTGAAATTGCAGCCGATCGAGCGGGCCGGGTTTTTCGCCGGCTACACGAATGGCAGATACAAGCGCGGGATCATTCAGGGCGCCAGCGGCGCCTTCGGCAACGCCGCGACCCGCATGGCCTCGTTCGTCGTCAAGGGCGGCGCCTATTGCTACGGCAGCTATCCCGACATTGACGAATTGTTCCCGCAGCAGGCCGGCGAGCTCGATCCGAAAAAGCGCGGCGCGATCCTCGCCAAGATGCAGCAGCTCGCCCATGAAAAGGCGATCTATGTGCCGATCTGGCAGCTCGGGTTTCTGAACGGCTCCGGGCCGCGGGTCGGCCACGCCTCGTTTGGCGACATCCCGGGGTTTGCCTACACGGCACCCTTCGAGGACATCACGCTGAAAAGCACATAGCGCGAAAAGCCGGCGGCACACCGGCCAGAAAGCGAGAAGCTGATGAAGCGGTATATCGCCCGGCGGGCCGGCTATGCCGTGCTGTCGCTGTTCCTCTTGTCGGTGACCATCTTTCTGTTCGTCCGGCTGACCGGCGACCCGGCCGCTCTGCTGGTCGAACCCGGCGCCGCGCCCGGCGATATCGCTGCGATCCATCATCAATTCGGGCTCGACCGGCCGCTCTATGTCCAATACGTGCTGTTCATGTGGAGCCTGTTTCACGGCGAGCTTGGGCAGTCCTTCTACTATCAGACGCCGGTGATGGGGCTTTACCTGTCGCGGCTGCCGAACTCGCTCGAACTGGCGTCGGTGGCAATGCTGTTCTCGCTGGTGATCGGCATCCCCGCCGGCATCCTCGCGGCGGTGCATGTCGGCCGCTTCTGGGACAGTGCCGGCAAGCTGTTCACCCTGCTGGGCCTGTCGATGCCGTCCTTCTGGGTCGGCCTGTTGTTGATCCTCTTATTCTCGGTCTATCTCGGCTGGCTGCCGTCGTCCGGCGCCGGCACGCCGTGGCACCTGATCATGCCGGCCTTCGCCCTCGGCTGGTATTTCGCGGCGGCGCATATGCGGCTGACCCGATCCTCGATGCTCGAGGTGTTGGGGTCGGAATACATCAAGCTGGCGCGCATCAAGGGCCTGCCGCAGATCCTCGTGATCGCCAAGCACGCCTTCAAGAACGCGCTGATCCCGGTGATGACCCTCGCCGGCATCAACCTCGTGCTGATGATCAACGTCGCCGTCGTCGTCGAAACGGTGTTCGCCTGGCCCGGGATCGGCCGGCTGCTGTACGAGGGCATCGCGTTCCGCGATTTCCCGGTCGTCCAGGGCTGCGTGATCCTCGGCGGCGCGATGATTGTGATCGTGAACCTGTTTATCGACATCGTTTACGCATTTGTCGATCCGCGCATCCGGCTGGGGAGCTGACGATGAGCATCCAAGTAGACGCAGAGCTCGTTGCCGTCGCCGGACGCGCCCCGAGTCGGCCCTCGCGGCGCCTCATCCGGGTGGGCGACTATCCGGTGATCCCGCTGGCGATCCTGGCGACGATCACCTTCGTCGCGATCTTCGCCAACCAGCTGGCGCCCCACAATCCCGAGGTCGGCATCCTGACGGCGCGGTTCAAACCGCCGTTCTGGGTGGCGGGGGGCACCACCGAATACCTGCTCGGCACCGACCAACTCGGGCGCGACGTGCTCTCGCGCCTGATCTTCGGCGCCCGCATCTCGATGGTGGTCGGCTTCACCGCGGTCATCTTCGCCGGGTTTGTCGGCACCATGCTCGGCATCATCTCGGGCTATCTCGGCGGCTGGGTCGATCAGGTGGTGATGCGCCTGACCGACACGTGGCTCGCCCTGCCGGCGCTGACCTTCGCGATCTTCCTGGCGGCGATCGTCGGCCCCAGCATGTGGAACATCGTGATCATTCTCGGCGCCGTCTATTGGACCCGCTACGCGCGGGTGATCCGCAGCGAGGTGCTGTCGCTGAAAGAGCGCGAGTTCGTCCGGCTGGCGATCGTCGCCGGCTGCTCGAAATGGGCGATCATGCGGCGCCACATCCTGCCCAACGTGATCAACAGCGCGATCGTGCTCGGCACCCTGATGCTTGGCGTCGTCATCGTCGCCGAAGCCTCGCTGTCGTTCCTCGGGGTCGGGGTGCCGCCGCCGCAGCCGGCCTGGGGGTTGATGCTGGCCGACGGCAAGCAGGGCCTGATGGTCGGCTATTGGTGGCTGACCGTGTTCCCCGGCCTCTGCATCATGCTGATGGTGCTATCGGCCAACCTGCTCGGGGACTGGCTGCGGGTCAAGCTCGACCCGCAATTGCGGCAGCTGTGATGGGTGACGAATGACCGGCGGAGCCCCGCTTCTCGAACTCGACAATTTCTCGACCCACTACGTTTCGGCGCAGGGCACCAGGGTGGTGCGGGCGGTCGATCAGGTATCGCTGCGCGTCGAGGCCGGCGAGACGCTCGGCATCGTCGGCGAGTCGGGGTCGGGCAAGAGCACGCTGGCCCTGTCGATCCTCAGGGTATTGCCGCCGGCGGCGCGCATCGTCAGCGGCCGCGCGCTGCTTGACGGCGAAGACCTGGTCACCAAGACCGACGCGGAGATGCGCGAGGTCCGCGGCAAACGGATCGCGATGATCCTGCAGGACCCGATGGCCTCGCTGAACCCGCTGTTCACGATCGGCAATCAGGTCGCCGAGCCGATCCAGGTGCACGAGCACGCCGGCCGCCGTACCGCGTGGCAGCGGGCGCGCGAATTGCTGAAGGCGGTGCGCATCCCCTCGCCGGAGGCGCGCGTCAGGCAATACCCGCACGAGATGTCGGGTGGCATGCGCCAGCGCATCGTCGGCGCGATCGGCATCTCCTGCGAACCGCGCCTGTTGATCGCCGACGAGCCGACCACCAGCCTCGATCTGACGATCCAGGCGCAATACCTTAACCTGCTGCGCGATCTGCAGCGGGCGCACGGGCTGGCGCTGATCTTTATCACCCACAATCTCGGCATCGTCGCCAAGATGTGCGACCAGCTCGCGGTCATGTATGCCGGGCGGATGGTCGAGCACGGGCCGGTGTCGCGCATCTTTAACGCGCCGGCGCACCCCTACACCAAGGCATTGCTCGATTCGATCCCGCGGATGAGCGATCCCGATCAGCGCCTTGCCGCCATTGACGGGCAGCCGCCCGACCTCTCGTCATTGCCGCCCGGCTGCGCCTTCGCGCCGCGCTGCGGGCAGGCGATGGCGCGCTGCCATGTTGCGGCGCCGCCCGTCTTCGTGCCGGAGGAGGGGCGGCTGGCCCGCTGCTGGCTCACCGAACCGCCGCTTCCCGTCAGCGCGCCGGCACGCGACGAATTGCGCGTCGCCGGCGGAGCGGTCTGATGGCGCCGGAACCCGCCGTCAGCAATAGCACCGCGTCGAACGGCACCGCCGTCATCGAGGCGATCGGGCTGACCAAGCATTTCGCGGTACGCGGCGCCGGCGGCCGCGGCGTGGTGCGGGCCGTCGACGGCATCTCGTTCGCGATCGAGCCGGGCCGCACCGTCGGCATTGTCGGCGAGTCGGGCTGCGGCAAGACGACGACGGCCAAACTCGTGCTCGGCCTGGAAACCCCGAGCGGCGGCGCGATGCTGTTCGAAGGCAGCGAGCTGCGCCAGCTCGACACCGCCGGCCGCCGCAAATACCGCCGTTCGGTGCAGGCGGTGTTCCAGGACCCCTTTGCCTCACTCAACCCGCGGATGCGGGTTGGTGCGATCATCGCGGAGCCGCTTGTCACCAACGAACGGCTGGATGCAATGGCGGTGCGGCGGCGGATCGAGGAGCTGCTCGATCTGGTCGGGTTGCCGGCGCGCGCCGCCGACCTGTTCCCGCATGAATTCTCGGGCGGCCAGCGCCAGCGCATCGCGATCGCCCGCGCTCTCGCGCTGTCGCCGAAGCTGATCGTGCTCGACGAGCCGGTCTCCGCGCTCGACGTATCGATCCGCGCGCAGATCCTGAACCTGTTGCGCGATTTGCAGGCGCAGCTCGGCCTTTCCTACCTGTTCATTGCGCACGATCTCGCGGCGGTGGCGCATATGAGCCATCAGATCGTCGTCATGTATCTCGGGCGGATCGTCGAGAGCGGCGAGGCCCGCGCCCTCGCGCTGGCGCCGAAGCACCCCTATACCGAGGCCCTGTTCTCGGCCGCATTGCCGAGCCACCCTGACGAACGCCGGCCGGAAATCATCCTGCCCGGCGAGGTGCCGAGCCCGATCAACCCGCCGTCCGGCTGTCGCTTCCACCCCCGCTGTCCACAGGCAATGGCCCAGTGCGGCCAGCGCGTGCCTGAGCTGCGCGAACTCGAGGACCGCGTCATCGCCTGCCATTTGTTCGACGATATTCCGGCGGCCCCGGCGCCGCTCGTCACGGCATTGGCCGGCTCCGATTGAGGACAGCGGCGGCATTCTCGTCTCCGCATCCCCGGCGGAAGCCGGGGTCCATCAATCCGCTTCCGAGCAGGTGGCAAAGTGAGTCTCGGCTTTCGCCGGGAATGCGGAAGGACAAGGATCCTCAGTTTGGCGGCTATGTGCTCGCTGGGCAACGCAAGCACTGAGCGCGGTGCCCCGATCAGAAAATCCCGCCAGTGACCCGGCCGAACCAGCCTTCGCTGGCGGTCGCCGTGCCGTGGCCGGTAACCAGCGCGTAGGCGTCTTTGTACCAGCGGCTTCCCGGGTAGTTGTAGCCGAGCACCGCGGCGTTGTCCTTGGCTTCCTTGGCCAAACCCAGCGCCAGGTCGCACTCGACGAGGCGTTCGAGCGCCTCCGGCACATGCGTCGTCGTCTGATATTTATCGACCACCGTCTTGAAACGGTTCATCGCAGCGAGATAGTCGCCGCGCTTAAGATAATACCGGCCGATCTCCATCTCCTTGCCGGCCAGATGGTCGCGCGTGAAATCGAGCTTGAGCTTGGCGTCACGTGCATATTTGCTGTCGGGGAAGCGGCGGACCACCTCCTCCAGCGACTTTAATGCCTGTTCGGTCTGCTTCTGGTCTCGGCCTACATCGACGATCTGCATGTAATAGCAGATCGCCTTTAGATAATAGGCATAGGCCACGTCGCGGTGGCCGGGATGCAATTGGATGAAGCGGTCGGCGGCGATGATCGCATCGTTGTAGCGGTTATCCGAGTAGAGGGCGTAAATCTCCATCAACTGGCTTTTGGTCGCCCATACGGAATAGGGGTGCTGGCTTTCCACCTGATCGAAGGTGTTGGCGGCGGTTGCGTAATTGTCGCTGACCAAGGCATCCATCGCCTTGTTGTAAAGATCGTCGACCGGCTTTTCGATATAGGCCTGCTTTTTCGGGGCGCTGCTGCAAGCCGCCACGGCAAGCATCAGCCCAGCGGCGGCAATCCGCGCGGCCAGCGACAACGGACGCATCGATCCTGTTAACCCCCGAACCAAATCCCCGCGGCGTTATAGCATGGAAAGCGCCGCCGCTGGCAAACCCACCGCATGCTGCGTCGCCGCGCAGCCGTCGGCGTGGTCCGCTCAGGCGCGCGCCGTCCGGCCGGTTTGCGCGAGCGCGATGGCCTCGAGTTCCGGCCCCTCGGCCATCGTCGTGGCGCACCATGCGGTGCGATCGGCGAACAGCGCGGCGAGAAGCTGCCGGGTCAGCGAGTGGCCGGAGCGCTGTCCGCGGAAATGCCCGATGATCGGACCGCCGGCGAGATAAAGATCGCCGAACGCGTCGAGCAGCTTGTGGCGGACAAATTCGTCGGCGAACCGGAGGCCGCCATCGTTGAGGACGCGGCCGCCGTGAACCACGACGGCGTTGTCGAGCGAACCGCCGCGCGCCAAACCGGCCGCTCTGAGGCGCGGCAGGTCGTTGAGCAGACCGAAGGTACGGGCCGGCGCCAGCTCGGCCTTGAACGTCTCCGGTTCGAAGCTCATCACGATGTCCTGGCGGCGGATCAGCGGGTTGTCGAAATCGATCTCGAAGCTCATCGAAAACCCGTGATCCGGCAACAGTTCCGCGCTCGCGCCATTGGCGCCGGCCCGCACCGGCCGCAGCACCTTGATGGCGCGCCGGGCGGCGTCCTGCGCGGCGGTGCCGGCGCGCTCGATGATCTGCAGGAACGGGGCGGCGCTGCCATCCATGATCGGCACCTCCGGTCCGTCGAGTTCGACAATCGCGTTGTCGATCCCGCCTCCGGCAAGCGCCGCCATCAGGTGCTCGATCGTGCCGATCTGGATGCCCTCGCCGTTCGACAGCACCGTCGATAGCGCGGACTCGACGGTATTATGCCATACGGCGCGAATCTCGGCGCCGGCATCGAGCCGGCGAAACACGATCCCGGTGTCCGGCGCGGCCGGGCGCAGCATCATCGACACCGGTTGACCGCAATGCAGGCCGATGCCGCGGCAGCCGATCGCGGCCCCCATCGTCCGCTGAAGCGAAATCCCCATATCCCCCAACCTTATGTCCCCCGACACGCGCTGCGAAGCGAAATGCAACGATCCCGACGAGCAAACTAGGCGCGGCGTCCCTTATGGACAAATCAAAGATTGTTACCGATTGTTGCGCTGCGCCGCCCCCTCTCCGGCATTCGTCAATCGCGGGCATTTGGCGAGGCATGATCGACCAGGCGGTGATCCTGTGCGGGTCTGGCGAGACACTGCTGCCGTTGCTGCCGGTTGCGGGCGCACCCTTTCTGGACGTGCTGGTGTTCGAACTCGGCCGGCACGGATTTCGCAAAATCCTGCTTGTCGCCGGAGGTGCCATCGAGCCGTTTGCCGCCTATGCCGGAACGACGGCGCTGCGGTCGCGGCTGGGCCTGAACATCTCGGTCGCTGCCGCGCCGCGCGCAGGGGAACCCGGCCTCGCTTTGCGGACGGTGCGCGATCGCCTCGATGAGGCCTTCCTGATGCTCGACGGCGCCGTCTGGTTCGACGTCAATTTATGCGCCGTCGCCGCCGGCCTGTTGCGGGATCCCGAAGCGCTTGCGATGGCGGCCGAGCGGCCGGACGGAGTTGCGAGAGGACCCGGCGCCGGCGGGGTATGGGCCTTACGACGCGCGGCGCTCGCTATGGGCCCTCCGACCGGGGATTTTTTCGGCCGACTCGAGCGCGCCGGGCGGTTGCGCCGGCATCGGTTCGATCGGTATTTCGTCACGCTTGCCGGCGCCGAGGGGCCGGGCCGGGCGCAACGCGAAATCCCCCGCCGCCGATGCCGCCCGGCGGCTTTTCTCGACCGCGACGGCGTGCTCAATCACGATGACGGTTATGTCGGCTCGCGCGCCCGGTTCCGCTGGATTGACGGCGCCCGCGACGCGGTCAGGCATCTCAACGATGCCGGGCTGTTCGTGTTCGTCGTAACGAACCAGTCCGGCGTGGCGCGCGGCTTTTTCGGGGAGGCGGACGTCGCGGCATTGCATGCCGGCATGGCAGGCGATCTCGCCGCTGTCGGTGCCCATCTCGACGACATCCGCTATTGCCCCTACCACCCCGATGCGCCGGTTGCCCCCTATCGGCGGGCCAGTGACTGGCGCAAGCCGGCGCCGGGCATGATTCTCGACCTGATGACGGCGTGGCCGGTCGTGCAGGAGGAGAGCTTTGCAATCGGCGACCGGCCGCGCGATCTTGCCGCGGCGGCGGCGGCCGGGATCGCCGCGCACAGGTTCACCGGCGGCGATCTCGCCGCCTTTGTCGTAAATCTGCTCGAGGCCGGGCCGGCCGGTTCTTCGCTTTCCGGTTCCGGCGCGGCCGAGCCGCCTGTATAGTTGCGTGACGGGGGGCCGCTGATGCGGGGGTGCGGCGCCCCGGTCCGGTATGTCCTGCGTTCCTTCTCATCCTCCGTCGGCAACGCTGGAAGCTGTTGATGGTTGAGTTTGTCAGCCGCGCCCGGGCCATCTCCGATGCGGTCGCGGCGGGCGGCGCCCCGTCCCGCGCCGCCGCCCGGATCGCCGCTTTTTTGCGCTCGCTCAACATTTGGTTCTGGGCAATCGTCGGTTTGCCGACGCTGTTTGCCGGGGTTTATTATTTCGCGGTCGCCTCGGACCAGTATATGTCCGAGGTCAAGTTTGTCGTCCACAGCCCGAACAGGGCCACGGCAAACCTGGTCAGCGCCATGATCAGCAGCGCAGCCGGCTCGAGCACATCGGCCGACACCTATGCTGTCTACGCCTATCTTACCTCGCGCGATGCCGTGCGCCGGCTGGAGCGCGAGGATGATCTGCGCGCCCTCTTGAGCCGCCCGGAAGGCGACCCGATCAGCCGGTTTCCGGGAATCCAGTTCTGGCGTCACGATTTCGAGGCGCTCTACGACAGCTATTTGCGCTTTGTCTCGATCGAGGTCGATAGTGCGAGCGGGGTCAGCACCCTGCAGGTCGACGCATTCCGGCCGCAGGACGCACGGCGCATCGCGCGCGCGCTGTTGCAATTCAGCGAGCAACTGGTCAACGAGCTCAACACCCGCGCCCGGCGCGACACGCTCGCCTCGTTCCGGAAAGAGGTTGACGATACCGAGCAGCAGATCGCGGCGATACAGACCAAACTGACCGCCTATCGGGTCCGGCGCAACATGCTCGATCCGAAAAGCGCGGCGACGGGGCCGGTTGAGCTGCTGGCCGAGATGAACGCGAAACTCGCCAACACCGAGGCACAGTTGAACGAGCTTCGGCGCAATGCCCCGCACAGCCCGCAGGTTCGGCTGTTGCGGACGCGCATCGCCTCGCTCGACAAGCTGATCGCGGCGCAGCGTTCAAAGATCACCGGCAACAACAGCTCGATCGCCACGGCGCTCAGCGAATACGAGCGCCTTGAGGTGCAGTTGCGGCTCGCCGAAAAGACTCTGACCTCGGCCTTCGCCTCGCTCGAAGCCGCCAAACTGGAGGCGCAGCGGCAGCAGATCTACCTGGAGACGATCGAGCAGCCGGGCCTCCCCGATTACCCGATCTATCCGAAGCGGTTCGCCTCGTTCGCGGTCATCGCCGTCAGCTGCGTCTTGGTCTATGGGATCGCGTGGCTGCTGGTTTCCGGCATCCGCGAGCACGCCGGAGCCTAGCATGCGCGCGCTCGCCGCGTTCTTTGGCGACCTGCGGGTGCAGCGGCGGGTCGTCGGCGCGATCATGATGCGCGACCTCGTGACCCGCTGGGGCCGCCGCAATCTCGGCTTCGCGTGGCTGTTTTGCGAGCCGCTGATCTTCGCCTTTCCGGTCATCGCGGTGTGGTCCTATGTCCGCGCACCGTTCGAGCACGGTCTGCCGATGGTCGCGTTCGTGTGGACCGGCTATATGCCCTTGTTGATTTTCCGGCATGTGACCGGCCTGTCGCTGCTGTCGCTGCGGGCCAACTCCGCGCTGCTCTACCACCGGCAGGTGACGCCGCTCGATCTGTTCCTTGGCCGCCAGGGCCTGGAGGCGCTCGGCAATCTGGCTTCGGTCGTCGTCTCGTTCTTCGCTATTTACGTCATCGGGGCGCTCGATCTGCCCTACAACTACCCCCTCATGCTGTTCGGGTTTCTTTACACGGCATGGTGGTCGCTGTGCATCGGGATGCTGCTGGCCGCGCTGTCCGAGCGCTCCGAGCTGGTTGCCCACATCTGGCAGCCGATCGGCTATCTCTACATCTTTTTCAGCGGTTTTTTCGTCCTGGCAGAGTGGTTGCCGACGAAGCTGCGCGTCATCGCGCTGGCGATCGACCCGCCGTTGCATTGCTACGAGATGGTGCGCGGCGGGTATTTCGGCCCGCAAATGCATGCCTACTACAACATCCCGTACCTGACCTTTCTGCTGACCGTGCTGACCCTGATCGGGCTGTGGCTGATGCGCGACGTGCGCCACCACGTAGAACTCGAATGATTCAGGTCCGCGATTTGTGCAAGGACTATTACTCGGAAACCGGGAAACGGGTTAACCGGGTTCTGAGCAACATCAGTTTCAGCCTGATGCCCGGCGAGAAGCTGGCATTGCTCGGGCGCAATGGGGCCGGCAAATCGACGCTGATCCGGCTCGTCTCCGGCGCCGAGCTGCCGACCGAGGGCAGTGTCGAGCGCACGATGTCGGTCTCCTGGCCGGTCGGCCTCAGCGGCGGCGTCGGCGGCACGATGACCGGCAACGACAATATCCGCTTTATCGCCCGCATTTACGGCAGGCCGTTCCGCGAGATGCGCGAGTACGTCGAAGATTTCGCCCAGCTCGGCAAGTTCCTGTCGGAGCCGGTGCGCACCTATTCGACCGGCATGCGGGCGCGGCTCAATTTCGCCCTCTCGCTGGCGGTCGATTTCGATTGCTATCTGATCGACGAGATCATCATGGTGGGCGACCCGCGCTTTCAGCGCCGCTCGCAGGAGGAATTGTTCGAACGGCGCGCCCGCCGCAGCCTGATCCTCGCCTCGCATGTGCCGCAAATCGTCAAGGAATACTGCTCGCGGGCACTCGTCATGCATCGCGGCCGCGGCAAGGTGTTCGACGATGTCGATTTGGCTATCTCTATATACGAGGGCTTGTGATCCCTCTACGGTGCCGAGCAATCGCCCATGCTCCACCATTGCTGAGTGGGAGATGAACGAATGCGTATTGAGCTTCACGATCGGGTTCAGCGGGTGCAGTTCGACCCAGCGCCGGTTTCGCCTCTGCCCTACCGCGCACTCGGAGGCCGTTTCTTTTCCGAGGCGCTGCGTTTACCTGCGGGCCGCTATGCCGCGCGCGTGCAGATCATGTTTTCCGAGCAGGCGGCTGGCGAAACGATCCGCGTCGGCGCACGCCTGTTTGCGAGCCAGGTGCTTCTGGACCAGCAGGAATTCGAAGCGATCCCGCAAAACCGCGACAAGCTTGACCGGCTTTATCTCCGCTTCAGCCTCGATGAAGAGAGCACGATCGAGATATTTGGCCATGCGAGCGCGAATTGCGCCACGACGCTGTTGCGGTTTATCACGCTCCTTAGCACAGATGGCCAAGTATCAGAGGAGGATTTTTACTTTCAAGGTTATGTTAAACCGGCGATCAAGGACCTGACCGAGGTCATCTTCGGTACGACTGCAGTGTGCAATGCCTCTTGTATTCACTGCCCGACGAATAAGGAACACCGGCGCGGCTTTCCGCATGGTTATATGGATTTTGAACTTTTCTCACGCATTATTCACGAGCTGAGCGCGGGCAGCTATGCCGGCTGGTTCTTGTTCGGTCTGTTTGGCGAGCCGCTGGAGGATCCGCTCTTCGAGAAACGCTTGCGGCTGATAAAGGAATTGTTGCCGCGTTCGGCGATTGCGATCGCGACCAATTGCGGCGTCTACGATCCGAAGAAGCACGATTTTATCCTCGATCTCGCCGATACGATCGCTGTGCATGTCGAGGCTGTGAACCCCGAGATTTACAACCGGTTCATGCACCCCCTGAAAGCGGAGCGCTCTTTCCCGCGAATTCTATCGCTGCTGAGCCGCAACCATGACAATAAGGTGTATATCACCTCACCCATCCACAAGGGAAATCTATCCGAGCTGACGAATATTCGCGACTATTTCCTCAGCCACGGCTCCGCCGAACCGCAATTCACCCAAATCAGCAATCGCTGTTGGGAGGAAGGGCCGTGGAACCAGCTTTCGCTGGCTCCAATCGGCGGTTTTTGTGCGCCGGACTACCTGAAAACCCTCGTCGTTGATTTCGATGGCGCGGTGCTCGGCTGTTGCCTTGATTTTTCAAAATCGAATCGACTTGGTGACCTGACGACCCAAAGCGTTGCCGAGGTTCTCGATGGCCCGGCATGGGGCGAGTTGTTCGACATCCATCGGACCAAAGACTGGTGCAAGAAGACGGCATGCAGCCGCTGCCGATCGGACCAGCCGAATGAGATCCAGCGCATCGTGCAGCTGATGGTCGGCGGCGATAAAATGCAGCGCTTTCCTGCCACCGCTTTCCGGCTAGTCCCCGGTATCGGGCGCGACGACGATGGCCGGAGCCGGATTGGCCAAGATGCCCCTAACGGCACCGTGATTTTTGGGCCCTATCGGCGCCTCGATTCCGGCCGTTATCGGGTTACGCACTCCGTCGAGGTGACGGGTCATCGTAAGCGTGGCGCCGCGCTTGAACTCGACATCCTGAAGGATTGCTCAGCGAAAATTGCCGAGAGAAAGATTCTCGTCGAGCGTCGCGGCGGACTCGAACTGGACCTGGAATTCGAGACAGACGGCGGCGTCATAGAATTTCGCATCGGGCAGACCGGTGTCGAATTCATCCATGGCGGGGCGATACTCGCGCAGCTTTGATGGCTTTTCGGCGCGGCTACTGCGTCAGCACTTGCGTCAGATATTCCTGCGTCTCGTCCTGAATCTCTGGATGTGGTGTCAGCACGACATTACCGATAGCCAGCCGGCCATCGAAAGCGGCGCGGTCGCTTAGGATGCGGACCTCGACTTGGCGGTCGAGTGTTTTCTCGATCGCAAAATGAAGACTTGCTTCGATTGCTTGCGCACCCGAGGGTTGCAGCTGGGTTGCCGCCAGTTGCGAGCCGGTATAGACCTCGACGATAAAGCCCATCCCGGCTGCCTCCTGCGAAAAGCCGAGCGCCACCTTAGCTGACCAGCCGCCGGGTGGCAGATTGATCCCCGGGCCGAACAGCAGGATGCGGGCCCGCCCCGTCAAATCCAGCGGCCTATCCGCGGGGACTCGCGTGTCGGTCGGCGGTTCCTCACTTATGAAAAACAGCTCGCGTTCCCAGACGAGAGGCTCAAGCGCGGTGCTCCCGGAAAAATATTGCAAAAATGGGCGCAGGGCCCCGTGCGCCACCGCGCGATCGCGATCGACAAGCTCCTCCCACCACAACTCGGCATCCTCCGCCTCAGCGCCGCTATCGAACGTCGGAAGCGCCTCGGCCGGAGCCGCCAACCGGCTCTCTGCGACTCCCGGCCACAAGTGGCGAACAATGGCTTGTGCAGTTGCGCGCGGCTCGCGCGCATCATCGCGCGTCAGCACCAGGGCTTTCGGCGCGTGCACCATCCGTGACAAGGCCGAGCAACTGCTGGCAACCGCCCTCGTTGCATCCGGCACGCTCCAGCCGACTTGTTCGACAAGGTGTCGAAGTGCGTCGCGCGGGTCCGGCAGTGCAATCACGAACGGTCGACCGGAATCCAGAATAGCGGTCTGTAGGCGTGGGACTGGTTGGCGGCAACGGGCGATCAGGTTCATCGAGCTCGCCCTGATCGCCGCCAACCCGAGTTCTTCGACGCTATCAATCTCTATTATGTCAACTGACCCGCAGTCATGCTCGATCAGCCGGGCAAGCAGGAAATCGCACCACTCCGCGAAGCGGCTCGGCAACCCGATCGAGAAGACGATCATTACCGCTAACCTTTCCAAACGCGCGGGTTCTAGCGAACGGCCGCGGGCGGTGTCGAGCCGCTTGTTCG
>DASUKH010000242.1:0-7931 GCA_036278835.1 Allostellaceae bacterium
GGCGAAGGCCGGGACCCACCTGTCAGCCGCCCGCGCGGTGGAACCATGGATACCGGCCTGCGCCGGTATGACGGCATCGCGGCTACCGGGTGCCAAAATTCGCTCACCAGCAACCTCCCGCCCCTCTGAACAGATCGGCTCCCGGACCGCCGGCGTCCCGGCCGCAGGCGGGCGTTCCGGATTCCGCAAGGGCTATAGATGCCCAACCGCCGCAAGGACCGCCTCCGCCACCGTGGCCGCGGCCGCATCGGCGCTCCGATCGATCTCGTGCTCCCAAAGCCGCAGCACGGTCCAGCCTTGCTCGCGCAGGCGTCCTGTGATCTCGGCATCGCGTTCCCTGGTCCGTGCGAGTTTCTTCGCCCAAAAGTCGGCGTTATTGCGGGGCCGCACTGCGTGCTCGGGGCAGCCGTGCCAGAAACAGCCATCGACAAAAACCGCGAGGCGGGCGCCTGGGAAGGCAAGATCGGGCCGGCCCGGAACCGGCAGGCGCAACCGGTATCTGAGACCGAGCTTCCAAATCGCGCGCCGGAGATGAATTTCCGGCCCGGTGTCCCGGCCGCGGTTTCTGGACATGCAGAAACTGCGCTGCGCCGGGGTCAGAACATCGCCGCCGCCGCGGCTCACGCATCCTCGCCGTCGTCGCCGGGGATCAGGACGGTCGGTTCGCCGAACGAAATCCCCGCCGGATCGACCGAAACGGCATCGGCCATGATGCCCGGCGGCAGCGCCGCCAAGGCCACAATGACCGCTCGCCCGAATTCGCAAAGGTCATCGGAGATGCGAAGCCGGGCGCCTGTCTGCCCAGCCTCGTAAACGCGGTAGATGCGGTACGGCCCGCCGGCTGGCGCCGCCATTTCCCTCAATTCCGACAGCGAAATGTGGAACGGCCGCTCAAACGGACCGGCGGTCGTCTTCACGTCGATTCGCTCCGTCCCGGTTTCTGACAAGCCGATCCGGAAATCCATAGGTGCCACGGCATTCGCCTCCGCTACCCAGTCGAACGACAGGATGCGCCCGGAATCCTGCTCGCGCTGAAGGTGCGCCGCCACCAGTTCCTCGCCCAGCCGGCCGATCGCCTCGGCCTGCTCGCGGGCGCGGCGCAGCGCCTCCGGCGATACGTTGGGCGCATGCGCCCGCCGCCGCAGGCGTTCCACCGCCGCCACGCTGCCGATTGCGGCCTCCTGAAGCTCCTCGCTGATCGCGAACCCGGCCAGCGGATGGTCGTCCGGCAGCCCGAGTTCCGCCACGAGGCGGACGATCCCGGTCTCCGACAGCACCCGCATCGTCTCGCGCCCGGCCAGACCGAACCGCCCGAGCGCGGCGTGCAGCGCGCGATCCTCGGGCGCCGCCGCCGCGACCAACAGCATCATGGCCGATGACGGGACAACATCGCCTTCAAACGCGAAGACCGCATAATCGCCAGGGGCGAGATCGTTGAAGCGAGTCGGGTCGTCGATCGGATTCAGTAAAAATTCTCCTCCCAGATAACATGACCCGGAGGTCCGTCTAAACGAGAGTTTCCGTTGGATATTTACTGGCGCTTTCGCGGCAGGTCCAAAAACCCAAAGATCGACTGGCAGGGTCCTGGCCTCTTTCGACGCTCTAAGCGCCGGGAACAAAGTTTCGAGCGCAGCGCGTTCCAGAATAATAGATTTATCGTCGCCGGAGCCAAATCGGTATTCGAAAAACGAGAGGTCAGCCCACGTGAGGGGTTTGATCGCAATTTTTCTCATCCCTTGAAGACCTTCTCCCGGTGGTATTTTAAGAATTGAGGATGCGGCCGGAACTCAGGGCGTAACGGGAGTTGGAGCTTTCCATCGAAATTTATCATCCGGCGAATGGCATCCGGAATGCCCGACTTTGTCATCAACACCGTGTAATCATCACCAAGCGAGAGCAGGCCGCGATCGAACATCCAATGAACAGTACCGCATAACGCCAATCCATTTCGGACCGAATCGGGTCCGGCATCGGCGACGGGGCGTATATGCGCCGCCTGAACCTCCGAGCGACCGCCCCCGTTGATGATTCTGATCCCGGTTACGGCACAGGCATTGTTGTAAGCCGACTTCACCACACCCGAAAACGCCGCCTCTCGAAAGGGGCGAGATGTCATTCGCCGAACCAGGGGGTGTTGATATTCGGCCGGCTCGTCGTCCATCTCAAGGCGCGACCGAGTGGCTTCGACGACCGGCGCTGCCGGTGCGATCAGCTCCTCGAATCCTGTCCTCAAGATCAGATCGAATTCGGCGTCTGTGATCGGGCGCACCGCTCTACCGAAGGCTCCCTTGCTTGTGCCGCCATCGCCTCGTTGCAAGCCGGATTCGTAATAGAGTTCACCGCTCCGGAACGGCACCGGCCGATCGAATTCAAGAAACTCAGAGACATTGCCATAAAAACGGTTCGGTGTTGCTGGGTCAGGTTGGACCGAATCGAGGCGCGCGGTGGCAAAATAGGCTTGCCGACCGCCGCGGCTATTCAGGTCTCCGCTCGTCCTGCGAGGTTCATAATAAACAATCCAGTCGCCGATAGCGGCTTCCACCTGACGGAGGTAGGTTCGCGGAAAATGGTAACGGATCTCAGGAAGGTCGTCATATGTGGGATCGACCTTCGTTGTGAATACTGCTTTGCTCACGGCGCCGCGCCCCGGACAGCGACGGATGGAACCCGATATTCAGGTTGCGCCAGTATGCATCAATGCGCCGGCGATTTGAAAATTGGCCGCGATGCGCGTTTTGGCACTCGGGCGATGGACCCCGTACCAGGGACATTCCCCCCACACCCGGCGAACAGGTCGAGGATGCGGGGGCGCCCGCCAAGTTCCAGCCGGAGGAGCTTCGCTTGCCGCGAATCGGCGGCTGTCCGCGCCGGGTCGATCCGGGTCGCGCGGCCAACATACGGAAGAGCGGGTGCCTGGAATTCCAGCATTTGGCCGTGGCTCAGATCAAGCATTTAGCGTTTCCTCCCGAATCTATCTCAAAATATGGACAGTCCTCAACTGATGGTCGGATGATATAGAACATAAAGGGAACTACGGAAATCGCAAGCGGCTAAATAAGCCGCCGCGCGCCCCGCCTCGTCCACGACGATGTGCACCCGCGATGGGGGTTTATGCTCGCCCTGCGGACGGTTCACCGCAGCGCGTCCTCCGGCCGCGGCGGTTCGCCGCCCGGGCGGCGCATCAGCCGGTCGAACGCGTCCATGTCGGCGCGGGCGCGGCGCTCGGCGAAGAATTCGGCGGTGTTCATCGCGGCCAGCTTCTCGGCGACCGCCGTTGCGACGAACTGGTTGACGCTGATCCCGTCTTCCTTCGCGCGCCGCTCGACTTCCGCCTTCACCGAGCGCGGCAGCCGCAGCGGATAGGTAGTGGCTTGTTTCATCCTCTGATCCTCCTGATGGCGTCGGCTGGGATCAGCACAGCCACGCCGAAGCGGGCGGGTGCCGCTCCGAAATCCCGGCGATTGAAAGTGACGATCGCCTCGGCCCGGCCGTTGACGGCCGCTTCGAGCACCAGTTCGTCCGCCGGGTCGCGCAACTGCGGCCTCCACAGAAAATGTGCCTCGACCGGCTCCGCCATCGCCAGCACGCCATCGATAAAAACCCCGACTTCCTCCGGATCGAGATCCGCGGCCAGCATGTGGTTCTCGAGCCGGCAGGTCGCCTCGTATTCGAGTGCGAGCGCGACGCTGGCGAGCAGGGCCACCTCGCCCCGCCGCGCCATTCGCAGCAACTCTGCGGAAGCGCCCGTCGGGCTGCGCATGGCGGCGACCACCACGTTCGTGTCAAGCACGCATCTCACATCGCCCACAATATCAGATGGGATTTGATGCTGGTGCTTCATAGAGGAACGGCATGGGCGAATCTAATCGGACAGCGCGCTGTGCCGCCGCAGCGATAAAATTGCCATAATCGCATGATACCCTCCCGCGCTTTGCCGCCGCTCCGGACGCATCCGGCGGCGGCGCGGGCTATGGGAGTGGGCGATGCCTGTAGATTCCCTGTATAAACAGGTGGAGCGGGGTTCAAAGGGGCGGTTCGCGAAGGGCGGGTCGGGCAACCCGGCGGGGCGGCCGAAGGGGGCGAAGAACCGCGCCACATTGCTGGCGGAGCAATTTCTCGAGGGCGAGGCGGCGGCGCTGGCGCGCAAGGCGGTGGCGATGGCGCTGGCGGGCGATGCCGCCGCGCTGCGCCTCTGCCTCGACCGGCTGATCGCGCCCCGGCGCGAGCGGCCGGTGCGGCTGGCCCTGCCGGCGTTGCGCGGCGCCGGCGATCTCGGGGCGGCGATGGCGGCGGTCGCCGATGCCGCCGCCGAGGGCACGATCACCCCGGCCGAGGCCTGCGAATTGTCGCAAATGCTCGAAACCTACATGCGGGCCGTCGCGGCCGGCGATTTCGAGCGCCGCCTGAAGCAGCTCGAAGCGGCACAGCCGGAAACTCCGGCGGGCGAGCGGCGTGCGCCGGGCCTTTGAGAAGCGGCTGAGCCGGTTGCAGGAAGATATGATGCGGCGGCAGGCGGCGGCATTCGATCGGCGGCAGGCATCGCAGGCCGCCGCCGCTATCCTCGCCCGGCTTCGCGCGATGCTGATCGCGCGCGGCATCGATCCGGCCGAAATCGCCGCGCTGCGCCGGCTGGGCGAGGCAGCGGCCGAACCCGCCGCCGCGCTGCCCGGCGACGGCGCCGAAGACAAGTCCGCGCCGGCCGGCTCTTCCGGGTCCGCCGCCGAGGAATTGGCCCGCCGGCTCGCCGCGCTGGCGCTGCCGCATTATCGCGATGGCGGCCGGCGGCCGGACCCGGCGCAGGCTTCGGTGATGGAATGGTACGCCTGGTGCCTCGTCGCGCCGCCGCCGACCCCGGAGATCAATAGGGCGGTCAATACACCGCGCCGCGGGCGGTGATCGGCCAGACGGCTTCGACCCGCTCGCCGCGGACCCCGACATACCAGTCGTAGAGGTTGACGGTCGGGTCGCAATGACCGGGGATAAGGCGGAGCTTGTCGCCGAGCTTCAGGCGGTTGGTGGCGCCGGCGATGGCGAGGCGGCCGTGCTCGTCGGAGGCGCGCTCGTAGGTGGCGGTTGGCTCCTCCCACACCGCCGGCGGCCCTGAATCGAAGGCCAGGGCCTTGAGGCCGGCATCGACGATGGCGCGGTCGTCGGTCGGGCGGCTCATCACCGTCGCCCACACGAACAGCGACGGCTCGAAGGCGCGGGTCGGATGGCCGTCGGGGTCGCGGTTGCGGCCGTAATCGGCGTCCATGAAGATGTACGAGCCGCACTGCAATTCGGTGTAGACGCCGCTCGCCGCCTCGAACTCGAACGTGCCGGTGCCGGCGCCGGTGATGTTGTCGCAGGCGATGCCGTTGGCCGACAGGAGGTCGCGGGTCTCCGCCGCCTTCTGCACCGCGCCGGCGATCGCCGCCTGCCGCTCGTCCCAGCCGCGCAGATGCTGGGCCGAGCCGTGATAGGCCTGGAGGCCGGCGAAACGGAGATGGCGGGTGTCGCCGACCCGCCGCGCGAGGTCGAGCGCCGGCCGGCCCGGCTCGACGCCGCAGCGGTTGCCGCCCATGTTGACCTCGACGTGGACCGCCAATTCCGCCACCCCGGCCTCGCCGGCGGCTTCGTCGAGCGCCGCCACCTGCTCCGGGTCATCGACGCACACCCCGACCCGCGCCATGTGCGCCAGCCCCATCAGGCGGCGCAGTTTCGGGCGGCCGACCACCTCGTTGGTGACCAAGACGTCCCTGACCCCGCCATAGATCATCGCCTCGGCCTCGCTGACCTTCTGGACGCACACGCCGACCGCGCCCAGTTCGATCTGCTTCAGCGCGATAATCGGGCATTTGTGGGTCTTGGCGTGCGGTCGGAGGCGGGCGCCGCTGCCCGCGACCCGCTCCGCGAGGCGGCGCAGGTTGCGCTCGAACGCGTCGAGGTCGATCGCCAGCGCCGGCGTATCGACCTCGTCGAGGCTCATGCCGATCTCGGCCGGCGGGCGGGTGGTCATCGCAGGGTCTCCCGGTGGCGTCTGTCAGCCGAGGCTTGCGCAGCCGGCGCGGAAATGCAACACGGGTGGGAGGCGCGCGCCGTTCTGCGGCGGCGGACAAAAAATCGGGGAGGAACGCATGTCGATGCCGGCGGTCTCGGCTGCCGAGACGGCGTTGGAGACGCAACCGATCGGCGCCCTGCAAATCCGGGTCGTCGCGATCTGCACCCTCATTCAGATGTGCGACGGCTATGATGTCGGCTCGATCGGCTGGGCGGTGCCGTCGCTGACCCATGTCTGGCACGTCGCGCCGTCGGCCTTCGCCGTGGCGTTTCTGTGGTCGAATATCGGCGTCATGGTCGGCGCCCTGATCACCGGGCCGTTGTCCGATCGGCTCGGCCGCAAGCCGGTCCTGATGGCCAGCATCGCGATTTTCGGGCTGGCCTCGCTCGGGAGCGCCTTCGCCGGCTCGCTCGGGGTGCTCGCCGGGCTGCGCTTTTTTACCGGGTTCGGCATCGCCGGCGGATTTACCGGGACGACGGCGCTGACCGGCGACTACGCGCCGCAACGGCTGCGCGCAACGCTGATCATGATCACCTTCACCGGCGCGCCGCTCGGCGGCTTCGTCGGCGGCCAGGTGGTCGCGCTGCTGCTGCACCAGGGGTTCGGCTGGCCGGTCATCTTCCTGATCGGCGGCGCCTTTCCGCTGGCGCTGCTGGTCGTGATGGGGCTGTTTCTGCCCGAGTCGCCGCGGTTCCTGGCGCGCCGCGCCAGCCTGACCCCGCGCCAGCGCGCCCTGCTCGCGCAATTTGCCATCGTGCCCGGCGAGGCCGCCGCGCGGGAACTCGACATCGGCGGCGGCAACCCGGTCAAAATGCTGTTCGGCAAGGGCTATGCGCTGCGCACCGTGCTGTTGTGGATCGTCTTCTTCTGCAGCCTCATAAACCTCTATTTGTTCGCTTTCTGGCTGCCGGAAATCCTGCATCTGACCGGGTTCACGCCGGCCCAGGCGGTGTTCGCGTCGAGCCTGCACAATCTCGGGGCGATCGCCGCCGTGCTCTATCTCGGCTACCTGATCGACCGCTTCGGCCCGCAGACGGCGCTTGCGGCGCATTATGCCGTCGGCGTCGTGTTCATGGCGCTGATCGCGCTGGCGGCGCTGCCTTACGCGCTGCTGCTGACCATGGTGTTTCTCGCCGGGGCGGCGGTCATCGGCAGCCAGACGGGCGCCAACGCGGCCTGCGGCGCGCTCTATCCGGCGCGAATGCGCACCAGCGGCATCGGCTGGGCGCTCGGCATCGGCCGGCTCGGCGGCATCGTCGCGCCGATCCTCGGCGGCTATCTGCTCAAGGCCGGCTGGGTCCCGACGCACATCTTTCTCGTCGCCTGCGTCTTCGCGATCGTCGCCGCGGTCGCGACCGCCCTTCTCGGCCCGGCGATGGCGCGGGTCGCGGCAAACACTTCCCGGTGAGGTCAGCCCATGAAGGTTTTCGTCTTCGACCTGCTCGCTTACGACGCCAATCTCGACCACCTGAAAAACGGCGGGCAGGAGCTCCCCTACCCGCTGTCGAAGGAGCATTTCGACGCCGGCATCGCGATGCGCACCTACGAGGAGCATCTCGACGCCTGGGAGCTGCTCGACCAGTGCGGCTATGACGGGGTCGGGTTCAACGAGCACCACTGCTCGCCCTACGGGCTGATGAACAGCCCGAACCTGATGGCGGCCTCGGCGGCGCAGCGCACCAAAAACCTCAAGCTCCTGATCTACGGCAACCTGTTGCCGCTGCACGAGCCGCTGCGCCTCGCCGAGGAGCTGGCGATGATCGACTGCCTCTCCAAGGGGCGCCTCATTTCGGGGTTCGCCCGCGGCATCCCGCGCGAGTACCAGGTGCACAACGTCGCCCTCAGCGAGTCGCGCGCCCGGTTCGACGAGGCCTACGACATCATCATCCGC
>DASUKH010000243.1:0-3263 GCA_036278835.1 Allostellaceae bacterium
CCGCCCGTCCTCGATTTCGGCCAAGAGCGAGCACATATCCGGGCAGTCATGCGCGCAGACGACGCGAACCGTTTCCATATTCCCGTCCCCGTTTTGTCATTGCGAGCGAAGCGAAGCAATCCGCCACCGAAGGCTCATTCCACCGAGATTGCGTCGTCGCTCCGCTCCTCGCAATGACGAGTTCAACGTGGTTATGATCCGACAAGACCGCCAGGAGACGCACCCATGCCCGACCTCATCGAAACCGCCGACAACGGCGTCGTCACCCTGACTCTCAACCGGCCGGAGCGGCTCAACGCGCTGTCGCCGGCGATGACGGCGGGCCTCAAGGAGGCGCTGGAGCGCCTCGCGACCGACCGGAGGTGCGGCGCCATCGTCATCGCCGGGGCCGGGCGCGGCTGGTGCGCCGGCGGCGACGTCAAGACGATGGAGGCGCGCGGCCGCGATCAGACGGTCGAAGACCGGGCCGAGGGGCTGCGCCGGGCGCACCAATTGCCCTTGCTGATCCGCACGCTCCCGAAGATCGTCATCGCCTCGATCAACGGCCCGGTGGCCGGCGCCGGCCTCGGTCTCGCGCTCGCCTGCGACCTGCGGATTGCCGGCAAATCGGCGCGGTTCGGCACCGCCTTCGCGCGGATCGGCTACTCCGGCGATTACGGCGGCTCGTGGAGCCTGACCCGCCTCGTCGGCACCGCCAAAGCACGCGAACTCTACTTCCTCGCCGACATCATCGATGCCGACACGGCGGGCGAACTCGGCCTCGTCAACCGGGTGGTCGGCGATGACGAGTTGCGGGCCGAGACGGCGGCCCTGGCGCGCCGCCTCGCCGATGGCCCGCGCATCGCGCTCGGCTACATGAAGCGCAACCTCTTCGCCGCCGAGACCGAGGATTTCCAGACCGTCCTCGACCTCGAAGCCGCGCACCAGGCGCGCTGCGCCTTCACCGAGGACCACAAGGAGGCGGTCGCCGCCTTCAACGAGAAGCGCCGGCCGGTCTTCAAGGGGATATAAGCCGCGAATGTTTCAGGATTTCGTGCCTGACCGCTCTCATACCGGCGCACGCCGGTATCCGTGGTTCAGCCCCTCGGGTGGCGGACAGATGGGTCCCGGCCTTCGCCGGGACGACGAATGAGGGTTCTGGTTCAAACCAATCGAGGATCAGATGGCCGGGCTGTATTTCGAGGATTTCGTCGAAGGCCGGGTGTTCGAGCACGCTCTGTCGCGCACCGTCACCGAGATGGACAACGTGCTGTTCACGACGTTGACGATGAACCCGCAGCCGCTGCATCTCGATGCCGAGTTCGCCAAAACGACCGAGTTCGGCCGGCCGCTCGTCAACAGCATCTTCACCCTGGGCCTCGTCATCGGCATCACCGTCGGCGACACGACCCTCGGCACGACGGTCGCCAATCTCGGGATGACCGACGTGCGCTTTCCGAAGCCGGTGTTCCACGGCGACACGATCCGCGCCCGCACCACGGTCGTCTCGTCCCGCCGCAGCAAGTCGCGCTCCGACGCCGGCATCGTCGAGTTCGAGCATGTCGGCCTCAACCAGAAAGGCGAGACCGTCGCAATCTGCCGCCGCGCCGCCCTGATGAAGCTCCGGCCCGCCTGATCCGGCGGATTAGCCGGCGAGCCAGTCCTCGATCAGGCGGCGGGCGATCGAGTCGCGCCGCGGCAGGCGGAAATCGTCGCCGTCCTGGTGGGCGCGCAACCAGTCGCGCTCGAACCAGCGCGCGTCCGCCAGCTCGCCGTAATCGACGGTGATCGCGGTCGAGGCGGCCTCGGCATAAAACCCGAGCATGATGTTGGCCGGGAACGGCCAGGGCTGCGAGGAGTGATAGTGCACCGCGGCGACCTCGATCGCGGTCTCCTCGCGCACCTCGCGGGCCACCGCGTCCTCGAGGCTTTCGCCCGGCTCGACGAAGCCGGCGAGGGTCGAATACATCCCGGCGACGAAGTTCTTGTTGCGGCCGAGGAGAGCGCGCTCGCCGTCGGTCACCAGCATGATGACCGCCGGATCGGTTCGCGGGAAATGCATCGTGGCGCAGCCGGGGGCGGTGCAGCGCCGCATGTGGCCGGCCTCCTCGCAGGCGGTCGGCGCGCCGCAGACGCCGCAAAAGCGGTGGCGCGAATGCCAGAACATCATCGCCCGCGCCAGCGCGAGCAATGCCCCGTCCTGGCGCGGCAGCCGTCCGGCGAGCTGGCGCAAATCGGCGAAGCGCAGATTTGCGTCGTCGATGCCGGCGGCGGCGAGGGCCGGCCCGCGTATCTGGTCAATGGGCGCCTCGTCGCCCGGCACGGCAAGCGCGAAATGGCAGCGCTCGTCGACGATGCCGAGAAACACCACCTCGCCGCACGCCAGCCGCTCATCGATTGCCGCGGGGACCGACCCGTCGCAGAGCGCCGTCATCCCCTCGCTCGAGAGGACGGCAGCGCACGGCTCGCCGCCATTGATCTCGATGACAAGGTTCTGGCTGCGCCACACCGGCACATAGAGGCTCGCCGGGTCGAGCGCCTGCGCCCGGATCCAAGCCATATCGCGGCGGCGCAGCCCCGCCCGCTCGAAGCCGGGATGGGCGTAGTAATTGGGCACCCGCATCGCCGGCGCGCGCGGGCCTAGTGCCGCTGCTCGACCGGCACGTAATGGCGCTCGGTGGCGCCGGTGAACAGCTGGCGCGGCCGGCCGATCTTCATGTCCGGGTCCTCGATCATCTCGGTCCACTGCGCGACCCAGCCGACGGTGCGGGCGATCGCGAACAGCACGGTGAACATCGAGGTCGGGAAACCCATCGCCTTCAAAATAATACCGGAGTAGAAATCAACGTTCGGGTACAGCTTACGGCTGATGAAGTAGTCATCGTTCAGCGAAATCTTCTCCAGCTCCATCGCGATGTCGAGCAGCGGCTCGTGCTTGATGCCGAGTTCGTCGAGCACCTCGTGGCAGCTTTCGCGCAGCACGCGGGCGCGCGGGTCATAATTCTTGTAGACGCGGTGGCCGAAGCCGTACTGGATCTCGTGTTCGTTCTTGTTCTTCACATGGCTGACGAAGTCGGGGATGTTCTTCTTGTCGCCGATGCGCGCCAGCATCTTCAAGACGGCCTCGTTGGCGCCGCCATGCGCCGGGCCCCACAGCGAGGCGATGCCGGCGGCGATGCAGGCGAACGGGTTGGCGCCCGAGGAGCCGGCGTTGCGCACTGTCGCGGTCGAGGCGTTCTGCTCGTGGTCGGCGTGCAGGATGAAGATGCGGTCCATCGCCCGCG
>DASUKH010000244.1:0-10383 GCA_036278835.1 Allostellaceae bacterium
GTCGATATGAGCCGCGGCGACGCGCGGCCGCACGGGCAGGCGGTCGCCGAAGAGTTCATGGACCACGCCTGGGCGACCCGCGATTTCACCTCGGTCAAGCTGCTGTCAATCGCCGAGGCGGCGACGCGCGCCAAGGAGGGCCGGCCCGGCGACAAGCCGCTGGTCATCGCCGACTATACCGACAACCCCGGGGCCGGCGGCTACGGCGATGCCACCGCCTTCCTCAAGGCGCTGGTCGAGGCCGGTGCGGAGCGGGTCGCGTTCCATGCAATCTGCGATCCCGAGGCGGTGGAAGAGGGGAGGCGCGCCGGCATCGGCCCCGCAACCCTGGCGATCGGCGGCAAGACCGACCCGCGCTTCGGCGGCGGACCGCTCACCCTGACCGGCGAAATCACGCACCTGACGAACGGCCGCTTTGTCGCCTACGGCCCGATGGGCGGCGGCGTCGAGCGCGATTTTGGTCCGTCGCTGGTGTTCCGGGTCGGCGGCATCGACATCATCGTCATCACCCATAACGGGCAGGCGACCGATCTCGGCCAGTTCACCTCGCTCGGCCTGGACCCGACCCGCTACACGACCGTTTGCGTCAAGTCGATGCAGCATTTCCGCGCCGCCTTCGCACCGATCGCGCGCGAGATCGTGCTGGTCGATACCGGCGCGCTGTGCGGCGAGCGCTATACGCCGGAGCTGTACCGCAAGGTGCGCCGACCGGTCTGGCCGCTCGATGAGATGTGATAGAATAGGAGAACGGCGGCTGGCGCCGCCAGCATAGGGAGGACGCGATGGGCGACATCCTCGGTATCGGCCTCACGCATTATCCCGGCCTGATCCAGCCCGACCCGCAGATGGCGGGGCTGCTCGACCGTACCCTCAACAGCGAACAGGTGCCCGAAGAATTGAAGGACCCGGCGCGCTGGCCGGAGCCGATGCAGCGCGAATGGGCTGACCCGGTGGCCGCGGCGCGCGAGCACCGGCGCCGCCTCGTCGCCGGCTTCCGCAAGGCGCGGGAGGCATTGGACGCGTTCGACCCCGATCTTGTGCTGATCTGGGGCGACGACCAGTACGAGAATTTCCGCGAGGACGGGGTGCCGTCGTTCTGCGTCTTTGCATTCGATGCGATCGAGTCGCGCCCCTATGCCCGCTATAGCGGCGCCCAGGCGAACGTGTGGAATGAAAGCAAGGACACCGTTTTCCGCACGAAAGGGCATTACGCCGCCGCCTCGACCCTCGCGGCCAAGCTGATCGAGGAGGATTTCGACGTCAGCTACGCCTATCGCATGCGCTACGAGAACGGGCTGCCGCACGCCTTCATCAATACCCTGCTTTATCTCGATTACGACCGGCAGGGGTTCCCGTGGCCGGTGGTGCCGTTCCACGTCAATTGCTACGGCTCGTCGGTCATCGCCAAGCGCGGCAGCACCGCGCATTTGACCGGCGATGCCGACCCCAACCTTGTCGATCCGCCCGGCCCCAACCCGCGGCGCTGCTTCGACATCGGCGGCGCGGCGGCGCGCATCCTCGCGGATAGCCCGTGGCGGGTGGCGCTGATCGCCTCGTCGAGCTGGTCGCACGCCTTCCTCACACCGAAGAACCACTACCTCCATCCCGACAATGCCGGCGACCGGGCGCGCTACGACGAACTCGCCTCGGGCAAGCTGGCGCGCTGGCGCGAACTGTCGACGGCGCAGGTCGAGGATGCCGGCCAGCAGGAGTTCCTCAACTGGGTGTGCCTCGGCGGCGCGATGCAGGCGCTCGGCCGCGAGCCGCAGATCATCGATTACGTCGAGAGCTGGATTTTCAACTCCGACAAGTGCTTCGTGCTATTCCCGCCACCCGCTCGGTGAGCGCTGCGGCAAGAGCCGTTTCCAGAACCCTTCCCCTGCTCTGAAAATCCGCAGTCCCGGCGAAAGCCGGGACCCACGGTTGCAACATCCCGAGCGCGGATGGGTAGGTCCCGCTTTCGCCGGGACAGCGGAACGGGGCGAAGCAGGCCATCGGCAACCCGCGGCGGCCCCTTTCGCTTTGCGGCCGCGGGGCGGATCGCCGGGCGGTGCGCGTCTGTTCTCCGAAGAAGGCCGGCGTTTGCAGCGCCTTCCCCGGAGATTTCGCAATGCCGGACGCCCCTCCGCCGCAGGACCTTCCGGCCGAACCCGCGCCGGCGCCCCCCGGCCCGGTGTTGCCGACGCCGATACCGACCGCGACGAGCCAGGCGGCGATCATCGTCGCGATCGCGGTCGTCGCGGCGCTTTATTTCGGGCGCGAGGTGCTGATTCCGGTCACCATCGCGTTTCTGCTGACCTTCATTTTGAGTCCGCTCGTGGAATTGCTGCGGCGGGTGCGGCTCGGCCATATCACGTCGGTAGTGATCGCGGTCCTGCTGGCGCTCGGCATTATCATCGGGCTGGGCAGCGCGATCGGCACGCAGGTGGCGAGCCTTGCGCAGGACATCCCGCGCTACGAGCAGACGATCGAAAAGAAGATCGTGACCCTGCGCGACACGACGGTGAAGCGCCTGTCGCAGCAGCTCGAGGCCCTGAGCCGCGGCCTCAACGGTGGGCCGGCGAAGTCCGGGGCGCCCGCCGCGCCGGCGCCGGCCGCACCGGCGGCCCCGCAAGCCCCGGCCGAGGCGCAGACGCAGGAGCCGGCGCAGAAACCGGTCCCGGTCATCGTGACGCAACCGAACTCGTCAGCCTTGGAGATCGGCAAGCGGGTCATCACGCCGCTGATCAACCCGCTCGCCACCGCGGGCATCATCCTGGTGGTGACGATCTTCGCGCTGTTGCAAAAGGAGGATTTGCGCGATCGCGCGATCCGGGTATTGGGGTCGAACGATCTGCAGCGCTCGACGGTGGCGCTGGACGATGCCGGCCGCCGGCTCAGCCGTTATTTCCTGACGCAGCTCGCGCTCAACACGAGTTTCGGAGTCATCGTCGCGGGCGGCCTTTACCTGATCGGCGTGCCCAACCCGGTGCTATGGGGCATCCTCGGCGCGCTCTTACGCTTCATCCCCTATATCGGATCGTGGATCGCCGCGATACTGCCGGTCGTCCTGGCCGCTGCGGTCAGTCCGGGCTGGCTGATGGCGGCCGAAGTGGCGGCGCTTTACGCCGTGGTCGAGCTGATAATGGGACAGTTTGTCGAGCCGCTGCTTTACGGCCACTCGACCGGGCTGTCGCCGCTGGCGGTGATCATCGCCGCGATCTTCTGGACGTGGGTGTGGGGGCCGATCGGGCTGATCATCTCGACCCCGCTGACCCTGTGCCTCGTCGTGCTCGGTCGGCACGTCAAGCAGCTTGAATTCTTCGACGTGCTGCTCGGCGACCGGCCGGCCCTCAGTCCCGTCGCGAGCTTCTATCAGCGCATGCTCGCCGACGATCCCGACGAGGTTGAGGAACTGGCCGAGCGCTATCTGGCCAACGCTCCATTGTCCGACTACTACGACGAGGTAGTGTTGCAGGGACTGCAGCTTGCCGCAAACGACATCGCCCGCGGGACGCTGACCCCGGCCCAGGTCGAGCGCCTGCAGACGGCGACGACTGAACTCGTCCAAGAACTCGCGAAGTACCCCGACGTCCTGCCTCCCAACGCCAAGCAGGTCTCTTTCCGCGATGAGGCGCTGGGCGAGCATGCGGCGCCGGCGGTCTTGCCGGACGCGCTTGCGTCTGGGCCGCTCGCGCCGGAATGGGAGGGTGATGCGCCGGTTCTGTGCCTTGCCGGGCGCGGGCGGCTCGACGAGGCGGCTTCGGCGATGCTCGCTCAGCTGCTTGCGAAACACGGGCTCGGCGCGCGCGTCGTCCCCCATGCGGCCGCTTCCCGGTCCCACCTCACCCGGCTGGACGTGAGCGGCGTCGCGATGGTCTGCCTCTCTTATCTCGATATCGGCGGCAACCCGGCGCACCTGCGCTATCTGCTGCGCCGGCTGCGGGCGCGGCTGCCGTCGGTCCCAATTCTCGTCGGGCTGTGGCCGGCGCAGGACCCGATCCTGCACGATCGCGATCTGCGGCAGGCTGTCGGGGCGGATTATTACGTGACGACGTTGCGCGAGGCGGTCGAGACTTGCATCGCGGCCGCGCACCGCGGCACCGGCTGACGTTGCCGGCGGGGAGGGGCGGGAGCCGCGAGCCCGGCTGCGACGATCGGCTCTTGTTCGGCGTTGCGGCGACGCGATATCAACGGCGCCGATGCCCATTCTCTTTCTCATCGTCTTTGTCGACCTGGTCGGGTTCGGGCTGGTCATCCCGCTCCTGCCGTTCTACGCCGAGCGCTTCCACGCGACGCCGCTCGAGATGACCGCGCTGTTCGCGACCTATTCGCTGATGGCGATGGTGATGGCGCCGCTTTGGGGCCGGCTCAGCGACCGGATCGGCCGGCGGCCGGTCTTGATGGCCAGCATGCTGGCGGCCGCGCTCGCCTATTGCTGGCTCGCCTTTGCCGATGCGCTGTGGATGGTGTTCGCGGCGCGCGCCTTCGCCGGTGCCTGCGCCGGCAACATCGCGGCGGCGCAGGCCTACATCGCCGACGTGACGCCGCCCGAGAAGCGGGCCCGCGGCATGGGGATGATCGGCGCCGCGTTCGGCCTCGGCTTCATCATCGGGCCGGTGATCGGCGGGGTCGTCGCCGGCGCCGACATCGCCACCGCCGATTTGCGCACCCCCGGGCTGATCGCCGGCGGATTGTCGTTTGTCGCCTGCCTCGGCGCGCTGGCGCTGCTGCGCGAGAGCCTGAAAGCGCCGCGCACCCCCGCGCACGGCCGGATCGCGGCGATCCGCGCGGCGCTCGCCCGGCCGGTGCTGGCGCGGCTGCTGCTGGTGTCGTTCCTCGTCGTCCTCGCCTTTTCCGGCATGGAGACGACCTTCGCGTGGTGGGCAATCGCGCAATTCGGCTGGGGGCCGCGCCCGACCGGCTTCATCTTTTTCTACGTCGGCCTCTTGTCCGCCCTGATGCAGGGCGGCCTGATCGGTCGGCTGAGCAAGCGGTACGGCGAGGAGCGGCTGCTGCTCGGCGGTCTCGTCTCGATCGGGTTTGGCCTCCTGGTCATGCCGTTCGCCCGCGACCTGCCCTTGCTGATCCTGGCGATGACAGCGCTGGCGCTCGGCATGGGGGCGATGCAGCCGTCGCTCAACAGCCTGATTTCCCGGCGCGCCGGCGATGAGGAGCAGGGCGAGGTGATGGGGGTCGCGCAATCGGTCGGCTCGCTGTCGCGAATTATCGGGCCGATCGTCGCCGGCGGCCTCTTCACCGAATTCGGTCGCAGCAGCCCATTCCTGTGGGGCGCGGCCTTGATCGTCGTCGCGCTTGCGGTCGGCATGCGGGTGCCGCGGGCCGCGCCGGTTGCGCAGGCCGAGCCCGGCCGGGCGACCTCCGCCTGATGAGCCCGCGCGGCCGCATGGTCGGCCGGTCGTCGTTTGCCGGTATGCCCGAGCCGGACGAGCGGCTTGGTGAGGGGTTGCGCGCGTTAAAGGGCCTCTTGCCCTACCTCTGGCCAAAAAACGCGATCGAGTTGCGCGTGCGGGTGGTCGCGGCATTGGCTTTGCTGATTGCCGGCAAGCTCGTCACGATCATCATCCCGCTTCTCTACAAGCACGCGGTCGATGCGCTGTCGCATCCCGGCCCCGCGCTGATCGCGGTGCCGCTCGCGGTCATTCTCGCCTATGGCGCGGCCCGCGTCCTGTCGCAGGGCTTCAACGAGTTGCGCAACGCCGTCTTCGCCAAGGTCGGGCAGCGGGCGGTGCGGCAGCTGGCATTGGCGACGTTCCGCCATGTCCACGCGCTGTCGCTGCGCTTTCACCTGGAACGGCGCACCGGCGGCCTTGCGCGGGCGGTCGAGCGCGGCACGGCGGGGATCGAGTTCCTGCTGACCTTTATGCTGTTCAACATCGTGCCGACGGTGTTCGAGATCGTCGTCGTTTGCGCGATCCTGTGGCGACTCTACGACTGGTATTTTGCGCTCGTTACCCTGGTGACGATCCTCGCCTATATCGCCTTCACCTTTTCGGTGACCGACTGGCGCATCCGCTACCGCCGCGAGATGAACACCCGCAACACGGAGGCCAACGTCAAGGCGGTCGATGCGCTCCTCAATTACGAGACGGTCAAGTATTTCGCCAACGAGGAGCACGAGGCCGAGCGCTACGACCACGCCCTGCGGGCTTACGAGCGCGCGGCGGTCAGGAGCGAGACGACCCTGGCCGTCCTCAATATCGGCCAGGGCTCGATCATTTCCGCCGGCCTGATCGGGGTCATGCTGCTGGCGGCGAAGGGTGTCGCCGCCGGGCATATGACGGTCGGCGATTTCGTGCTGGTCAATACCTACCTGCTGCAGCTCTATCAGCCGCTCAACTTCCTCGGCGTCGTCTATCGCAACATCAAGCAATCGCTGACCGATCTCGAGCAGATGATGGCGCTGTTGAAGATCGTGCCGGAGATCGAGGACCGGCCGGCGGCGCCTTCCCTTATCGTGCGGCGCGGCGGGCTGGCCTTTCGCGATGTCGATTTCGGCTATGACGAGCGCCGGCCGATCCTGCGCGGGGTCGATTTCGCGGTGCCGCCCGGCCATACGGTCGCGATCGTCGGCCCGAGCGGCGCCGGCAAATCGACGATCGCGCGGCTCCTGTTCCGCTTTTACGACATCGAAAGCGGCGCGATCGAGATCGACGGCCAGGATTTGCGCGATGTCACGCAGGACAGCCTGCGCCGCGCGATCGGCGTGGTGCCGCAGGACACCGTGCTGTTCAACGATACGATCCTCTACAACATTGCCTATGGCCGCCCTGGCGCCGGCCGCCCTGAGATCGAGGCCGCGGCGAGGCGCGCCCACATCCACGAATTCATCGCCGCCCTGCCCGACGGGTACGAGACGGTGGTCGGCGAGCGCGGCCTCAAACTGTCGGGTGGTGAGAAGCAGCGGGTGGCGATCGCCCGCGTCGTGCTGAAGGCGCCGCAGATTCTGGTGTTCGACGAGGCGACCTCGGCGCTGGACACAAAGACCGAGCGCGACATCCAGAACAGCCTTGCCGAGGTTGCGGCCGACCGCACGACCCTCGTCATCGCACACCGCCTGTCGACGGTCGTCGATGCCGATCAGATCCTGGTGCTCGACGCCGGCCGCATCGTCGAGCGCGGACACCACCGCGACCTGCTCGCGGCGGGCGGCATTTATGCCGAGATGTGGGCGCGCCAGCAGGAGGCCGCCGAGCGCGAGGCGGCGGCCGAGGCGGCGCCCGTACTGGCGGCGAACTGACCGCCGCCGCGCGGCGGCGCGGCCATGCCGGAGCGGCGTTCGGCCCGGATTACTTCGCTGGCGCACCGGGAGGCGGGGGCGGTGGCACCGCGCCTCCTGCGGCGGGAGCGGGGGCGCTGCCGGCGCCGCCTTTGCCGCCCGGTTTCGAGAAGATCATCTGCCCGACCAGGTTCTCGAGGTTGACCGATGATTGCGTGTATTTGATCCGGCCGCCGGGCGCGATCAGCTTGTCCGACCCGCCGGGCACCAGGGACATGTATTTGTCGCCGAGGAGACCCGCCGAAACGATCTCGGCGACGGTGTCCTGCGGCAGCTGCACGCTGCGCTCGACGGTCATATGGACATTGGCGAGATAGGTTTTCGGGTCGAGCCGCGCCGAGGTGACCGACCCGACCTTGATGCCGCTGATCCGCACGTCGCTGCCGGGGTGGATGCCGTCGATCCGCTCGAAATTGGCGCTCACCTCGTACCCCGAGACTTCGCGCAGCTGGCTTGTCGTATAGGCGAAATAAAGGAAGAACGCGGCCGCGATCAGGACGACGGCGCCCATCACGGTCTCGATGATGTTGCCCCTCATCGGCCGCCTCCGGGATCGGTCGGACCCGCGAGTTGCGCTATTCCGGCGACCACGGCTCGTAATCGCCGGTGGCGCGCACCCGCTGGCCGCCGCGCAGCACCGAGCCCTGCGGCCGGTAGGCGAGGGGCGTCCCGGTCATGTTCGGCTGATGGTCCTTTTCCCACTCGTAGCGCTGGCGGGGCTGCGGCACCTCATCGACCATGTGATGCAGCCAGGCATGCCACTCCGGCGGTACCTTCGAGCCTTCCGGCTCGCCGCGATAGATGACCCAGCGGCGCTCGCGGCTGAACCGGCCGCCGCCGAGTCGCTGCGGCCGGTCGCCCTTCAGCCGGTAATAGCGGTTGCCGTAGGCGTCGGTCCCGACCCGCACGCCGCGCAGCCAGGTCAACAGCAATGTTCCGAAGGTTGCGCCCATCGCCCCATTTCCTAGGAGGCGCCGGTTATCGCACCGCAAACCGCTCCCGGTAAAGAGCCGAGGCGGGAGCGGGCGCTCCGCGTATCAGCCCGGTGCGCTAGCGGCGATAAGGCGCGTAGGGATAGCGGTAGCCGTAATATCCGTAACCGTACCCATAATAAGGATAATCGTAGGCCGGCCTCACCAGCCCCTGGTTCCAATAGCCCAGGCATTCGGGGTCGGACAGCAGGTTCGAGTGATAATTCGGCTCGACGTCGAAGCAGTTGACGACGTTCTTGGATTGGGCCGCAGCCGGAGCCGCCGGCAGCGCCACCCCGGCAAACCCGAGCAGCGCGACGGCCGCCGGTCCGAGATACCAAACCGGTCGCCTGCGAGACCTGTTCATCTCATCCTCCTGACGGTCACCCCTTTTTACGAGGTGGCAGGGGATGGCGTTCCCACCGGCCGCCGCCGGGCTCGCGGCGTGCCGCGTGGCTGATGGCGTTGCCGGCGCGCAACATGTGGTGTGCGATTGTCCGCTGCCCCCTTGACCAAACTATATATAGCGGTACGTTACCCCGAGGCTACTGAATGCGGGACCGCTCCCGCGGCAACGCCTGGAGGGATGCTTATGCAGATCGCGCGTCGATTCACCGCCGCCGGCCGGGACCCGTACGACGCGCTGAGCTTTCGCCACACCGCGAGCGAGATTCGCAACCCTGACGGCTCGCTCGTCTTCGCCGCCGAGGGGATCGAGGTGCCGGCCGGATGGAGCCAGGTCGCCTGCGACATTCTGGCCCAGAAATACCTGCGCAAGGCCGGGGTGCCGGCGCGCCTCGCCGCGGTGCCGGAGGAGGGGGTGCCCGAATGGCTGTGGCGCCGCGCCGCCGACAAGGTGGCGCTGGCGGCCTTGCCAAAGCCCGAGCGGTTCGGCGGCGAGACCAGCGCCCGACAGGTGTTCGACCGGCTGGCCGGCACCTGGACGTACTGGGGCTGGAAGGGCGGCTATTTCGGTTCCGAGGAAGACGCGCACGCCTTCTACGACGAATTGCGGGTGATGCTGGCGGCGCAGATGGGGGCGCCCAACTCGCCGCAATGGTTCAATACCGGGCTTTACTGGGCTTACGGAATCGACGGGCCGGCGCAGGGGCATTTCTACGTCGATCACAAGACCGGGCGGGTGCGCGCCTCCGACAGCGCCTACGAACACCCGCAGCCGCACGCCTGCTTCATCCAGAGCGTTGCCGACGATCTCGTCAACGAGGGCGGCATCATGGATTGGTGGGTGCGCGAGGCGCGGCTGTTCAAATACGGCTCGGGCACCGGCTCCAACTTCTCGAAATTGCGCGGCGACGGCGAGAAATTGTCGGGCGGCGGCCGCTCGTCCGGGCTGATGAGCTTTCTGAAGATCGGCGACCGCGCCGCCGGCGCCATCAAGTCGGGCGGCACGACAAGACGCGCCGCCAAGATGGTCATTGTCGATGCCGACCACCCCGACATCGAGGATTACATCGACTGGAAGGTCATCGAGGAGCAGAAGGTCGCCGCCTTGGTCGCCGGCTCGAAGCTCGCGGCGCGCCACCTCAACCGCATCATCGCCGCCTGCCGCGAGGAAGCCGAAGACCCGTTCGACCCGGCCGCGAACCCAGCGCTGAAGCGGGAAATCCGCGCCGCCCGCCATGCGATGATCCCGGAAAACTGCATCCGCCGGGCGATCCAGCTGGCCCGCCAGGGACATCAGGCGATCGACTTCCGTACCTACGACACCGATTGGGACAGCGAAGCCTATCTTACCGTCGCCGGGCAGAACTCGAACAATTCGGTGCGGATCGCCAACGATTTCCTCGAACGGGTCGAGGCGGGCGCCGAGTGGCAGTTGGTCCGCCGAACCGACGGCACCGTCGCCAAAACCCTGCCGGCGCGCCAGCTGTGGGACAAGATCGCGCACGCGGCCTGGGCCTCGGCCGATCCGGGGCTGCAGTTCGATACGACGATCAACGACTGGCACACCTGCCCGGCGAGCGGCCGCATCAACGCCTCGAACCCGTGCTCGGAATACATGTTCCTCGACGATACGGCGTGCAATCTCGCCTCGCTGAACCTGCTGGCGTTCCGTGGCGATGACGGGAGTTTCGCGGTCGACGATTTCCGCCACGCGGTGCGGCTGTGGAC
>DASUKH010000245.1:0-11623 GCA_036278835.1 Allostellaceae bacterium
GACCAAACGTCGTCGAGGATGAAGGACACGTTGGATCACAGACTACCGGCCCCTAACCCATACCCCAGCGAGTTCGCGCTCTGACAAAAATGGCTTCTAATTCAATGCGATATCATCTGATAGAAGATTGCTGCACAACCATCCCTCGGGCGACCCGACCCCGTCGAAGGCCGACATCCAGGTCACCCAAGACATCGTCGGCGCCGCCAAGCCGCTCGGGGTCGTCGTGCACGACCATTTGATCATCGGCCGCGGCCGCCACACCAGCCTGCGCGACCTCGGCCTCCTCGGGTAGCGGAACCGGGGCGGAAGCGGACCCGTTTCGCGAGCAGGAAAGGCCGCCATGGCGCTCGAGGAATACCAACGCAAGCGCGACTTCGGGAAGACGCCCGAGCCGGCCGCACGCGTGCCGCGCGAGAAGGCGGCGGCGGCGCTGTCGTTTGTCGTCCAGAAGCACGCGGCGAGGCGGCTGCATTACGATTTCCGCCTCGAACTCAGCGGGGTGCTGCTGAGTTGGGCGGTGCCGAAAGGGCCAAGCCTCGATCCCGGCGAGAAGCACCTCGCCGTCCATGTCGAGGACCACCCGCTCGATTATGGCGGGTTCGAGGGGGTCATCCCGAAGGGCCAGTACGGCGGCGGCACGGTGCTCTTGTGGGACCGCGGCACCTGGACCCCGGAGGGTCCCGACCCGGAAGCCGCCTATCGCAACGGTTCTCTCAAATTCCGCCTCGACGGCGAGAAGCTGCATGGGAATTGGGCGCTCGTTCGCATGGGCGGCAGGGCGGCCGGCGAGCGCAACGAGAACTGGCTCCTGATCAAGGAGCGGGACGCGGAGGCAATGCCGGGCAGCGACGCGGCGCTCGTCAAGGACAACCCGCTCAGTGTCGCGACCGGCCGTTCGATGGAGGCGATCGCCGCCGACCGCGACCGGGTATGGGACTCGACGCAGGGCGAGATCGCCGGCGATTCGCCCCCGGCGCCAGTCGCTCCGAAGCGGCCGAGCGGCGCCCGCAAGCGAGCGATGCCGGAAACCTTGGCCCCGCAACTCGCCACCCTCGCCGACAAGCCGCCCGAGGGCGACGATTGGCTGCACGAGATCAAGTATGACGGTTACCGCCTGCTCGCCCGCATCGCCGCAGGCGAGGTGCGGCTCATCACCCGCGGCGGCCTCGACTGGACCGCGAAATTCCCGGCCTTGGCGCGCGATTTGGCCGCATTGCCGGTCGCCGAAGCGATGATCGACGGCGAGATCGTCTCGCTGGCGCCCGACGGCACCACCAGCTTTGGCGATCTGCAGGACGCAATCGCCCGGGGCGACACTGGCGGCCTCGTGTTTTTCGCCTTCGACCTGTTTTATCTCGACGGCTACGACCTGACCGGCGCGGCATTGGAGGACCGCAAGGCGGCGCTCGCCGCGCTGGTGACGCCATCAGCGGGCGGTGGCGTGCGCTACAGCGACCACCAGGCGGGGCGCGGCCCCGATTTCTTCGCGCAGGCCTGCACCTACGAACTGGAAGGCATCGTCTCGAAACGTCGCGACCGACCCTACCGGCCGGGGCGCAGCGCCGACTGGATCAAGGTCAAGTGCCACAACCAGGACGAATTCGTCGTCATCGGCTTTACCGAGCCGTCAGGCCAGCGGCACGGCTTCGGCGCGCTGATCCTCGGCTGCTACGACCGCGACGGAAGGCTGCGCTACGCCGGCCGCGTCGGCACCGGGTTCAGCGACGCGCAACTGGCCGACATGCGACCGCAGCTCGATGCGATCGAGCGCAGCGACCCGCCCGCCGCGCTGCCGAAGGGAGTGGCGAAGAAGGGCGTGCACTGGGCCGAGCCGCGCCTTGTCGCCGAGGTGCGCTATTCGGGCTGGACCCACGACCGGATGCTGCGCCACCCCGCTTTTCTCGGGCTGCGCCTCGACAAGGCGGCCGAGGAGGTGGTGTGCGAGGAGGCGGCGGCCCAGGACGCTCGTGTTGCCGAAGACCCTCACCCTCCCGCCGCTAACGCGGCGGGCCCCTCCCTCTCCCGCAATGCGGGAGAGGGGAATAAGGGGCGCACAAAAGCCCTCTCCCGCAGTGCGGGAGAGGGGGGACCGCTCGCGCAGCGAGCGGTGGGTGAGGGCACGAGCAAGACCGACCTCACGCCGGCGCGTGACGGCAGCGTCACCTTTGCCGGGGTGCGGCTGACCAACCCCGGCCGGGTGCTCTACCCCGAGCAGGGCATCACCAAGCTGGCCCTGGCGCAGTATTACGCGGCGATCGCCGACTGGGCGTTGCCGCATGTCGCCGGGCGGCCCTTAAGCCTGGTGCGCTGCCCCGAGGGGCACGACAAGCAATGCTTTTATCAGAAGCATCTGAGCAGCGGGGTTCCCGAGAGCCTGCGGCGGGTGCCGATCACCGAGAAATCGGTGACCCGCACCTATCTCGTGATCGACGATCTCGCGGGCCTTATCGCTACCGTGCAGATGGGGGTATTGGAAATTCATCCCTGGGGATCGGTGTTCGAGAAACTCGAAACACCCGACCGCATCACCTTTGATTTCGATCCCGATGTCGGGCTGCCATGGGAGCGGGTGACCGAGGCGGCGATCGAGATGCGCGAGGCCTTGCTCGGTATCGGACTCAAGAGCTTTGCCAAGACCACCGGCGGCAAGGGGCTGCACGTCGTTGTGCCGGTGGCGCCAAAGCTCGATTGGGATGCGGTCAAGGAATTTGCGAAATGGGTCGCCGAACGGTTCGTCGCCTCCTATCCGGACCGCTTCACCTCGAACATGGCGAAGCGCGCGCGCAGCGGCCGCATCTTTATCGATTATCTGCGCAACGGCCGCGGCGCCACCGCGATCGGCGCCTATTCGCCGCGTGCCCGGCCGGGCGCGCCGGTGGCGACGCCGCTCTCCTGGGAGGAAGTCGAGCACGGGGTCCGGCCCGACGCCTTCACATTGACGAGCGTCCCCGAGCGCCTCGCCGGCCTCAACGCAGATCCCTGGGCCGAGATGCCGAAATTGCGCCAGTCGATCAGCGCCGCCGTCCGGCGCGAGGTCGGTATCTGAGCCGGCGCCGGCTCAACAGTGGACAGCCGGTCTCCGGCTGGCATGCCGGCGGGATGCCGGCGGTCCGGAATTGCTTGGCGGCAATGACGGCCGGCCGCTGAGCGGCTATATGTCGTGAGACATAAGCCGTTGCCGGAGCCTCCGATGAAGATTGCCGCGATCCGCACCACTCCCGTCGCCTGCACTGTCGATCCGCCCTATGCCAGCGCCGCCGGGGTGCAGTCGCGGCGCGGCGCGCTCCTGGTCGAGATCGAGACCGACAGCGGCATCGTGGGGATCGGCGAGGCGGGGCTTGGCGGCGGCGCCACCGCCGCAGTGATCGACAAGGTGCTGATGCCCCTCTTGATCGGCGAAGACCCGCTGCTGATCGAGGCGCTGTGGCAGAAGATGTTCGCGCGCACCCGGCAGTTCGGCCGCCGCGGCGTCGTCCTGCACGCGATCAGCGGCCTCGACATCGCATTGTGGGATATTGCCGGCAAGGCGGCACAGATGCCGCTCTATCGGCTGCTCGGCGGCGCCCGCGACCGGGTCGAGGCCTATGCCAGCGGCGGCTTCTACCAGGAAGGGAAAAGCGCCGCCGGTCTCGCCAGGGAGGCCGCCGACTACCGCGCCCGCGGCTTCAAGGGCATGAAGATGAAGGTCGGGCGCAACCCCTCGACCCAGACTCATCTGCGCGAGCTGCTCGGGCAAAAAGCGTTCTGCGAGGTCGATCCCACCGAGGACATCAGGCGGGTCGCGGCGGTCCGCGAGGCGCTGGGGCCGGATCTGAAGCTAATGGTCGATGCCAATTGCGCCTGGAGCCCGGCGATGGCGATCGAAGTCGGCCGGGCGATGGAGCCGTATAACCTCTACTGGATCGAGGAGCCGGTGGCGACCGACGACATCGAGGGCAGCGTCGAGGTCGCCCGCGCGCTCGCGACGCCGATCGCCGGCTATGAGACGGAAAACGGGCTTTACGGCTTCCGCGAGCTGATCGGGCGCGGCGCCGTCGATATCGTGCAGCTCGACCTCGCGTGGTCGGGCGGCTTTTCGGAATGCCGCCGCATCGCCGCCTATGCCGGCGCGCATCACCGCATGGTGGCACCGCACGCCTTCGCCGGAGCGGTGTTGCTGATGGCTTCGCTGCATTTCGCCGCGGCGATCCCGAACGGCATGTCGCTCGAATGGGACCAGAACCCCAACGCGATCCGTGACGAACTCCTGACCGAGGGGCTGCGGCTCGAGCCGGACGGCACCGTCAAGCCGCCGGAGCGGCCGGGCCTCGGCATCGAACTCGACCGCGCCGCGGTCGAGCGCTACCGCATCGGTTGATCGGAGCTGGTTGGAAGCAGACCCACTTCGTTGGATCACCCTATCAACCGTCATGGCCGGGCTAGTCCCGGCCATCCACGTGGATGCCCGGCACGAGGCCGGGCATGACGAGAAGGCAGTCTGAGAAATTCAGCAGCGCCTTCTCGTAGGAGGAGAACTGGCCCCAATGCGCGATTTCAATGTTCCCGGGCGGTCGGCGGCGATGGCGGCGAACGGCATGGCGGCGACCTCGCACCCGCTCGCCACGCTGTTGGCGCTCGACGTCCTGCGCGGCGGCGGCAACGCGGTCGATGCTGCGCTCGCCGCGGTGGCGATGCTGTCGGTGGTCGAGCCGGCGATGACGGGGATCGGCGGCGACTGCTTCGTCCTCTATTCGAAGAAGGGGGCGCCGCCGCTGGCCTTGAACGGCTCCGGGCGGGCGCCGGCCAAGGCGCGGGTCGAGTGGTACACCGAGCGCGGCATTGACGGGATCGCGGTGCAGACGCCGCATGCGGTAACGATCCCCGGCGCGGTCGATGCCTGGTGCACCCTGCACCGCGAGCACGCCACAAGGCCGCTCGCCGACCTCCTCGAACCGGCCGCTCGCGTCGCCGAGGAGGGCTATATCGTCACCCCGCGGGTCGCGCTCGACTGGCGGCGCAACGCCGCGAAATTGCGCGACCCGGTGACCGCCCGGCTGTTGCTGCCCGATGGCAAGCCGCCGGAAGCTGGTGGGCGGATGCGCAACCCGCCGCTCGCCGCCACCCTGCGCCGGATCGGCGCCGAGGGGCGCGAGGCGTTCTATGACGGGCCGGTGATGCACGACGTTCTCAGCCGGCTCCAGGAGCTGGGCGGGCTGCACGAGGCTGACGATTTCGCGGCGCAGCATTCCGATTGGGTCGAGCCGATCCACGCTCCCTATCGCGGTCACGATGTTTACGAATGTCCGCCGAACGGGCAGGGCCTCGCCGCGCTATTGATCCTGCGCATCCTCGAAGGCTACCGCCTTGCCGGCGATTCGTTCGGCGAAGCCGACCGCCTACATTTGCTGGCCGAGGCGACCAAGGCGGCCTACGCGGTGCGCGATGCGCATATCTGCGACCCCGAGCATGTGCCGGTCGATGTCGCCCGGTTCCTGTCGGACGACTGGGCCGAGGCAGCGCGCGGCGGCATCCGGCTCGACCAGGTCCAGCCCGGCACCTTTTGGGGCAGCAGCGAATATCGGGACACGACCTATTTCTGCGTCGTCGATCGCGACGGCAGCGCGGTCTCGTTCATCAATTCGCTATTTTCCGCGTTCGGCAGCGGCATCGTAGCGCCCGAGAGCGGCATCCTGCTGCACAATCGCGGCACCGGGTTCCGCACGACCCCCGGCCACCCGAACGCGATCGCGCCCAGGAAGCGCCCGCTGCACACGATCATTCCCGGCATGCTGTGTCGGGACGGGCTTGCCGTGATGCCGTTTGGTGTCATGGGCGGGCAGTATCAGGCGGTCGGTCACGCGCATTTTCTACATCGGATGCTCGATCGCGGCATGGACCCGCAGCAGGCAGCCGAGGCGCCGCGCATCTTCGCCTTCCAGGGCACGTTGCAGATCGAGCAGGCGTTGCCGGACCCGCTGATCGCCGATCTGATGGGGCGCGGCCACCGCATCGAGCGGCTCGAGGTGCCGATCGGCGGCTCTCAGGCGATCTGGATCGACCACCACCGCGGCCTCCTGATCGGCGGCTCGGAGCCGCGCAAGGACGGCTTGGCGCTCGGCTATTGAGGCGGCGGTGGCGTCGGGTATGCGGCGGGCGATCGCAGTTCACAAAAGCGGCCATTGGCCCGATGAGGCGGCGGTGGATGCGGTGAGCTTGGCGTTCGCCGACCGCCACCGCCGCCGGATGCGGCTGGTCGCCGATTCAGGAACGCCGTTCCTGCTCGACCTCGCACGGGCGCAGCCGCTCGCCGAAGGCGACGGTCTCGAACTCGACAACGGCCGCTATGTCCGGGTCGCCGCCGCCGCCGAGCCGGTCATCGAGGTCGAGGCCGAAAGCCTGGCAGCACTGCTGCGCATCGCCTGGCATCTCGGCAACCGGCATCTGCCGTTGCAGATCGCCGACGACCGGCTGCGCCTGCGCGCCGACCCTGTGATCGCCGAAAGGATATTCGAACTCGGCGGCCGCCTCACTTGGCGTGAGGCGCCGTTCGACCCGGAAACCGGCGGGTAGGCGATTCCATCCGTAGGCCGCTGGTCCGGGGAAATGGCGCTGGCGGCCGAGAATGCTGAAGCCGCGAGGCGGGTGAGGATATAGTCGCGGCGCATGCTCACTCTGCACTCGCATAACGGCGCTGTCCGCGAGCCGCCCACCGATCTCGGCAGAGCCGGTCTTGCCGACGAGATCGTTTGGATCGACCTGCTCAAGCCGACCCAGGCGGAGATCGATTTCGTCGAGCGCAATACCGGATGGAGCGTGCCGAGCATCGAGGAATTGAGCGAGATCGAGACGTCGAGCCGGCTGCGCAGCAAGGAGGGCACGCTGCTGCTCAGCGCGCCGCTCATTCACCGCGTCGATGCCCGCGATCCGCGCAGCACGCCGGTCGGCTTTGTCCTCGGCCAACAGCGCCTCGTTACCGTGCGCTTCGAGCCGTTGACTGCCTTCGATACATTCACCAAGACCGCCTCCGGCAACGCGGCCGAGACGTTCGCCGGGCTCCTGGAGGCGATCATCGACCGGGTCGCCGACGTGCTCGAACACATCGCGGCCGATCTCGACGCGCTGTCGCATCGGCTGTTCCGCTCCGGCCCGATCGATGGCAACCAGCGCCGCCGCGCCGGCCGCGAAGCGGCGGATTTGCGCGCGATCCTGCGGCGGGTCGGCGCCAATGGCGATCTCGTGTCGAAGTTGCGCGACAGCCTGTTGGGGCTGGGCCGCATCGTCCCTTATGTCGCCGGCCTCGCCGGCGACTGGCTGCCGCACGAGGTCGATGCGCGGCTAACGACGATGCGCCACGATTTGAGTTCGCTCGCCGACTACAACGCGCACCTCGTAAACAAGGTGCAGCTGCTGCTCGATGCCACGCTCGGCCTTATCAATATCGAGCAGAACGATATCATCAAGGTATTGACGGTGGTCTCCGTGGTCGGCGTACCGCCGACCCTGATCGCCAGCATCTACGGGATGAATTTCAAGATCATCCCGGAGCTGACCTGGAATTTCGGCTATGCCTACGGACTCGGCGTGATCGCGCTCAGCGCAATAATCCCGCTAGTGTGGCTTCGCCTGCGCGGCTGGTTTTAGCAAGAAAAGCCCTCTCCCGCGGTGCGGGAGAGGGGGGACCGCTCGCGCAGCGAGCGGTGGGTGCGGGCAGGAGCGCCCCGTGCGCCTCACCCCGGATGGGGGAGAGGGAGAAATCAGCGAGGCACGGAAATTCAATGGAGCGCGCTGCCGAAGGCCGGTCTTTCCCCTTTGCGGGCGGGGCGCGGGCGGGCCGGGCAGCGCATCGCGGTGCTCGCTGACGGCGCGGCTGGCTGCGCCATTAGGAGCTCGGCCTGCCGGTCGGGGACGATGCCCATCAGCCGGCGCAGCGCCTCGCGCCCGCGCGACAGGCGCGAGCGTACGGTGCCGACCGGCACGTCGAGCACTTCGGCGACTTCTTCGTAGCGCATCCCCTCAAGGCCGACCAGCAGGATGACCGAGCGCTGCTCCTCGGGAAGCCTGGCGATGGCACGTTCGAGATCGCGCAATTCGAGACGCTTTCCCTGGTGCGGCGCGCGGGTCAGCATCGGCTCGGTTTCGCTGAGGCCGATCGAGGATCCTTCGCGCACGGCGCGGCGGACCTGGTTGACGTATTGATTATGCAGGATCGTGAACAGCCAGGCGCGCAGGTCGGTCCCTTCCTGCCAGAGGTGGAGCTTTCCGAGAGCCCGCGTCAGGCAGTCCTGCACGAGATCGTCGGCCGCCGCGACATCGCGCGCCAAAGCGCGGGCATAGCGCCGCAGACGCGGTATCTCAGCTTCGATGCTTTGAAAGATCTCCGCCACGCCGTCCTCCCGCTTCCGGGGCCGGCCCGTTGCCGGCCGCAGCGAGGAAACTCTATCGGCGGGCTGTAATCGGTTAATGTCAGTGCTTCTCGTATTGTGTAAGAAATTGTAACCATCTGTGCGGAACACCATATGCCGTTCCGGCCGCTTTATGCACACTGACACCGTGATGACCGCTATCGTCGAGGGGACCCGGCAGGGTGGCAGCGCATGACCGATAACGCGCATATCCTGGTGGTCGATGATCAGCAGGAGATCTGCGACGTCGTGCAGGAGTATCTGACCGGCGAGGGTTATCGCATTTCGACCGCGCATGACGGTGCCGGGATGCGCCGCGTGCTGGCCCAGTCGCCGGTCGATCTCGTGATCCTCGATCTGATGCTGCCCGGCGAGGATGGGTTGACCCTGGCGCGCCAGTTGCGCAACGAGTCGGCAATCGGGATCATCATCCTGACCGGGCGCGGCGAGACCGTCGACCGCATCATCGGCCTCGAAATGGGCGCCGACGACTATCTCCCGAAACCGTTTCACCTTCGCGAATTGCTGGCGCGAGTCAAAAGCGTGCTGCGGCGGGTGCAGAGCCGCATCGGCGAGACGCCGCAGCACGGAGGGCGCTCGCGGGCCCATTTCGCCGGCTGGACCCTCGATTTGTCGAGCCGCGAGCTGACCTCGCCGGCCGGCGATGAGGTCCGCCTGACCACCGGCGAATTCGACCTGCTCTCCGCCTTTGTCAACAATGCCAACCAGGTGCTGACCCGCGACCGGCTGCTCGACCTGGCGCGCAACCGCGAGGCGGGGCCGTTCGACCGGACGATCGACGTGCAAGTCGGAAGGCTGCGCCGCAAGCTCGAAGATGACCCGCAAAACCCGGTCCTGATCAAGACCGTGCGCGGCAGCGGCTATATCTTCACGCCGAACGTGGAATTGGCCTGACCCGGTCGGGCGGCGGGCGGGACGCTGCGGCCCTCACGTTTCTTCAGGGGAGAACCGGATGCCCTGCGCGAGCGGCAGCGCGCGCGAATAGTTGATCGTCGTCGTCGTGCGCCGCATGTAGGCCTTCCAGGCGTCGCTGCCGGCCTCGCGGCCGCCGCCCGTCTCCTTCTCGCCGCCGAAGGCGCCGCCGATCTCGGCGCCGCTTGGGCCGATATTGACGTTGACGATGCCGCAATCGCTGCCCTCGGCGGCGGTGAACCGCTCGGCCTCGCGCAGATCGTTGGTAAAGATGCTCGAGGCGAGGCCCTGCGGCACCATGTTATGCAGCACGATCGCCTCATCAAAATCGCGGTAGCGCAGCACGTAGAGGATCGGCGCGAAGGTCTCGCGTGCGACCAGCGCGGTTTGCTCCGGCATCGCGGCGAGGGCCGGACGGACGTACCAGGCGTCGGGCCAGCGCTCGGCCAGCACGCGCTCGCCGCCGAACACGTCGCCGCCCCTGCCCCGCGCCTCGCAGAGCGCCTGCTGCATTGCGGCAAACGCGCTCTCGCCGATCAGCGGCCCCATCAGGGTGCCGGGTTCGAGCGGGTCGCCGATCCGGACCTGCCCATAAGCATGCCGCAGCCGCTCGATCAGCCCGTCGGCGACGCTGTCGTGGACGATCAAGCGGCGCAGCGTCGTGCAACGCTGGCCGGCGGTGCCGATTGCGGCGAACAGGATTGCCCGCACGGCGAGGTCGGGATCGGCCGATGGTGCAACGATCATCGCGTTGTTGCCGCCGAGCTCGAGGATGGTGCGCCCGAGGCGGGCGGCGACGCGCGGCGCCAGGGCCTTTCCCATCGCCGTCGAGCCGGTGGCGCTCAGAAGCGGCACGCGGCGGTCGTCGGCGAGCGCCTCGGCAAGGTCGGCGCCGCCCAGCGCGACCTGGCTCAGCCCGTCGCGCAACGCCGCATCGGCCTCGCCCCAGCGATCGAGGGCGCGGGCAAAGAGGGCGTTGCAGGCGAGGGCGCAGAGCGGCGTCTTCTCCGAAGGCTTCCAGATCAGCGGATCGCCGCAGACCAAGGCGATGGCGGCGTTCCACGACCACACCGCGACCGGGAAATTGAAGGCGCTGACGATCGCCACCGGACCCAGCGGGTGCCAGGTTTCGAGCATGCGATGCCCCGGCCGCTCGCTGGCGATGACCTTCCCATAGAGCTGCCGCGACAACCCGACCGCAAAGTCGCAGATGTCGATCATCTCCTGCACTTCGCCCTGGCCCTCTTCGAGAATTTTGCCGGTTTCGAGAGTGACGAGGCGGCCGAGCGCCGCCTTGTGCCGGCGCAGTTCCTCGGCGAAGAGGCGCACCAGCTCGCCGCGCCGCGGCGCCGGAATGTCGCGCCACACCGCGAAGGCGCGCCCCGCGGCCGCCGCCATGCGGTCGAGATCGTCGCGGCCGTGCCGGCGCAGCGCGGCGATCTGCGACCCGTCGATCGGCGAGCGAACCCGGAGATCGCCGGCGGCGGGAGGGGCGGGGTCGAGGCCGAATTGCGCCAATAAGGCGCCGGTCTGCCGGGAAAGGGTTTCCGTCGTCATCGGGGGTTCCCCTGCACGTTCGTCCGCGGCTAGTTTATCCGCGCAAACGGCGCTGCGCCGCGATCGTCGCCGTTCGCACCGGAGCGCTCACAATCCGGGCCGAACCAATGACCGTAACGATCCTTGGCGCCGTCAGCGCCGCGATCTGGGTGTACCTGATCGCCTTTCGCGGCGGCTTCTGGCGGGTGCCGACGGGCGCACGGCCCGCACCACTGCCATTGGTGTCGCCGCGGTCGGTAATCGCAGTGATCCCGGCGCGTGACGAGGCCGATGTGATCGGCCGCGCCGTCGCCTCGCTGCTGGCGCAGCGCTATGAGGGATCGTTGGAGGTCATCATTATCGACGATCACAGCGGCGACGGCACCGCCGCTGCGGCGATCGAAGCCGCCGCCGCAATCGGCAGTGCCGAGCGGCTGACTGTCGCCGCCTCGGCGCCGCTCGCCGCCGGCTGGACCGGAAAATTATGGGCAATGCGCCAGGGCATCGCGCTCGCCCGGAAGCGCAACCCCGACTACCTGCTGCTGACCGACGCCGATATCGTGCACAGCCCGGACAACGTAGCCGATCTCGTCAGTCGGGCCGAGGGCGAGGGGTTCGATCTGGTGTCGCTGATGGTGCGGCTCGATTGCCGGACCCCACTGGAGCGGCTGCTGATCCCGGCTTTCGTCTTCTTCTTCTTCAAGCTCTACCCGCCGCGCCGTGTCGCCGACCGGGCCTCACGCACCGCCGCGGCGGCGGGCGGCTGCATG
>DASUKH010000246.1:0-4299 GCA_036278835.1 Allostellaceae bacterium
GAAATCGGCATCGACGACGCGTTGTTGCGCGCGTCGAGCGACGCCACCGTGCTGCTCGGCAATGGCTGTTTGTGCTGCACGGTGCGCACCGATTTGCAGGAAAGCCTGCGCGCGCTCTTCGCCGATCGGGCGCGCGGCGCCGTGCCGAATTTCCGCCGGGTCATCATCGAGACCAGCGGCCTCGCCGATCCCGGCCCGGTGTTGCAGACCCTCGCCAGCGACCGTGCGCTGGGCGAGGAATTTCATCTGCAGGCGCTGGTCACCGTGATCGACGCACCGGGCGGCCTCGGCAATCTCGACCGGCGGCCGGAGGCGCGCCGGCAGGCCGCACTGGCCGACCGCATCATTCTCAGCAAAACCGACCTGGCCGACCCGTCGGCAGTCGCAAGACTGACGGCGAGAGTGGGCGAATTGACCGCGGCGCCGATCGCCGCCGCGGTGCACGGCGCGGTCGATCCCGATTTCGTGCTGGCGGACGGCCTCGACCTGCCGGCCCGGATTGCCGGCCACGCACACGATCACGCGCACGCCCACTCGGACGGGATCGACAGCTTCGCGCTGTTTTTCGACGCGCCGCTGCCGTGGGGGGTGTTCGAGCAGGCGATGGCGGTGCTGACCTGGCTGCGCGGCCCCGATCTGCTGCGGGTCAAGGGCCTCGTCGCGGTCGAGGGATGCCGGGGGCCGGTCGTTGTGCACACGGTGCAGCACGTCGCGCACCGCCCGGTCGAGCTTGAAGACTGGCCCGATCCGGACCGCCGCTCGCGCCTCGTCTTCATCACCCGCAACCTGCCGCGCGCGCCTGTCGAGGCACTGTTCGCCGCCATCGACGGGATAAACCCGGCCTGACTCAGCCCGGCATCGTGCAAAGAGGACGGTCGGCGCCCTTCGGGCTGATGCGCACCAGCATCTGCCCGGTCAGGCCGCACGGGCGCGGCGCGAAGATGCTCCACCAGCAGCCTTCGAGCGCTTCGAGCGTGGTGTCGCGGAAGATCGCCCGGATCACGTCGCCACCCTTCGCCCAGTCGAGTTCGGCGGAGGCCTGATAGCCGTTTTCCGCCGCCGGCCGCATCGCACAGGCCGCCGCCGGCCGGCCATAGGAGGCGACGAGCGCCCCGACCACGGCGCGAAACGCCGCCGGGTTGACGCCATGGCGCGGCCGCTCGAGCTGGATGCGCTTCAGGCCCCCGGTCCGCTTGTCGATCTGCAGCCAGGCAATCAGCCTGACCCCGCCGACTTCCACATTCCGCAGGACGATCTGCGCATAGGAATCGCCAAAATCGATCGGTCGCGCCAAGACAGTGGCCTTACCGGCGAACTGCGCGAGCAACGCCCGCTGCCCCTCGCCCCAGCGCAAGCTGCCGAACAGGCCCGCAGCCCGTGCGCTGCCGCAGGCGAGGAGGCCGACCACCAGGAAAGCGGCGATCAATATCGGACCGCAAGCGGTCCGATTCTCCACCTCATCCTCCGCCCTTCGCGGCAACCTTGGCCCAGCTGTCGCGCAGACCGATCGTGCGGTTGAACACCGGGCGGCCGGGGCGGGACTCGGGATCGCGGCAGAAATAACCCTGCCGCTCGAATTGCACCGTGTCCGCCGTGTCGCCGCCCGCCAGACCCGGCTCGACCAGCGCCTCAATCACCTCCAGAGAATCCGGATTAAGATCGGCCATCAAATCGCCGTCGGCGCCGGGATCGGGGCGGGTGAAGAGCGGCTGATAGAGGCGAATTTCGGCCGGCACGGCATCGGCGGATACCCAATGGATCGTGCCGCGCACCTTGCGCCCGTCCGGCGCGTTGCCGCCGCGGGTCGCCCGGTCGTAGGTGCAGCGCAATTCGACGATCTCGCCGGCCGCGTCCTTCACGACCTCGCGGCAGGTCACGAAATACGCATAGCGCAGCCGCACTTCCCGCCCCGGCGCGAGGCGATGGAAATGGCGCGGCGGGTTTTCGTCGAAATCGTCCCGTTCGATATAGAGTTCGCGCCCGAACGGCAGATCGCGGGTGCCGGCATCCGGGTTTTCCGGGTGATTGATCGCCGCCAATGTCTCGCTCCTGCCGGCTGGCCAGTTCTCGATCACCAGCTTCAACGGCCGCAATACCGCCATCCGCCGCGGCGCGGCCCGGTTCAGGGTATCGCGCAGCGCGCTGTCGAAGATCGCGAGATCGACGAGGCTGTTGGCCCGCGCCACCCCGATCCGGCGGACGAACTCGCGGATCGCCTCGGCCGGCACGCCGCGCCGGCGCAGACCAGCCAATGTCGGCATGCGCGGGTCGTCCCACCCCGCGACCCGGCCCTCATCGACGAGGCGCTTCAAGAAGCGCTTCGACATCACCGTGTAGGCGAGATTGAGCCGGGCAAATTCGTACTGATGCGGCCGCGCCGGCACCGGCAAATGCTCGATCAACCAGTCGTAAAGCGGCCGGTGGTCCTCGAATTCGAGGGTGCAGATCGAATGCGTCACTCCCTCGATCGCGTCCGACTGGCCGTGCGCGAAATCGTAGGTCGGGTAGATGCACCAGAGGGTGCCGGTGCGCGGGTGCGGTGCGTGCACGATGCGATAGAGGACCGGATCGCGCAGGTTGATGTTGCCTGACGCCATATCGATCTTTGCCCGCAGCACGCGGGCGCCGTCCGGGAATTCGCCGTCCCGCATGCGGCGGAACAGGTCGAGGTTCTCGGCGACGGAGCGCTCGCGATAGGGGCTGTCGCGGCCCGGCTCGGTCAGGGTGCCGCGGGCGGCGCGGATTTCCTCCGCCGACTGGTCATCGACATAGGCGAGCCCCTGGCCGATCAGGTGCCCGGCCCAGTCGTACAGCTGCGCGAAATAGTCGGACGCGTGATGGAGATGGCCGCCCCAGTCGAAGCCGAGCCAGCGCACGTCGTGCATGATCGCATCGATGTATTCCTGCTCCTCCTTCGCCGGGTTGGTGTCGTCGAAGCGCAGGTGGCAGCGGCCGCCGAACTCCTCGGCGACCCCGAAATTGAGGCAGATCGACTTGGCGTGGCCGATATGCAGATACCCGTTCGGCTCCGGCGGAAACCGCGTGACAATTTCGGAAACCCGCCCGGCCGCCAAATCGGCCGCCACGATGTCGCGAATAAAATCGCGCGCGCCCTGATTTTCTGCTTCCGCCACCGCCTCGACCGCGCTCATCCAACCCGCTCCACCCTGTTCCCTCCTATGTGGCCGATCCGCCCGCCCCCGCCAAGCCCGCGCGCGATCGGCCATGGAGAGGAGATGGGCGCGGCTACGAAAATCGGGCAAGCAGTGCGGCGAGCTCGCTCTGCCGGTGGGTTTCGGTCTTGGCGAAAACCGCCTTCAGCTGGCTGCGCACGGTTCCCGGCGCGACGCCCAGCTGTTTCGCGGCTGCGTCAGGCGACATCCCGGTGGCCAGCAATGATGCGAGCCGCGCCTCCGCCCGCGTCAGGCCGAAGGCCTGCGCAACGATTGCGGGATCGGGCGACGGTTTGGGTGCGAGCTCGGTGATCGCCAATATGACGAGGTCCCCAAAAAGCGGCTGGTGTCCGGCGCTCGCGAGCGGCAGCACCCGGATCAGCAGCGACGACCTGCCTTCCCGCCGGACCACGATGGGCTTAACCGCGAGCACCGCCGCATCATCCCTCGCGCGCAGCCGATCGAGCAGCATCAAAAAGGCGGCGTTAGCACCTTTGTCGCGCAGGACCAGCCGGTGCGAAATGATACGAATGTCATGATCGAACAAAGCTTCGGCAGCGGCATTCGTAAACAGTACGAAACCCATATTGTTGAGCACGACTGTCGGCTGCCGCATCAAATCCAGCGCATCAACCATGCCGACGATCTGACGATTTTCAAGAGCACTCGATAGTGCGGCCAACGCAGCAAAACGATCGGCGAGGTCCTGCGCCAGCTGAATCTGCTTTTCTGAGAACGGCCGCGCTTCCTCGCGAAAAATTCTGATTGCTCCAAGAGTCTGTTTGTCTTTTCGGAGCGGAAGCAACAACCCGGCGCGGCATCTGCCTAATTCAACAGTCGCGCGGTTCAACGCGGCATTGACGTGCTTGCCTGCCCCATAGTCAGAACGGTGAATAAACGGCTCGCCGCAAAGGATCCGACCCAAATCGCTCGCGATCGGTGGTCGTTGCGGGTGGTTCCGAAGGAAACCGGAAAATTCCTCGGTCGCGCGCACTGCCGCGGCGTGGAAGAACGCGCCATCGAAGCGCCAAAAGATCCCGAAATCCGCATCACACAGCCGGTCCACCTCCCGCAAGGTGGCATCGAGCGCCGGTGTGGCATCGCCGGGCGAAGCCTTGATCGCTTC
>DASUKH010000247.1:0-9961 GCA_036278835.1 Allostellaceae bacterium
CGGTCAAGGCGGCGCTGGCGCGGCCCACCCCCGATCGCCTCCTGCTGATCGCGCAGGCCTATCGCCACGGGCTCTCGACCGCGGAGATCCATGCCGCCTGCCGGTTCGAGCCGTGGTTTCTCGACCGCATCCGCGAGATCGTCGAGGCCGAGGAGACGGTGCGCCGCGACGGGCTCCCGACCGACCCCACCGCCTTCTTGCGGTTGAAGCAGATGGGCTTTTCCGATGCGCGGCTCGGCAAGGTCGCGGGGCTCCCGGCGGATTCGGTGCGGGCGCGGCGGCGGCGGCTCGGCCTCGCCCCCGTCTACAAGCGCATCGATACCTGCGCCGCCGAATTCGCCTCGGCGACGCCGTATATGTATTCCTGCTACGAGGGCGACGGCCTCTCGCCGCCGGAATGCGAGGCCGACCCCACCGACCGCGACAAGATCGTGATCCTCGGCGGCGGTCCCAACCGGATCGGCCAGGGTATCGAGTTCGATTACTGCTGCGTCCACGCCGCCTACAGCCTTCGCGAGGCCGGCGTCGAGACGATCATGATCAACTGCAATCCGGAGACGGTATCGACCGATTACGACACCTCGGACCGGCTCTATTTCGAGCCGCTGACCGCCGAGGACGTGATCGAGATCGTGCGGGTCGAGCAGAAAAGGGGGCGAGTGCTCGGGGTCATCGTGCAGTTCGGCGGGCAGACTCCGCTCAACCTGGCGCGGGCGCTCGAAGCCGCCCAAATCCCGATCCTCGGCACCTCGCCCGACGCGATCGACCTCGCCGAGGACAGGAAGCGGTTCCAGCAATTGCTGCGCCGCCTCGGCCTGCGCCAGCCGGACAACGGCACCGCCTACTCGCCCGAGGAAGCCGAGGCAATCGCGACGGAGATCGGCTATCCGGTGGTGATCCGCCCGTCCTATGTGCTGGGCGGCAGGGCGATGGAGATCGTGCACGACACCGCCGGCCTCGGCCGCTACATCCGCCGCGCCGTCGTCGTCTCGGGGACCAGCCCGGTCCTGATCGACCGCTATCTGCAAAACGCGATCGAGGTCGATGTCGATGCGGTGGCCGACGGCGCCGAAGTCTTTGTCGCCGGCATCATGGAGCATATCGAGGAGGCCGGCATCCATTCCGGCGATTCGGCCTGCTCGCTGCCGCCGTACAGCCTCGACCCGGCGACGATCGCAGAGATCGAGCGGCAGACGGTGGCGCTGGCGCGCGCGCTCGATGTCGTCGGGTTGATGAACGTGCAATTCGCCGTGCAGAACGGCGACGTCTACGTCCTCGAAGTCAACCCGCGCGCCTCGCGCACCGTGCCGTTTGTCGCCAAGGCGACCGGCGTCCCGATCGCCAAGATCGCGGCGCGCGTGATGGCCGGCGACAAGCTCGCGGCTTTGCTGCCCGATCGCAAATGCCGGGTGGCGCGCCGGCATGTCGCGGTCAAGGAGGCGGTGTTTCCGTTTGCCCGCTTCCCGGGGGTCGATCTGATCCTCGGCCCGGAGATGAAATCGACCGGCGAGGTGATGGGCCTCGACAGCGATTTCGGCCGCGCGTTTGCCAAGTCGCAGCTCGGCAGCGGCACCGACCTGCCGCTTGCCGGCTGCGTCTTCGTGTCGGTGCGCGACCAGGACAAGGCGGCTCTGATTGAGCCGTGCCGCCAGCTCGTCGCCTGGGGCTTCGAATTGGTCGCGACAAGCGGCACGGCGCGGCTTTTGCGCGAGCACGGACTGCCGGCCGGCCGGGTCAACAAGGTCCAGGACGGCCGGCCGCATATCGTTGACGAGATGCGCAGCGGCCGCGTCCAGCTGGTCTTCAACACCAGCGAGGGGGCACAGGCGATTGCCGACAGCTTCAGCCTGCGGCGCACCGCGCTGACCCACAGCATCCCTTATTACACGACTGTCGCCGGGGCACGCGCCGCCGTCCAGGCGATCGGGGCGCTGCGCGCCGGCTGCCTTGAAGTCGCACCGCTCCAGTCCTACCTTTGATCGCCTGTCACGGAACCCAGGGGCGAACCGGCGCCGATGAACAAACTGCCGATGACGACAGAGGGTTACAGCCGGCTGCAAGACGAGCTGAAGCGCCTCAAAACGGTTGACCGTCCGGCTGTCATCCGCGCGATCGCCGAGGCGCGGACCCACGGCGATCTCGCCGAGAACGCCGAATACCATGCCGCGCGCGAACGGCAGAGTTTTATCGAGGGCCGGCTCGGCGAGCTCGAGGACAAGATCGCCCGCGCCGAGGTCATCGATGTGTCGAAACTGTCGGGTTCGATCGTTAAGTTCGGCGCTACCGTCACCTTGGCCGATGAAGAAACCGACGAAGAGCAGACCTTCCGCATCGTCGGCGAAGACGAGGCCGATGTTAAGGATGGCCGGCTGTCGGTGACCTCTCCCCTCGCTCGCGCGCTGATCGGCAAGGGCAAGGGGGACAGCGTGGAGGTAGCGACCCCGGGCGGCAACCGCTCCTACGAGGTCGTCACCGTCGATTTCGGCTAATTCCTTGCGTGGAGGCCTCTCATCCTATCCTTCTCCCCGCACGCGGGGAGAGGGGACCCGGCTGAACCGACTGCGCGATAACTCCCTCTCCCCGCTTGCGGGAAGAGGGCTGGGGTGAGGGGGCTGCCGCCCACCCCGATGCCGCAGCAATCGCCACCATCCACCCCGGAAGACGACCGCCGCGCGATGCGGGCGGCATTGGCATTGGCGCGGCGCGGCATCGGTATCGTATGGCCGAACCCCGCCGTCGGGTGCGTCATCGTGCGGGACGGGCGGGTGGTCGGGCGCGGCTGGACGCAGCCGAGCGGCCGGCCGCATGCCGAAACCGAGGCGCTGCGCCGCGCCGGGGAGGCGGCGCGCGGCGCCACCGCCTACGTCACCCTCGAACCGTGTTGCCATTGGGGGCGGACGCCGCCTTGCGCCGACGCGCTGATCGCGGCCGGAATCGGCCGCGTCGTCGTCGCCGTCGAGGACCCCGATCCGCGGGTCGCCGGCGGCGGCATCGCCCGGCTGCGCGCCGCCGGCATAGCGGTCGAGGCCGGTCTCGGCGCCGAAGAGGCCGCGGAGATCAACGCCGGGTTCTTCCAGCGCGTGCGGCTCGGACGGCCGCTCGTCACACTGAAACTGGCGACATCGCTCGACGGCCGCATCGCCACTGCGGCCGGTGAAAGCCGCTGGATTACCGGCCCGGCAGCGCGCGCACGGGCGCATCTGTTGCGCGCCACCCACGATGCGGTGCTCGTCGGCACCGGGACCGCGCTTGCCGACGATCCGCAACTGACCTGCCGGCTGCCCGGCCTCGCCGGGCACTCGCCGGTACGGGTCGTGCTCGACCGGCATCTCCGTCTCCCGGCCGGAGCGCGGCTCTTCGCCGAGACGCGCGCGGCGCCGACCTGGGTCGTCACCCTGCCCGACGCCGATCCCAACCGTCGGGAGGCGCTGCGCGCCGCCGGGGTGGAGATTGTGACGGCGGCGCCCGATGCCGCCGGCGCAATCGACCTCCCCGACGCCCTCGGCCAACTCGGCCGACGCGGCCTGACCCGACTCCTGGTCGAGGGCGGCGGCCGGCTAGCCGCATCGCTGCTGCAAGCCGGTCTCGTCGATCGCCTCATTTGGTTGCACGCGCCGCTGCTGGTTGGCGGCGACGGGGTCCCCGCCATCGCCGCGCTCCCGCCCGGCCCGCTCGCCGACAGGCCGTGCTTCGAGCGGATCGGCAGCGAGACGGTCGGTCCCGATCTGCTAACCAGCTTTCGCGCCCTACGGTAGAGCAGGCCTGCCGGCCGCCCGGATTGCTGCCAGCACGCGCGGGGCGGTAATCGGGGTCTCGTTGACCTCGGCGCCGATCGCGCGCAAGGCGTCGCGCACGGCATTGGCGATCGCCGCCGGCGGCGCCACGGCGCCGCCCTCCCCCATCCCTTTCATGCCGTACTCGGTCGCCGTCGCCGGTGTATGCAGATGGCCGATGCGAATGGGCGGCAGCTCGAACGCGCCCGGCAGGTGGTAATCGAGCAGGCTGGCGGCGAGCGGCTGGCCGGCCTCGTCGTAGGGAATCTGCTCGTACAGCGCGGTGCCGATCCCCTGCGCGACGCCGCCGCGGATCTGCCCCTCGACAATCATCGGATTGACCATCGTGCCGCAATCCTCGGCGACCGCGAAATCGAGGAGTTCGACCGCGCCGGTCTCGGGATCGACGGCGACCACGGCGCCGTGCGTCGCATAGGAAAAAACTCCGGTGCTGATAGCCGGTTCGTAGGTGGCGGTGGCGTCGAGCAGCGGCTCGATCCCCGGCGGCAGCCCGTCCATCCGCAGATGCGCGACCTTCGCCACCTCGGCGAGCGGCACCGAGCGGCCCTGCGGCCCGATGACGGCGCCCCCGGCGCAATGCGCCTCGCCCGGCTCGCATTGCAGCAGATGCGCGCCGATCCGCTCCACCTTGTCGCGCAACAGGCGACTGGCGCGCGCCACCGCGCCACCCGCCATCACCATGCTGCGCGAGGCGAAGGTGCCAAAGCCGAAGGCGGTGCTCTCGGTATCGCCGTGGCGCACCGAAATCCGCGCCGGGTCGATGCCGAGTTCCTCGGCGGCGATCTGCGACAGGGTGGTTTCCAGCCCCTGGCCGTGCGACTGGATGCCGACCATCAGCACGAGACTGCCGTCCGGCAGGATGCGCGCGGTGCAGCTCTCGAAACCGGGGATGACCGTGGCCCCGCGCGAGGCGAACTCGGCGGCGCCGTGTGCGGTCTGCTCGGTAAAACTGGCAAAGCCGATGCCGATCAGCCGGCCGTCCGGCTCGCCCTGCCGCTGCCGCGCGCGAAGCTGATCGATATTCAGGAGTTCGCCGCACAGCCGGACGCTCGCCTGATAGTCGCCGTTGTCGTAGCGCATCCCGGTGATCGAGGTATAGGGCAGCCCGTCACTCGGGATCATATTGGCGATGCGCACTTCGGCGGGGTCCAGGCGGGCGGCGTGCGCCACCTCGTCCACCGTGCGCTCGATCGCAAAACACGCGCCGGGCCGGCCGACCCCGCGATAGGGGCCGAGCGGCGCCTTGTTGGTCGCCACCGTTATGTACCGGGCGCGAAAATTGGCAATGCGGTAGGGGCCGGGCAGAACGCGGGCCGCCATGTTGGCCTCCTGATAGGGGCCTTGCGGCCACAGCCCGTAGGCGCCGGCATCTATAATGATCTCGGCGTCGATGCCGAGAATTTTTCCCTGCCGGTCGGCGTAGGCGGTCAGCTTGTAATGGTGATCGCGGGTATGCGCGGCCGTTAACAGATGCTCGCTGCGGTCCTCGATCCAGCGCACCGGCCGGTCGAGTTCGAGCGCCAGCGCGGCAAGGACGATTTCCTCCGGGTAGAGACGCGCCTTCGGCCCGAACCCGCCGCCGACATCGGGCGCGACGACCCGAATGCGGTGCAGCGGCAGGCCCAGCATCTCGCCGATCGCGATCCGCATCGTGTGCGGCGTCTGGGTCGAGGCGTAGACGACGATCTCGTCGAGCCGGTAGTCGCGGCAGGCGAGGACGCCGCGCCCCTCCATCGGTGCCCCCGACTGCCGGTTCATGCGGTATTCGCGGGTGACGACGATATCGGCTTCGCGCGCGGCGGCGGCGATGTCGCCCGCTTCCATCGTGCGCTCGCTGAACAGGTTGTCGCCCCAGCTCTCGTGCACCAGCGCCCGGCCGCGCATCTGCGCCGGCGCATCGACGACCGGATCGAGCGGCTCGTATTCGACGGCCACGAGGGCGGCGAGGTCTTCGGCCGCGGCGCGGCTCGGCGCAACGCAGGCGGCGATCGCCTCGCCGACATAGCGCACCTTGTCGGTCGCAAGCGGCGGCCAGGAAGGCGAGCGCGCCCCCGCCGCATGCGTCATGACCCGGATCGGCTGCATCCGCGGCAGGTCGGCGGCGATGAAGACTTTTCCTTTCGCTTCCAGCGGCACGGTGATCGAACGGATGCGGGCATGCGCGTGCGGACTGCGCAGGAAGAAAACCTCCTGCGTCCCTGGCAACCGGATATCTGCGACAAACTCGCCGCGTCCCGTCAGGTGCCGCAAATCCTCCTTGCGCGGCAGCGACGCCCCAACGCCGTATCCGCCTTTCGACGCCTGCATCGCCGCCCCCGTCAGCACGATCCGGTCACGCACGAGCACCCATACCGTCATGCCCGGCCTTGTGCTGGGCATCCCAGCCTGAGTTCCCTGGGATGGCCGGCACACCCGCGGAACGACCCGCAAGGGCCGGCCGTCCGGGGGCGGCCACGACGAAAAATAGGGTGGCCAACGTGATGGAAACCCGCTCTGATTATTTCGCCGGCGGCTGGAAGATATCGACGGCGATCAGCACAACATCGTCCTTCCCGACGTTCTGGTGCCAGTGAACCGTGTTCTTGTTTGCGGAACCCGTGTCCCCGGGGTGCATGGTCCTCGTGGCGCCGTCAGCCGTTCCGACCGCGTCGGTCCCCTGGATGAGATAGACGACGGCAGGCCGGTTCTTATGGCTATGAAGGCCAATGTGCCCACCTGGCGCAATAGTAAGTACCCGAAGCCGGAGCTGTCGCCCGGCCATGCCATCGATCTCCGGGCCGAGATCGACCACGGTCGTTTTACTGGGAGTGAACCCCTCATTCCCTTTTGGCGGCTCTGCTTTGGCGAACTGTACCCCACATCCGATGATAAATGCTGACGCGGCGATTACCCTGATTATTGCGGTCGTACGCACGATTTCCTCCGTCTGATGTACGCGTTTGGGATGCCTAAAAAACAGCATCGGCGTTTGCGTGCCGATTGGAGGACTTGTACGACCTTTCGAGGTTCGTCAGTCCAACAATGCCAAGTCTATCACATCGCCCATCTTGCAATAGCCGCGATCGCTCGGGTGGAGGCCGTCGCCGCAATCGTCGGCGGCGCGCATTTGCGTCGGGATTTCGGGGTCGCGCAACGCGGCGTCGAAATCGGCGATCCCGTCGAAGGCGCCGCCCTCCCTGATCCATTTGTTGACCGCGACCCGGTGCTTTTCGCGGGTCGGATTCCAGGCATTGGCCATGAAGGTCTCGTTGCCGAACGGGGTCAGGGTGGCGCAGATGATCTTGATCCCGGCGCTATGCGCCCGCGCCGCCATCTGCTCGAGGCCGGCGATCATCTGTTCGGCCGTTACCTCCTCCTCGGGCTTGCGCCAGCGGTTGCGCAGATCGTTGGTGCCGAGCATGACGATGACGTGCGTCACCCCCGGTTGCACCAGCACGTCGCGGTCGAAGCGGCGGACGCCGCTGTCGCCGCGAATGTCGTGCAGGATGCGGTTGCCGCCGAGGCCGTTGTTCATCACCGCGATCGGCCGGCCGCCCCGCTGAACGAGCCGTCGGGCCAGCTGGTCGGGCCAGCGGCAGAACGCGTCGATCGTCGAGATGTTGCCGTCGGTCAGCGAGTCGCCGAGCGCGACGACGCCGCCCGCTTCGGCTGGCGCCACGACATCGACCCCGCACAGAAAGAACCACTGGTCGGTCAGATTGCCGACCGGCATCACCGTCTCGGCGGCGAAATTGCCGGGCGGCGAGATGTAATTGGTCTGCCGCGCGTAGCGCCCGGTGATCGCGAAATTCGGCAATACCTCGCCCGGCAGATGGACGCTGACCGCGAGGTCGGCGAGCGGCTTCACCGGCAACTCGACCGGGTCGCTGAACAAAACGGCGCCGGCGGCAATGGCCGCCCCCTCCTCGCCGCCGAAGGTCAGCCTGCGGTCGGAGCCAGCGACAACCGCCGGCCCCTTGTCGCGCAACGCGACACGGGCGGCGCCGATCGCCAGCGGCCGGTTGCCATAGGCGTTCGAAATACGCACCCTGAGGCGCTCGCCGCCGATGCTGACCCGCGGGTTGAGTCGGATCGTGTGGTTGTTGAACCCTGCCGCCCCCTCGGCCGGGGCCGGCGCCGCCGCCCAGGTGCCGACCCAGTGATTCTTTCCCGGCATCGCGCGATCCTCCCTGACTATCCTGCTGCAATCGTGCCGCTGCGTCCGCCCGCCCCGCAACGACTTTGATCGAAGCCGCCTGTTGCAGTCGCGAACCGCTATATTTTCGGAAGGTTTCGGGAGGGGAGAGCAGATGGGCCGGGTCAGGGGAGAGCAGATGGGCCGGGTCAGGTGAGAGCGGCTCCGTTCCGCGCATCGCTGCTGCTTCTCGTTCTGCTATGGCTGGCCGGAGCCGATTTGCGGCTGGGGATGCTGGCGGTGCCGCCGGTCTTGCCGCTGATCCATCACGATCTCGGCCTCAGCGAGAAGGTGGTGGGCCTCCTTTCCGGGCTGCCGATCCTGATGCTGGGCCTCGCGGCGATCCCCGGCTCAGCGTTGATCGCGCGGGTCGGCGCGCGCCGTGCCGCGATCGCCGGGCTGGTCCTGGTCGCAGCGACCGGGGCGGCGCGCGGGGTAGGCCCGTCCTGGCCGATGCTGTTCGGCATGACGCTGCTGATGGGCGCCGGGGTGGCGGTGATCCAGCCGGCATTGCCGACCTTGGTTGCCGAGTGGTTTGCCGGCAAAGGCTTCGCCAGCGCCGTCTATGCCAACGGCCTTTTAGTCGGCGAGGCACTGGCGGCGGCCTTAACCCTGCCCTTTATCCTGCCGCTGGTCGGCGGCAGCTGGGCGGCGAGCCTTGCGGTTTGGTCGCTGCCGGTGGCGCTGACCGCGGCGATGATCGCCCTCTTCACGCCGAACCAAGGCGTACGCGAACCCGCCACTGCCCCGGCGCGGTGGTGGCCCGATTGGCGGCATCCTTTGACATGGCAGCTGGGCGCGCTGATGGGCGGTACTGGCGGCCTCTATTTCTCGGTCAATGCCTTCATCCCCGACTACCTGCACGCGATCGGACGGCCGGAACTGGTGGCGGCGTGCCTCGGCGCGCTCAACTCGGCGCAGCTGCCGGCCTCGTTCCTGGTGCTGTTTTCGGTGCGCCGGCTCAGCGCGACCCGCACCGCCTTTGTCGTGATGCCGCTGCTGGCGGCCGCCGGGCTCGGCGGACTGCTCTCCAACGCCGACTGGCTGATCGTGCTCGGCATCGGGGTGACCGGGTTTTTCGGCGCCTTCGTGCTGATCCTGACCCTGTCGTTGCCGCCGCAACTGGTGCCGCTGCACGACGTGCACCGCCTGTCCGCCGGCATGTTCACGGTCAGCTACGGGCTGACCTGCACGATCCCCTTGATCGGCGGCGCCATATGGGACGCGACGGGAATACCGGCCACCGCCTTTATTATCGGTGCGGCAAGTTCGGCATTGGTGGCGATCGCCGGCCTTACCCTCGGCCGCCAGCCGAACCGCGCCCCCTCGCCCGCCTCCGCCGAGTAGGAGGCGCTCCGGCCGCTCGGGTTCAGCCGTGCAATTTCACGTACTCGAAGTCGCCGGGCTTGCCGTCGATGCCGGCGCGCGGTGGCGCGATATACGAGGCGAAGCGGCCGGGTTCGTAGCAGGGGCGCATCAGGCTGGCGACGAAGGCGTCGTCATCGGCAGACGGCAGCCACTGGTCGCGCCGGCGCTGCCATTCGTTTTCGCCCAGGATGTTGCCCTCGGGGTCGGCGTGCACCGCCGCGAACTCGCCGATCCGCCGGTTGAACGCGACATGCGGCAGGTGCAGCCGGTAATCGTAACCGGCGCGCTGAATGATGCGGTTCCACCAGCGCTCGACCCCGGAGAGCGCGTCGGCAACGTAATCGTCGCGCAGCCGCATGTTGAGCGCCGCCAGCGCTGGCCTCGGCTCGGTCACGATCCGCCCGTCGCGCAGCCGCAGCACCGGGTACGCGCCATCGACGAGCCGGTGGTCGTCGTCGATCTGGTCTTCCTGATAGCGGCCCTTAAGGCCGGCGGTGAAGGCGTTGGCGGCGTTGGTGCTGATCTCGTTGCCGAACAGGTCGAGGGTCAGCGAGAAATGCAGATTGGCGCGCTTTTGGATCATCGGCAGGTCGATGACCCGCAAGGCGCGCACCCGTTCGACATC
>DASUKH010000248.1:0-6917 GCA_036278835.1 Allostellaceae bacterium
TCCCGGCGCCGTTCGGCCCGAGAAAGCCCAGGACTTCGCCTTCCGGCACGGCAAACGACACGTCATCGACGGCGACCAGCGTGCCGAACCTCCGGGTCAGATGCGATATCGCAAGCATGGCTGCCATTCTAAAAAGCCGGCTCTGGTCTGCCTACCCCGTGCGGCGCGCTGGCCCGCGACCGAAGCGCGCGGGGTGCCGAACGCGGGGCGCTGGTCAGCCGGCCAGTTCGTGGCGGACGATCGCGGCGCCCGCGGCCAGCGCGCGCAATTTGCCGAAGGCGCGCTCGCGCGGCAGATACTTCATGCCGCAATCGGGCGCCGCGACGAGAAGCTCGGGGGCGAGGTAAGCGAGGCCGGCGCGCAGCCGCGAGGCGACCGCCTCGGCGCTCTCGATTTCCGGGTCGTCGAGGTCGAGCACCCCCAAGAGGATCGTTTTGCCGGACAGGTCCTTGAGGACGCCGAGATCGAGGCGCGGTTGCGCCGCCTCGATCGAAATCTGCTCGGCGGCGCACTCGGCGAGCTGCGGGAGAAAGGCGTAACCCGACGGCTTGTTGCTGACCATCGCAGCATAGCCAAAACAGAGATGCACGATGCGCGGGCCGGGGATGCCATCGAGCGCGCGGTTGATCGCCTTGATCCCCCAGCGCGCCGCCTTGTCGGGGGCGGTGCGCACCCACGGCTCGTCGAGCTGCACGGCATCGACCCCGGTCGCCTTCAGCGCGCGCAATTCCTCGTTGACGGCGACGGCGTAATCCATCGCCATCTCCTCCTCGTCCGGGTAGAACGCGTTCTCGGCCTGCTGCGACAGGGTGAACGGGCCGGGCAAGGTGATCTTGGTCGCGTGCCTCGCGTGCGCCACGAGGAATTCGGCGTCGCGGGTCTCGACCGGACCGCGCCGCGTGATTTTGCCGACGACCCGCGGCACCGGGGTGGTGCCGCCGCCGCTGCGCCCGACCTGGCCGGGGCGCTCGGCGTCGATGCCGTCGAGCGACAGGGCGAAGCGGTTGGAATAGCTTTCGCGCCGGATTTCGCCGTCGCTGACGATGTCGATGCCGGCCCGCTCCATCTCGCCGATCGCGGCCGCCGTCGCATCGTCCTGCGCCTGCTCCCGGAACGGGACGGGTACGCGCCAGATGTCGCCGGCGCCGACCCGCGGCACCCCGTGATGCACGAGCGCCGCACGATCGACCAGCCAATCGGGCTGCGGATAGGAGCCGACCACGGTGGTCGGGATCAGATGGCTCGGGTAGGTCATGGCGGCGAGGCTATCAGCATCGCGCCGCCCGCGTCCTGCCCTGTTTACGCGCTACAGCGTGATCCGGCGCAGCCGCAGCGCGTTGCCGACGACAGTCACCGAAGAGAGGCTCATCGCCGCGCTGGCGATCATCGGGTTGAGCAGCAGGCCGAACCACGGATAGAACACGCCGGCCGCGATCGGCACCGCCAGCGCATTGAAGACGAAGGCGAAGAACAGGTTCTGGCGAATGTTGCGCATGGTCGCGCGGCTGAGATGGCGGGCCCGCAGGATGCCGCCGAGATCGCCCGTCAGCAGCGTGATCCCGGCGCTCTCGATCGCGACATCGGTGCCGGTGCCCATCGCGATGCCGACCTGCGCCTGCGCCAATGCCGGGGCGTCGTTGATGCCGTCGCCGGCCATCGCAACAAACCGCCCCTCGTCCTGCAGCCGCTTGATCGCTGCCGCCTTGTCGCCCGGCAGGATTTCGGCGACGAGCTCGGAAATGCCGAGCCGGCCTGCCACCGCCTCGGCCGTCGCGCGGCTGTCGCCAGTCAGCATGACGACCCGGACCCCCTCCCCGCGCAGCGTGGCGATCATTTCGCGCGCGCCAGGCTTGACCGGGTCCGCCACGGCAAGAAGACCGGCAGGCAGGCCGCCGATCGCCACCAGCATGACCCCGTTGCCGTCGCGGCGCAGATCATCGGCGGACGCGGCAAGCGGCGTCGCATCGATGCGGAGGTCGGTCATCAGCGCCTTGTTGCCGACCGCGACGTGCCGCCCCTCGACCATGCCGACCGCGCCCTTGCCGGTTTCGCTGCGAAACTCTTCGGGACCGACAAGGCCGACCCCGCGTTCCGCGGCGCCGGAGACGATCGCGGCGGCGAGCGGATGCTCGCTCGCCTGCTCGAGGCTGGCGGCCAACCGCAGCATCTCGTCCTCAGCGATGCTGCCGTGGGGCAGGGCGGCGATCAGACGCGGCTTGCCGACGGTCAGGGTGCCGGTTTTGTCGACCACCAGGGTGTCCACCTTGCCGAGCGATTCGAGCGCCGCGGCGTCGCGCACCAGCACGCCCGAATGTGCGCCACGCCCGGTCGCCACCATGATCGCCATCGGGGTCGCCAGGCCGAGTGCGCATGGGCAGGCGATCAGCAATACCGCGACCGCGTTGAGCAGCGCGAACGACAGCGCCGGCGGCGGCCCCAGCAAAGCCCAGGCCGCGAAGCTGGCGGCGGCGACGGCGAGGACCGCCGGCACGAACCAGCCGGCAACGGCGTCGGCGAGCTTCTGGATCGGCGCCCGCGAGCGCTGCGCCGCAACGACCATCGCGACGATCTGCGACAGCAGCGTGTCGGCGCCGACCCGTTCGGCGCGCATCACGAAGGCGCCGGTGGTGTTGAGGGTGGCGCCGGTCACCCGGTCGCCGGGGATCTTATCAACCGGCAGCGGCTCGCCGGTCAGCATCGATTCGTCGACGGCGCTGCTTCCGTCGAGCACCACCCCGTCTACCGGTACCTTCTCGCCCGGCCGCACCCGCAGGCGATCGCCCGGTATCACCGATTCGAGCGGCACGTCGCGCTCGCCGCCGTCATCGGCGAGGCGGCGGGCCTGTTTCGGCGCCAGATCGAGCAGCCCGCGGATCGCGCTCGAGGTCTGCGCCCGCGCCCGCAATTCGAGCATCTGGCCGAGCAGTACCAGCGTGACGATGACCGCCGCCGATTCGAAATAGACCGAAAGCCCGCCTTCGGGGCTGCGGAAGCCGGCCGGGAAAACGCCGGGCGCGAACACCGCCGCGAGGCTGTAGAGATAGGCCGCGCCGGTGCCGAGCGCGATCAGCGTGAACATGTTGAGATGGCGGCTGACCAGCGAACCCCAACCGCGGCGGAAGAACGGCGCGCCGGCCCAGACGACGACCGGGGTGGCGAGCGCCAACTCGACCCATTGACCGACCGGCGTCCCGCCGAAATGTCCGAACATCGCCAGCACCGCCAGCGGGATCGTCAACGCCGCGGCGATCCAGAAGCGCCGGGTCATGTCGGCGAGTTCGGGATTGCTTTCAGCGCCGGCAGCCGGGGTCATCGGCTCCAGTGCCATGCCGCAGATCGGGCAGGCGCCCGGCCGGTCGCGCACCACTTCCGGGTGCATCGGGCAGGTCCATTGCGTGCCGGGCGGCGATGCCGACGGGTTCGGCGCCTTAACGGAACCGAGATAGCGCTTTGGCTCGGCGATAAACCGCTCGCGGCAGCGCGCCCCGCAAAAGAAATAGTCGCGCCCGTCGTGTGCGGCGCGGTGGTGCGCCTGCCGTGGATCGACCGTCATCCCGCACACGGGATCGGTCGTTGCATCAGATCGGTGGCGATCGTCACCGGTGCCGTTGCGGTGCCGGGACGCCGAGTCGCTTGTCGTCATTCGCGCGATCTCCCGCTTCGAGGCCGCCGGCTTTCGCCCTCATCCGGCGCGGCTTCGAGCGGCTCGGCGCGCTCGCGAAAATCGGTGAGGCTGCCATTGAAGCGCAGCGCATCGACAAGTTCGGCGATCTTGTCCCTGCCGCCGCCGGCCTGGATCGCCTCGGTTACGCAGGTCTCCAGATGGTTCTGCAGCAGGATGCGGTTGACCCGCTCCAGCGAGGCTTGCGCCGCAGCGACCTGCTTCATCAATTCCGGGCAATACGCCTCGGCCTCGACCATGCGGATGACCCCGTCCAGGTGCCCGCGCACCGTCTTCAAGCGCAGCAACGCGTTTCGCTTGTGTTCCGTGTTCATCTAAAGGGTCCGAAAATTCGCGATGCCACCCCACTGGGGTGGGGTACGCCAAATTGGTCCCCCGGGGCCAGGGAATCAAGTGGCCGCGAATCGAATGCCGTGGCGCTCGCCCTGGATTGGCCGCCGTCACTGCCCTAGATTCCTGGCGTAGAATGGGAAACGTTGCGATCCTGGCCCGATGACCGACCAACCAAATGACGACCGGCCGCGTTACGAGGACGATTTCTACGCCTGGACGCAGTTCCAGGCCGAGGTGCTGCGCGCGATTCCGGTGAGCGACAACCGCTTCGACCGCGACCACCTCGTCGAGGAGATTGAGGATTTGGGGAAGAGCGAACGCAATGCCGTGCGCAGCGAAATCCGCCGAATCCTTGAGCACCTGTTGAAACTCGCCTATTCGCCGGCGGCGTACCCGAGAGCCGATTGGATGGTCTCGATCGCAAACGCCCGTGCCGAACTCGAAGATCACCTGACCGCGAGCCTGCGGCGCGATGCCGAAGCCAGTCTTCCGGTACTCTACGAGCGCGCCAGGGATGCCGCCGCCATCGCGCTGCGCGCGCACGGCGAGCAAGAGGCGGAAGCCACTTTGCCCACGCGCTGTCCCTTCACGTTCGACGAGGTGCTCCAGCGCGGCTGGTATCCCGAACCGCATCGGCCGTTGGAAGACGGCGGCGCCTGATGCCCGGCGGGCCGCGTTACGAGGACGATTTCTACGCCTGGACGCAATTCCAGGCCGAGGTGCTGCGCGCGATTCCGGTGAGCGACAATCGCTTCGACCGCGACCACCTCGCCGAGGAGATCGAGGATTTGGGGAAGAGCGAGCGCGACGCCGTGCGTAGCCAAATCGCGAGAATCGTCGAGCACTTGTTGAAGCTCGCTTATTCACAAGCTGACCGGCCGCGCTATGGCTGGATGGCGTCGATTGTCGACGCGCGCCGCATCCTCGAAGACAAGCTCAGCCCCACATTACGGCACGATCTCGAAACGTCCTTGCCAAAGATTTATCGGAGCGCCCGCAAGTCTGCCGAGCTAGGTCTACTCGAGCACGGCGAAACGGAGGCGGTTGCCCTTCTACCTGCCCAGTGCCCCTACTCACTCGAGCAGCTCGTTGCCGGCGACTGGTACCCGGAACCGGCGGAGAAGCAAAATGAGCCGTGATTTTGTGGGATACGGCGCCGAGCCGCCGCACGCCAACTGGCCGGGCGGGGCGCGCATCGCCGTCAATTTCGTCATCAATTTCGAGGAAGGCTCGGAATTGTCGCACCCGGCCGGCGATGGGGTTTCCGAGACCGGACTGATCGAGGGCGCCAGCACCGATGCCGGAACCCGGCGCGATCTCGCCGCCGAGAGCATGTTCGAATACGGCTCGCGGGTCGGCTGGTGGCGGCTCTACCGCATCTTCACCCGCTACAGGCTGCCGGTAACCCTGTTCGCCTGCGCCAGCGCGCTGGCCGCCAACCCGCCCGCCGCCGCGGCGATCGCCGCCAGCGACTGGGACATCTGCGGCCACGGCTATCGCTGGATCAAGCATTACGAACTCGACGAAGCGACGGAACGCGACCAGATCGCCCGCGCCGTCGCGCTGATCCGCGAGACGACGGGCAAACCGACGCTCGGCTGGTACTGCCGTTACGCACCGTCGGAGAACACGCGGCGCCTCGTCGCCGAGCACGGCGGCTTCCTCTACGACAGCGACGCCTACAACGACGAACTGCCGTATTGGGTGCCGGCGCAGGATAAACCGCACTTGGTGATCCCCTATTCGCTCACCACCAACGACGTGAAATTCGGGCGCGGCGTGTTCGGCCCCGGCGATGATTTCTTCGCCTATCTGCGCGACAGCTTCGATCTGCTGTACGAGGAGGGCGCGGAGCGGCCGCGCATGATGTCGATCGGGCTGCACATGCGGCTCAGCGGCCATCCCGGCCGCGCCCGCGCGCTGCTCCGCTTTATCGAGCACATCACGAGCCGCGAGCGCGTCTGGATCTGCCGCCGCGAGGACATCGCCCGGCACTGGATCGCGCAGTTTCCGCCCGAGCGTTGAGGACGCACGATGCCCGACGGCCCGCGCCACGATGACGATTTCTACGCCTGGACGAAATATCAGGCCGAAATCTTGCGCTCGATGCCGACCAGCGACAACCGCTTCGACCGCGAGCATGTCGCCGAGGAAATCGAGGATTTGGGCAAGAGCGAGCGCAACGCGGTTCGCAGCGAGGTACGCCGAATCCTCGAACATTGCCTGAAACTGGCGTATTCGCCGGCCATCGAGCCGCGCGCCGGCTGGGCCAATTCCATCGCCAATGCCCGCGCAGAGCTTGAAGACAGGTTGACGGCAACGCTGCGCCGGGAAACCGAGAACGAATTGCCGCAACTATATGCACAGGCCAGAAGAGCCGCGGCTGCGGGCCTGATGAATTACAGAGAAGGGACTGCCGCTGCGACGCTTCCCGGAGCCTGTCCATACACATGGGAACAGGTGCTGGCGGACGACTGGTATCCCGAGCCCGTCGAGCCCCGCTGATAGCTAACCCGGCGCGGCTTCCCTGTAACGGCGGACGGCGAAATCGGCGAAATCGAGGCCGCGCCGACGCATCAAATCGGCAAGATCGTCCTGCCGCACCATCATGCTGGCGCCGTCGGCGTGGATCGCGGCGCCCTCGCCTGCATAGATCAGCACGTGGCCCGGCATGTAGAGCAGGTCACCGCGGCATAGCCCGGCAATATCTGCGATCGCCACCGACTCGCCGATCGTGTCGCGCTGCATGTCGGTGTCGCGCAACACGGTCACCCCGATGTCGCGGAAAGCGCCCTGGACGAGGCCTGAGCAGTCGATCCCGAGAAAGCTGCGGCCGCCCCAAAGATAGGGGCAGCCGAGATAGAGCGCGGCGGCGGCGGCGATATCAGGCGAGCGCGGCGGC
>DASUKH010000249.1:0-3545 GCA_036278835.1 Allostellaceae bacterium
AGGGTTGCGCGGCAGCTTCCGGTCGGGATAGCCGGGGACCACCTCCGGCACATGCTCGACAAGATCGGGCGGGCTGAGCCACGCCTCGCGCAACTCATCGAGCCGCCGCGCCGCCGCCGAGATCGCCATAGCGCGCGGATCGTCCGCATACTGGACGGCCGGGATATTCGGCGTCAATCCCTCCGGGAAGGGGAAGGTCTCGAATGTGCTCAAAGGCGTATAACGAGGGCGATCCTCAAGGCTCGTCCCGAGCCGGAGTGCCCATGCTTCGTGAAATCGGCTGTGAAGTATGCCGAACGTGAGATCGTCATCGTGAGCGCTGATTATGAGCTGATGATCCGGGCAGACAGTCCGGTCCAACCAATAAAACAGCCGATGCTTTGCGACCGTTGGCGTCGTGACGTACCGCCGCTTTCCGCATAGTGCGCGCCACATCCCGGGACGCGGCTCGACGTGGCGCCACCAGAAGCGGCGATAAGCCTCGCGCCGGTTCTTTTCCCTCTCTGGTTTCACGTGTTCGAGGCAGTAGGCGAAGGGCGCCTCGTAGAGTGCGGCTTCGCGCTCGCTCCTCTCCCAGCCGAAGTCGATGATCCAACGCCCCGATGAGTTTCGGGTTACATCCATGCCGTTCATCCACGGGCGCAGCACGTCGGAGTTGGGCCGGCCATTGGGATTGAGTGGCAGGCGCAGCCAGTGGCGGGCGAGATCGCCGGGGATGTCGAAGGCGCCGCCTTTCGTGTCGCCCATGAATGCGACGCCGCTGTTTTCCGACAGGGGGCGCGCTTGCGTCAGGTCGCTCTTAGTGGCGGTCAGGTCCGAGCCGATGCGCTCGACCCGCTTTCCATCCAGTCGGGGCTGTTCCTCAACGTGGCCGAAGCAGATCAGTGATACGCGGACTGCGGCGCCCTTGATGACCCAAGGCTCATCGTCCCAGGCATCGAATATGACACCCTCGCGAGCGATGGGGTCGAGCACGCGGCGGTTGGCGCCGCCGCGCATCGAGTTGGTCGCGACCAGGCCGGCGCGTTTCAGCCTCCCGTCTCGGATGCGCTCCCAGGCCTTCGCGAACCAATACGCGACGAGGTCGGCTTCGCGCGGGACGCGGCCGGCATAAGCGGCAAAGAGGCGATCGACATAGCTGTCGCCGAGTTCGCTGCGCAGCCGCTTGCCGCCGAGAAACGGCGGGTTGCCGACGACGACATCCGAATCCGGCCATTCGCGGTCGGCGCCGTTCGGGGTCAGCAGCGCGTCGGCTCGGATGATGCCGTCGAGGCGGTCGAGGATCGGCCGCCGGGTCAGCCCCAGGCCCTTGCGCAACTGCCACTGCAATTCGGTGATCCACACCGTGAGCCGCGCCAGCTCGGCGGCGTAGCCGTTGCTCTCGATGCCGATCACCGCGTCCGGGCCAACCCGGAACTCGTCGGGCGGCAGCCCCAGCGCCGTCGCGTCCTCGAACACCGCGAGATCGAAATCCTTCAGCGCCCGTAACGACAATGCCAGGAAATTGCCCGAGCCGCAGGCCGGGTCGAGCACGCGGTAGCGGCCGAGGCTCGCCCGGAATCCGGCGTAGAGGCCGCGCGCCCGCGCCAACAGCTTTTCCCGCTCGGCCGGGCGCGTGGCGCGGACGCGCCGCTCGTCGAGCGCCATGATCTCGGCCTTCAACCGCTCCCATTCGCGGCGCAGCGGCGCCACCACGACCGGCTCGATGATCTTCATGATCGTCGCTTCATCGGTGTAGTGGATGCCGACGCCGCGATCGGCGGCCGGCGCCTTGAACAGCAGCGGCTGGGCGTCGGGATCGGGTTCGGGCCTGTCGAACAGGCTCGCCATCTCGGCACGCCGTTTGTCGTCGAGACCGCTTTCGAACAGCGTGCCGAAGATCGTCGGATCAATCCCCTGCCAATCGAGCCGTGCCGCCGCCGTCAGATCGCGCATCTCGAGGATGCCGAGCGGCAGCACGTCATCATCATCGAACAGACCGCCGTTGAACCATGGCACGGCGACGGTGCCAAAGCGGCCGTTGCGGTTTGCCATCGCGCGGAACAGGTCGCGCAGCATCGGCTCGAAATCGCCGGGCCTCTTCAGCGCCTCGTCGAGGATGTCGGCAAAGATGCGGTCGGGCAGCAGCTCGATATCCTCAGCAAACAGGCAGAACACGAGCTTGTTAATGAAATGCGCGACGCGGCCTTCGTCATGGTGCTGCCGCAACGCGACGGCAATCCGGGCGAAACTGGCGGCCGCCTCGGCGGTAACGCTCTCGCGGGATGCGGTCGGCCGCAGGCGCTCGGGATGCAGGAAGCAGTTCCGCAGCAGATCGCGCGCCTCGACGGAGCGCATATCCATCAGCGGAATCACGTGCTGCTGGGCAATCGCGTTTGTGAAATTCGTGTGGACGCGAATTTCCTGCATGTCCGACACGATCAGCAGCGGCGGGTTTTCCAGCGCGTCGGCATACCCCTTCAGCTGCGCATAGGCTTTCACCAGATTGGCGTTGTCGCCCTTGTATTCCCAGGCGAAGCAGCCGCGCTTCCAGACGTCGGCGTAACCTTGGCTATCGCCGATCTTGCGCGTCGCTTTTTCGAATGCGTAATCGGCGGCGCTGGCCGGGGTCGGGGTCGGCACACCGAGAACCGAGCAAAGGTCGTTGAAATGCGACTGCGCCGCCGCACGCTCGCTCAGTTCGCTGCCACGCCACCTCGCGATAAAATGTTCGGGCGTCATCGCGCCGAGGTTATCCCCCGGCAGTTTTCGATTCTAGTGTCCTGAACCAGAAGTTCGATAATCAGAACGGCCATTTCGTCATACCGGCGAAGGCCGGTATCCATGCCTCAACCGTCAACCCCGGCGGACAGATGGGTCCCGGCCTTCGCCGGGACGGCGGCGTTGAGATGCCGCGAAGTTCGGAATCAGGACAGGTGACCGGACTCCGTTCAGATGGACTCACCGGCCCCTTGGCCGGGATCGACCCGGCCATCCACGTCTGTGCTCGGCCGCCGCCGACGTGGACCCGCGGATCAAGTCCGCGGGCGGGGAGTACCCGATGATCGGGGTTGATCGGATATTGCGTTATACCGAAAAATACTTCGCCTGCGGGTGGTGGAGGACGATGGCGGAGGTGGATTGCTCGGGGTCGAGCATGTCTTCTTCGCTGAGCGCGACGCCGATCGCGTCGGCGTGCAGCAGCCTCAACAATTGTTCCTGGTCCGCGAGGTTGGGGCAGGCGGGGTAGCCGAAGGAATAGCGGCTGCCGCGGTAGCCCTGAGCCAGCATCTCGTCGTGGTCGCGCGCCTCCTCGGCGGCAAAGCCCAGTTCGCCGCGGATGCGCTTGTGGACGTATTCGGCGAAAGCCTCGGCCATCTCGACCGAGAAGCCGTGCAGATAGAGATAATCCTGGTAGCGGTTGTCGGCGAACCACTCGCGCGCCGTCTCGGAGGCGCGGCTCCCCATCGTCACGACCTGCAACCCGATCACGTCGCGCTCACCGCCATCGACGTCGCGGAAGAAATCGGCGATGCACAACCCGCCCTCCTTGTTCTGGCGCGGCA
>DASUKH010000250.1:0-7301 GCA_036278835.1 Allostellaceae bacterium
CGACATCCAGCATTGGCTCGACCGGCGGCGGCCGGGGCAGTCGCGGTATACGACGCAACGGCAGGAGCCGGACCAGGTCAAAATCCTCTCGGGCGTCTTCGAGGGGCAGACCACCGGGACGCCGATCCAATTATTGATCGAAAACGTCGATCAGCGTTCGAAAGATTACCGCAACATCGCCGACCGCTTCCGCCCCGGCCACGCCGATTATACGTACTGGAAGAAATACGGCATCCGCGATTATCGCGGCGGCGGTCGCGCCTCGGCCCGCGAAACCGCGTCGCGTGTTGCCGCCGGCGCCGTCGCACGCAAGATGCTGGGGCCGGGCATAAGGATCCGCGGCGCCCTCGTGCAGATAGGGCCGCACAAGATCGACCGCGCGGCGTGGGACTGGGCGCAGGTCGAGAAAAACCCGTTCTGGTGCCCCGATGCGGCGGCGGCGGCGCGCTGGGCCGAGTATCTCGACGGCGTGCGCAAATCCGGCTCCTCGGCCGGCGCGGTTATCGAATTGGTGGCGAGCGGGGTGCCGGCCGGGCTGGGCGAGCCCGTCTATGACAAGCTCGACGGCGATCTGGCGCATGCACTGATGACGATCAACGCCGTCAAGGGGGTCGAGATCGGCGCCGGGTTCGGCGCGGTCGAGTTATCCGGCGAGGAGAACGGCGACGAGATGCGGATGCAAGGCGGCGAGGTGACGTTTCTATCAAACAACGCCGGCGGTATCCTCGGCGGCATCTCGACCGGGCAGGACATCGTCCTGCGCTTCGCGGTCAAGCCGACCAGCTCGATCCTGCATCCGATGCGCACGGTGGACAGCGAGGGCAACGAGGTCGAGATCGCGACGCACGGCCGCCACGACCCGTGCGTCGGCATCCGCGCGGTGCCGGTCGGCGAGGCGATGACGGCCTGCGTCCTCGCCGACCACCTGCTGCGCTACCGCGCGATCGGTGGGGCGGTGTAGCAAGCCTGTCGATGCCGCTTTCGCCGATGGGGAAAGCTTTCGACGCAATCACACGCCGACAAAGAAAACCGCCCGCCTGCGGTTTCCCGCGGGCGGGCGGTTCTCGTCTTTCTGGTGACGGGCGGGTTTAGAAGCCCATGTCGCCCATGCCGCCGCCGGGCGGCATCGCCGGCATCGCCGACTTCGGCTCCGGCTTCTCGGCCACCATCGCCTCGGTGGTGATCAGGAGGCCGGCGACCGAGGCCGCATCCTGCAGCGCGTGCCGCACGACCTTGGTCGGGTCGATGATGCCGGCCTGCACAAGGTCGGTGAACTCGCCCTTCTGCGCGTCGTAGCCGTAATTGGCGTCCTTGCTCTCGAGCAGCTTGCCGACCACGATCGAGCCGTCGGTGCCCGAGTTCTCGGCGATCTGCCGGGCCGGCCACTGCAACGCCTTGCGGACGATCTCGATGCCGACCTTCTGGTCCGGGTTGGCCGGGGTCAGCTTGTCGAGGGCGCGGATCGCGTAGAGCAGCGCGGTGCCGCCGCCCGGGACGATGCCTTCCTCAACCGCGGCGCGGGTCGCGTGCATCGCGTCATCGACCCGGTCCTTGCGCTCCTTCACCTCGATCTCGGTCGAACCGCCGACCCGGATCACCGCGACGCCGCCGGCGAGCTTGGCAAGCCGCTCCTGCAGTTTCTCGCGGTCGTAGTCGGAGGTCGTCTCCTCGATCTGCTGGCGGATCTGGGTGCAGCGGCCCTCGATGTCCTCTTTCTTGCCAGCGCCGTCGATCAGCGTCGTGTTCTCCTTCTCGACCCGCACCTTCTTCGACTGGCCGAGCATGTCGAGCGTGACGTTTTCGAGCTTGATGCCGAGGTCTTCGCTGATCACCTGGCCGCCCGTGAGGATCGCGATGTCCTCAAGCATCGCCTTGCGGCGATCGCCGAAGCCCGGCGCCTTCACTGCCGCCACCTTGAGGCCGCCGCGCAGCTTGTTGACGACGAGCGTCGCCAGTGCCTCGCCCTCGACATCCTCGGCGACGATCAAGAGCGGCCGGCTCGATTGCACCACCGACTCGAGCACCGGCAGCATCGCCTGCAGGCCCGACAGCTTCTTCTCGTGGATCAGGATGTACGGGTTGTCGAGCTCGGCGATCATCTTCTCCGCGTTGGTCACGAAGTACGGCGACAGATAGCCGCGGTCGAACTGCATGCCTTCGACGACGTCGAGTTCGGTCTCCAGGCTCTTCGCCTCTTCGACCGTAATGACGCCCTCGTTGCCGACCTTCTGCATCGCCTGGGCGATCATCTCGCCGATGTCGCGCTCGCCATTGGCCGAGATTGTGCCGACCTGGGCGATTTCCGCATTCGTGGCGATCTTCTTCGAGCGGCTCTTGACGTCGGCGACCACCGCCTCGACCGCGAGGTCGACGCCGCGCTTCAGATCCATCGGGTTCATGCCCGCGGCCACCGCTTTGGCGCCCTCGCGGACGATCGCCTGCGCCAGCACGGTCGCGGTGGTGGTGCCGTCGCCGGCCTGGTCGCTGGTCCTCGAGGCGACCTCCTTGACCATCTGCGCGCCCATGTTCTCGAACTTGTCGGAGAGTTCGATCTCCTTGGCAACGGTGACGCCGTCCTTGGTGATGCGCGGCGCGCCGAACGACTTGTCGAGCACGACGTTGCGGCCCTTCGGCCCCAGCGTCACCTTGACCGCGTTGGCCAGAACATCGACGCCGCGCAGCATCCGCTCGCGCGCGTCGTTGTGAAACCTGACTTCCTTGGCAGCCATTTTTCCCTACTCCCCTAGCTCAAGCGGCCTTGCGAGCGGCCGAAGAATCGATGACACCCATGATGTCCGATTCCTTCATGATGATCAGGTCTTCGCCGTCGAGCTTGACTTCGGTGCCCGACCATTTGCCGAACAGCACCCGGTCGCCGGCCTTGACATCCAACGGCTGAATCTTGCCGTCTTCGCCGCGGGCGCCCGGCCCGACCGCGACTACCTCGCCCTCCATCGGCTTTTCCTTGGCCGTATCGGGGATGATGATGCCGCCCGAGGTCTTCTCCTCCGCCTCAAGGCGTCGGATGACCACGCGGTCATGCAACGGACGGAATCCCATGTAAACCTCCTCGATCGCTCTGGTAAATCTGGCTTGGCACTCTCTGCCCGAGAGTGCTGCTGAGATAGTCGGATCGCGACTGTTTGTCAACACGATCGGCGCCCTCGGCAAGCGCGCCGGTTTGGGCTTGCATCAGCCCGCCGCGTGCTTCGAGATGGGGGCGATTTGCCCCGGAGACAGGAAGCAGCGTGACGATCCCGCTTCATGACGGCATGCGCAGCCTCGCGCCGCGCTATGACGGGTTCATCCTCGATCTCTGGGGTGTCGTGCACGACGGGACGGCGCCGTATCCCGGCGTCCTCGACTGCATGCGCCGCCTTATCACTGCCGGCAAGCGCATCGTGCTGCTGTCGAACGCGCCGCGCCGGGCGGAGGATGTGGTGCGCCGCATCGCGGCGATCGGGGTGCCGCGCGAGCTGTACCACACCGTGATGTCGTCGGGCGAGGAGGCGTGGCAGCACCTTTTCCGGCGCGAGGACCCGTTTTACCGCGATCTCGGCCGGCGCTGCCTGCATATCGGCTCCGAGCGCGACCTCGAAATGCGCGAGGGTCTTGATCTCGCGTTTGTCGAGAACCCGGCCGAAGCCGATTTCATCCTCAACACCGGCCCGGCCGGGTGGGAGGATACGATCGAGGACTACCGGCCGGTGCTGGCCGCGGCGCGGGCGCGCGACCTGCCGATGGTGTGCGCCAACCCCGACCTCGTCGTCGTGCATCGCGGCCGGCCGGCCTTGTGCGCCGGTGCGCTCGCCGAAGCCTACGAGGCGACGGGCGGGCGGGTGCGGTGGCACGGCAAGCCTTACGGGTCTGTTTACGACAGCTGCCTCGACCTGCTCGCCGCGCCCGACCGGCGGCGGGTGCTGGCGATCGGCGACAGCCTGCGCACCGATATCGCCGGCGCGCATGGTGCCGGTATCGACAGCCTCTTGATCGCCGGCGGCATTCACGCCGCCGATTTTACCCGCGACGGCGCCCTCGACCCCGAGCGCATCGCCGGCGCGGTCGCCGAGATCGGCGCGGCGCCGATCGGCGCGATGGCCGCGTTTGTCTGGTAGTCGGCGGCAACCTGCGGTCCCTGAAGCCGCGCCCTTCCCTAATGCCCGTCAAGTATCGGCCGCGACCCTGAGGTCCGCATTCCCGGCGAAAGCCGGGACCCACCCGTCCGCCCTCGGAACGTTGCCAAGTGGATCCCGGTTTTCGCCGGCAATGCGGATTTTCAGAGCACGCGAAGGATTTTGGAGGCGCTTCTTTCCACAGGTGCGGGTCTATTGTTGCACCATGGGCTTCGGCCGGCCGGACGCTTATGCCTTCGCGGGTGGCCCGGATGCCCGGCTAATTCGCCCAGCTGATCGGCGCGTAATGGCCGTTTTTGCCGGAATTGTCCCAGCGCATGCCGTAATCGGCGAAAGTGCTGCCGGCGCCCCCTTTGGCGAGCGCGATATGGTCCGGCGCGACCGGGTGCCCGAGCGTCGTCCACACCTCGCCCTTGGGATGCATCGTCGGGATCGGCTCGACCGCCATCCGCATCACGTCTGGGATTTCGACCCGCCGGTTGTTGCCATCGATCGCATAGCGGATCGGCACCTTTTTGACGCCGAGATGGGTCACGATCAGCGGCGCGAAGGCGGCCATCGGCCCGCCTTCGGCGCCGGTGAAGATGGTGCCGAGCGCCGCGGTTTGCGCCTCGTCGGCGCGCTCGTCGAGATAGGCGGCGGCCGACCAGTTGCCGTCTGCCATCGGCCCCGGCGTGTGCGCCGCCACGACGACATTGAGGCCGTCCAGCACGGTGCCGCCGTAAACCCCTTTATCGATATGAAAGGCAAGCACGACGTCGCACGCGCCGCGGCTCGGCTGCGCAGTCAGCGGCGGCGCGGCAGAGGCAAGGCACGGACAGACGACATCGCAGTTACAGTTTTCGAAGTAGTCGCCGGTCAGCTGCCATTTGGTCGCCATAGCGTTCCTCCTGAGATACGAGGCGTTCCCCGCACTCGACCCCCATGTGACCGGATGCCGCAGCCCCGGTCAACATCACCCGGGATCAGGTTGACCCCTCCTCTCGGAGGTCGGCGCCGAGTTGCCGCATCAGCGTCAGGAAATCGGGAAAGCTGGTCGCGATCGGCCGGAGGTCATCGATCCGCACCGGCTCGCGCGAGGCCAGCCCGAGCACCAGAAACGCCATCGCGATGCGGTGGTCGAGCCGCGTCGCGATCGTCGCCCCGCCGGCGGGCGGGCGGGCGTCGCCTTCGACAATCAGATCGTCGCCCTCTATCGCTACTTTTGCGCCGCACTGACGCAGCCCCTCGGCAATGCCGGTCAGACGATCGCTTTCCTTGACCCGCAATTCGGCGAGGCCGCGCATTACGGTGCGTCCTTGCGCGCAGGCAGCGGCGACCGCCAGCACCGGGTATTCGTCGATCATCGACGGCGCCCGCGCTGCCGGAATCTCGGTCCCCGTGAGCCGGCCGGCGCGCACGACGAGATCGGCGACCGGCTCGCCGCCGGCCTCGCGCGCGTTCTCGCAGACGATGTCCGCGCCCATCTCGCGCAGGCTCGCGATCAGGCCGATGCGCGACGGGTTGAGGCCGACATTGGCGATCGTCACCTCCGATCCCGGCACCAGCAGGGCCGCCACCAGCGGGAAGGCGGCCGAGGACGGATCTCCCGGCACCGCGACCGGCGCCGCGGCGAGTTCAGGCTGGCCCGCAACAACGATCCGCCGGCCGCCGCCCGGCAGGTCCTCGATCGCGATATCGGCGCCAAAATGGCCGAGCATCCGCTCGGTGTGGTCGCGGCTCGGCTCGGTTTCGATGACGCTGGTCAGGCCCGGCGTATTGAGCCCGGCCAGCAGCACCGCCGACTTGACCTGCGCCGATGGCACCGGCAGCCGGTATTCGATCGGCACCGGGTCGGTGGCGCCGGTTACCGCCAGCGGCAGCAACCCGCCCTCGCGGCTGAGAAACCGCGCGCCGAAACGGGCCAGCGGTTCGGTCACCCGGCGCATCGGGCGGCGGCGCAGCGACGCGTCGCCGGTCACGAAAGCGGTCAGCTTGTGGGTCGCGAGGATGCCGAGCAGCAGCCGCGCCGAGGTGCCGGAATTGCCGAGGTCAAGGACGCCGTCGGGTTCGCCGAGGCCGCCGATCCCGACCCCGTCGACCAGCCAATGCCCGGCCGCCGCCCGTTCGATGCCGGCGCCGAGCGCGCGTAACGCCGCCGCCGTCGCCAGCACGTCCTCGCCCTCGAGGAGGCCGGTGATCTCGGTGCGGCCGGCCGCCAGCGCGCCCAACATCAGCGCGCGGTGCGAGATCGACTTGTCGCCGGGCACCAGCAGCCGGCCGGCAAGAGGCGCCGCCGGATGGCGGGCGATCACCGCGCCGGCCGGCGGATCATGCGGAAGCTGCGGCATCTGGATCCTGTTTATGCGTTCGCGGCGCTCTTGCCCGGCGTCCGGCTCCGGCCCATATGGCGCTGCCGGGCGACCGGCCGCCTGCTTTTGCTTTTGACAGCCCCGGCCGCCTGTGGCAATGGCGCGGTCGTGGCGATACCCGAAAACCTGAAGGAGCCTGTCCCGTTGGCCAAACCGGAATGGGGCACCAAGCGGATTTGTCCGAGCTGCGGCACGCGCTATTACGACATGCTGCGCGACCCCGTAGTGTGCCCGAAATGCTCGACGCCCTTCGACCCCGAAGCCTTCTTGCGGGCGCGCCGGGCGCGGCCGGCGGCACCGGTCGAGAAGGAATTGGCGCCGGTCGGCGCCGAGGACATCGACGCCGATCTTGAGAGCGAGGAGATCGAAGCGAGCGAGGAGGAAGAAGAGGAAGAGGGCGTGCCGCTCGAAGAAAGCGAGGAGGAGGATGAGGAGATGATCGAAGACGCCTCCGAGCTCGGCGAGGACGAGGACGATATGGCCGAGGTCATCGACAACGTCGAGGAGGAGGAATCCTGAGCCGGCGGGCATCCGAAGCGGCGCGGCGCGGCCGCGACGGGCCGGCGATTTTTCCCTTGCTGCGGCGCCTGTCCGTTCCTAGTTTCGACCCGGCGCCGCCTGTTTGAAGCCAGCGGCGCCGGACGCGGCAAAAATGGGGCCATAGCTCAGCTGGGAGAGCGCTACAATGGCATTGTAGAGGTCGCCGGTTCGATCCCGGCTGGCTCCACCACTCCCCGCTGTCCCCATCGTCTAGAGGCCTAGGACACCACCCTTTCACGGTGGCGACCGGGGTTCGAATCCCCGTGGGGACGCCACC
>DASUKH010000251.1:0-2927 GCA_036278835.1 Allostellaceae bacterium
ATCAGCGAGCAGGTGATCGAGATGATCGTGAAGCCGATCTGCCCGGCGCCTTTCAGCGCCGCCTCGAACGGCCGCATGCCCTGTTCGAGGTAGCGCACGATGTTCTCGATCATCACGATCGCGTCATCGACGATGAACCCGACCGAGATCGTAAGCGCCATCAGCGAGATATTGTCGAGGCTGTAGCCCAGGACGAACATCACCGCGAAGGTCGCGAGCAACGACAGCGGCACCGCGAGGCTGGGGATCACCGTCGCCCACAGCGTGCGCAAAAACATGAAGATGACGAGGATCACGAGGCCGATCGTCACCATCATCGTGAACTGCACGTCGTTCACCGCGGCGCGGATGCCGAGCGAGCGGTCGGACACCAGATCGACGTGAACCGAGGGCGGGATCGATTGCTGCAATTTGGGCAGCAGGTGCTGGATGCTCTCGGTCACATCCATCGTGTTGGCGCCGGCCTCGCGCTGGATTGCCAGCCCCTCGGCCGGGGTGCCGTCGAACCACGCGCCGGTGCGCGGGTTCAACACGCCGTCCTTGACCGTGGCGATGTCGCCGAGGCGAACCGGCGCGCCGTTGCGCCACGCGACGATCAGCTTGCGGAACTGCGCGGCGTTGAACAGCTGATCGTTAGTGTCGAGGGTGACCGATTGCTGCGAATTTTCGAGATTGCCCTTCGGCCGGTTTACCGTTGCCGTGTTGATCGCGTTGCGCACGTCCTCGAAGCCGATGCCGCGCGACGCCAATGCCGCCGGGTTGACCTCGACGTGCACGGCATAGGGCTTCTGCCCGAAAATGTGCGATTCCGAGACCCCCGGGACCGAGGCGATCCGCTGCGCCAGATCGGTGTAGGCGTAATCGTCGAGGCGGTAGATCGGCAGCGCGTCCGAATGGATCGCATAGATCAGGATGGACCGGTTCGCCGGGTTGGTTTTCTTGTAGGTGGGCGGCCCCGGCAGGTCCTTCGGCAACAGGCCGCTGGCGGCGTTGATCGCCTGCTGCACGTCCTGCGCCGCCGCGTCGATGTTGCGTTCGAGCGCGAATTGCAGGGTGATCGTCGTCGTCCCGATGCCGCTCGTCGAGCTCATCTCGTCGAGGCTTTCGATCGCCGCGAACTGCTGTTCGAGCGGCGTCGCGACGGCGGTGGCCATCGTTTCCGGGCTGGCGCCGGGATAATTGACGGTGACCGAGATGGTCGGGAAATCGACTTTCGGCAGTGCCGCGATCGGCAGCAGGTTGTACCCGGCGATGCCGAACACCAGGATGCCGAGCATCAACAGCGAGGTTGCGATCGGCCGCCGGATAAAGGGTTCGGAAATGCTCATCGAAAACCCCTTGAGGCGGCGGCGCGGCGGGTGCGGGGGGTAGGGTTGCGGCTCAACTGGCGGCGCTCGGCCGGGTCGGCGTGATGGTCACGCGCGCGCCGTTGGTCAGCCGGTACTGGCCGTCGACGACGACCCGCTCGCCGGGCGACAGGCCCTTCGAGATGACCGCAACGCCGTTCTGCACCGCGGTGACATCGACGGGGCGACGCTCGACCGTATCGTCCTTTTTGATGATGTACGCGTAGTGGCCGCTTGGCCCCTCCTGCACGGTCTCGGCCGGGACCGTCGTCACCCCCTTGCGCACCGACAGGACGACCTGGACATTGACGAACTCGCCCGGCCACAGCCGCTCGTCGGCATTGGCAAAGCTCGCCTTGAGGCGAATCGTGCCGGTCGCCTGGTCGATCGTGTTGTCGATCAAGGTCAGCCTGCCCACCGCGAGCAGGGTCTTGTTGTCGTCGCCGATCGCCTTGACCTCGAGCGGCGCCTGCGCCTGTTTCACGCGCAATTTGTGCTGGTTTTCCTGCGGCAGGGTGAAGCTGACGTAGATCGGCTTCAACTGGGCGATCGTCACCAGCGCGATGCCGTCCGAGGCCCGCACCATGTTGCCGGCATCGACGAGGCGCGCGCCGAGCCGGCCGCCGATCGGGGCGTGAATGTCGGTGTAGCTCAGGGTCAGCTGGGCGGCGTCGATCGCCGCCTGGTCGCCCTTGATCGCCGCCTGCAATTGCGCCACCTGCGCCTTTTGCTGGTCGTAGCTCTGCCGCGTCTGGTAACCCGAGCCGACCAGCTGGCTGTAGCGAGCGAGGTCGGTCTGGGCGCTGGCCAGCTGCGCCTCGTCCTTGGCCTTCGCCGCCTGCGCCTGTTCAAGCGCGGCCTGATAGGCGCGCGGGTCGATTTGGATCAGCGGCGCGCCGGAAGCGATCTCCTGGCCTTCCTTGAAGTGCTCGGCGATGATCTGGCCGTCCACCCGGCTCTTGACGCTGACCATGTTGTACGGCTGCACGCTGCCGATCGCGTTGAGCAGCACCGGAACGTCGGCGCGTGCCACGGTGCCGGCGACGACCGGCACCCGGCGCGATGCCGGCGCGGCGCGCCCCGCCGCGGCGGCCGGCTCCGACGGCATCAAGGAATAGCCGGCAAACCCTGCGGCACCTGTCGCGAGGACCGCCAGCGCGGCGATCGCACCCTTTCTCATGCCGTGGCCTTTCGCGGGCGGAAGAGACGGTTCGATATTATAGAGGACCACTACTGTCCAGCATCCCCGCGCTGTCGTTTCCGCGCGGCGATCCCGCGGCGCGCTTTCGCATTCGGCGGCGGGGGCGATAAGCTGGGCGGCATCGCCGGTCGAGGAGCCCGCCCGCAAATGCCCGTGCCGCAAAGATCGTTCGAACCCGATGCCGCAGCGCCGCTCGACGGCGTGCGGGTCATCGACTTGTCGCGTCTCGTCGCCGGCAACGCCGTTTCCTCGCAGCTCGCCGATTTCGGCGCCGAGGTCATCAAGGTCGAGGACCCGCAGAAGGGCGACCCGCTGCGCGCGTGGCAGACGCAGGGGGTCAGCGTCCACTGGAAGCTCTACGCCCGCAACAAGAAGAGCCT
>DASUKH010000252.1:0-3204 GCA_036278835.1 Allostellaceae bacterium
ACGACGATGGGCGCCGAACTCTCGGCCGAATTTTGCACCTTCGAGCCGGACCCGGTGCTGATCGATTATGTCAAGGCGCGCAACCCGGCGCCGTTCGAGCCGCAATACCCCGATCCCGATGCCGTCTATGCCGACCGCCGCCCGATCGACCTCGCCGCGTTGCAGCCGATGGTGGCGCTCCCGGACGCGGTGATCCGCAACACGGTACCGGTGACGGAAACGGCCGGCGTGCCGATCCAGCAGGCCTTTATCGGCTCCTGCGCCAATGGCACGCTCGACGATATCGCCGCGGCGGCCCATGTGTTGCGCGGGCGCCGGGTAGCCGAGGGGGTGCGCCTTTTGGTAACGCCGGGATCGCAGAAGATCGCCGCCGCCGCGGCCAGGGCCGGCTATACGCAAACCCTGCTCGAAGCCGGCGCCGTCGTGACGCCGGCGACCTGCGGCGCCTGCTACGGCGGGCATATGGGCGTCCTCGGGCCGGGCGAGACCTGCATCACCGCCTCGACCCGCAATTTCCGCGGCCGCATGGGGCACGAGACGGCGCGCATCTACATGGCGTCGGCCGCCACCGTTGCCGCCTCCGCCGTAAAAGGCCGGATCGCCGATGCGCGAAGCCTGTAGCCGGTACAGCCCAGGGTGAGCGGAATGATCACGGGACGCATCTGGACATTCGGCGACAACATCAACACCGATCTGATGCTGCCGGGGCCGCTGTTGACGGCGAGCGAAGCCGAGCAGGCGCGCGCGGTCTTCGCGGCCAATCGGCCGGGCTGGGTCGATCAGGTCGCGCCGGGCGATATCATTGTCGCCGGCCGCAATTTCGGCACCGGGTCGAGCCGGCCGGCGGCGCGCTCCTTGCGCAATATCGGCATCGGGGCGCTGCTCGCCGGGTCGATCAACGGCCTCTTCTTCCGTAATGCGGTCAGCTTCGGGCTTCTCGCCCTCGAATGCCCCGGCATCGACGCGGCCTTCGCCGAAGGTCAGACCGCGGAAATCTCGCTCGATGATTGGAGCGTGCGCAATCGCGAGACCGGCGCCGTTGTCGCGATCAAGCCGCTGCCCGAGCGGCTCTTGTCGCTGATGACCGGCGGCGGCATCTTCCCCCTCCTGGAAGCCGAGGGGCTGATCGCGCCGCGACCGACGCTTCGTTAATTACTTGGATGTGGCTGGGGGCCCAGTCAGGAGCGAACCCGTCTCCCCCGTCATGTGGATGCGCACGCGCGATTACGAGCGGGTTGCCGGCCTATGGGAGAGGAGTGAAGCGGAGGCCATCGCCATCGCGTTGTTCGACTCGCGGCACCTGCGACGTGTGATGGTCGGTACTGTGATCGATCGGCATGCGTCTCCCGGCGCGGCAACGGGAGGCAAGGTGGACCGAGGCGGCGGCGCCGGTCACTGCGACCGGCTTGATCTTGCGGCACCGGCGCTGGAGCAATCGCGAGCAGGACCCGGTTTGCCCCTGTCCAAACAGGGGGCACCAAAAGTTAACCTCCCGGCGACCGACCCCTGCCGGCCTGAACCTTTAGAGCGGTATCCGATCAAGTCCGATCATTAAATGTTCCCCGCCCGCGGACTTGATCCGCGGGCCCACGTCTTCGGCGGCCTGAAAAGACGTGGATGGCCGGGTCGAGCCCGGCCAAGGGGGCCGATGATTCCATTTGAATGGACCTGCTCTAATTGCCGATCCGCCGTTTCACGCGATGCGCCCCTGGATGCGCCGTCGGCGCACGCTTTGCCGGAGGACGATGGCGCAGGAATGCCGGCAACGACGGTGAACCGGCGGCTGCGGCCTCGGGCTTCGCTTTCGGACCTGGCTGCTGTTTTGGTTTTTTGGGGCCGATTCCCGTGCCAGCCGCCGCTGGTCTGGCCGTTCCCGCGGACTGATTGCGCGGCGCAGTTGGAGCTTGTTGCACCCCGGCGGGAAGCGGCAGCACCGGAACCGACAGCCTGGTCAGCTTTTCGATGCTGCGCAGATAAGGTTTCTCGTCATTGCTGCAGAACGCGATAGCGATCCCGGCGGTACCGGCGCGTGCCGTGCGCCCGATCCGATGCACATAATCTTCGGGCACGTTCGGCAGATCGAAATTGATGACGTGCGTCACGTTTTCCACATCGATCCCGCGGGCCGCAATGTCGGTGGCAACGAGCACTCGGCCGTTGCCGGAGCGAAAACCGGCGAGCGCACGCTCGCGCTGCGGTTGCGATTTGTTGCCGTGGATGGCAGTAGCTTCGATGCCCGCGGAAGACAGGTGCCGCGCGACGCGGTCGGCACCGTGCTTGGTGCGGGTGAAGACCAGCACTCGTTCAAAGCGCGGATCGCGCAACATTGTCGCCAACAGGTCGCACTTTCTTTCAGGCGGGACAAAGATGACGCCCTGTTCGACGCGTTCCGCAGTCGTTGCGGCGGGCGCGACACTCACCTTGACCGGCTCGTTGAGATAAGAAGCGGCGAGTTCGGCGATCGGGCGCGGCATTGTCGCGGAGAAGAGCAGCGTCTGCCGCTTTCCAGGCAGCAGCTTCACGATCCGCTTCAGGGCGTGAATAAAGCCGAGATCGAGCATCCGATCGGCCTCGTCGAGCACCAGGATCTCCACTTTCGACAGGGTGAGTGCGCCGCGGTCGATCAGGTCGAGGAGGCGTCCGGGTGTCGCGACCAGAATATCGATGCCGGATGCGAGACGCCGTTGCTGCGCGCCGAGCGGCACGCCGCCGAAGACGACCGCCGTTAACAGCGGCAATCGGCCGCCGTAGGTCCGGAAGCTGTCGGCGATCTGGCTCGCCAATTCCCGGGTCGGGCTCAGCACCAGCACGCGGCAGGCGCCGCGCGGCGCCGCGCCAGTTCGGGCGGCGAGCCGGTGCAGTATCGGCAGCGCAAAGGCGGCGGTCTTTCCCGTTCCTGTCTGGGCGATGCCAGAGAGATCGCGGCCGCTAAGAACGAACGGAATAGACTGCGATTGGATCGGTGTCGGTGTGGTGTATCCCTCATCGGCGAGGGCATCGAGAATGGGCGAGACGAGTCCGAAATCGGCAAAACTGTGCAAGTTGGTTCCTAATGCGGGATCGCGCTGCGGTGCGCTTGCTCCCGCGGGTCAGAAGACGACCCGCGTGATCGGGGCTGTCTGGATCGGCAGCGGATGAAGATCGGACCTGGCTCCGGCACATTACGCCGAAGCCTCACGCAGCCCAGTCAAGTAGCTCGTGAGG
>DASUKH010000253.1:0-5771 GCA_036278835.1 Allostellaceae bacterium
CGAGGTCTTGAACCGCGGCATTACCTGGGATTGGCAGAGTTTTCCCCAATTCCTCGACGCCGCCGAACAGCGCGGCTCGGCCCTCAACCTCGGCTTTATCGCGCCGTTGACCCCGTTCCGGCATTGGGTCATGGGCGAAGCATCGATGGAGCGCGGCGCCACCGCCGACGAGACGGCGCGGATCGCCGCCCTCATCGGCGAGGCTGTCGATGCCGGCGCCTTCGGCTTTTCGACGACAATCCTTAACCAGCACATGGGCTACCAGGCGCGCCCGCTCGCCTGCCGCAACGCCAGCCGCGACGAGTTGAAAGCCTGCAGCAACGTATTGCGCGGCAAGGGGAAGGGCGCGATCGAGATCGCCTTGACCCAGAAGGTCGCGGTGCTGAGCGACGAGGAGGAAGACCTCCTCGCGTTCCTGCTCGCCGAGAGCGGCCGGCCGGTGACCTTCCTCGCGCTGTTCCAGCGCGACGATGTGCCGGAAGCGTGCGCCGACACCCGCCGCCGCGCCGCTGCCCGACCCGGCGCGGTGCCGCAAACCTCGCCCCTGGCGCTGACCCGTGAGGTCAACATGCGCAACCCGTTCTCCTTCGCCTCGTTCAGGTGCTGGAACCGGGTGTTCGCCGACAAATCGAAGGAGGCGCAGCGCGCGGTCTATGCCGATCCCGGCTTCCGCAATGCCTTCCGCGACGAGCTGAAAACCGCCACCGGCTTCACCGGCGACTGGCGCCGCCTCACCGTGCACGAGGCGCAAAACCCCGCGATGAAGGGCTATGAGGGCCGCACCGTCGCCGATATTGCCAAGGAGCGCGGCAAGAACGGGCTCGACACCTTCCTCGACCTGACGCTCGAAGACGATCTCGACATCGAGTTCGTACTTGCCCAGTACAATGTCGATCTGCCGCGCGTCGCCGACAATCTGCGCGACCCGAACGTCCTGATCGCGCTGGGCGACGGCGGCGCGCATGTCGATATGCTGTGCGACGCCGGCTACCCGACCTATCTGCTCGGCACCTGGGTGCGCGAGCGCCAGATCATGCCGCTCGAAGAGGCGGTGCGCCGCCTCAGCGCGCAGCCGGCCGATTTGTTCGGCATCAAGGGGCGCGGCCGGCTCGCGGCCGGCAACGCCGCCGACATCGCGATCTTCGATCCTGATCGGATCGGTTCGGCGAGCCGCGGCGAGCGCCGCTTCGACCTGCCGGGCGGCGCCAAGCGCATGGTGATGCCGTCGCGCGGTGTCGAATACACGATCGTCAACGGCACGATCGCCTACGCCGACGGTTGCCCCACCGGCGATTTGGCGGGGACGGTGCTGCGCTCGTAGCCGCTGCCTCTCATACCGTCGAGCTTTGAAATTGACGTCCGCCAACGCCGAGATTGCTTCGTCGGTCCGCTCCTCGCAATGACAGCCTTCTTGGTGTCATAGCGAGCAGAGCGAAGCGATCTCGTGCCGGCGAGGGTCCGCTCTGACGCTCACCGGTATTACCAGCGCCTGCGGAAGAGGTTTGGAGGGGCGTGGCGGACGCCTAAAGCGGTTGCTAATCAGCTCCAATCATTTCGTTCCCGTCATGCCCGGCCTTGTGCCGGGCATCCACGCGAGCCCGTAAAAGTTGTGCCGGTTTCCCATGGATGGCCGGGACAAGCCCGGCCATGACGGACAAAGAAGCGACCCTGGTTGACTGTGCGGCTACGGGATCTTCTTGAAGAAGCTGCGGTAGCGCTCGGTGGTGTGGGGGCGGATTTTGGGTGCCCAGTCGCCCGCTTCGCCCGCCTCGTTCCAGGCTTTGCTCTTCACCACGTCAGGCGAATCGATCTCGTAGATCGCGAGGTACTTCTGCATGCGCGGGTCTTCGCTCGTTTCGAGGCGGTAGCGCGTTACCTTGTGCACTCCCGGCACCTTCGACAGCATCGGCACGTGCTCGGTGTCGTAGACGCGGTTGAACTCGGCCTCGTGCTCGGCCGGGATGTTCATCTGCACCAGATAGATGTAGGACATCGCGATCCTCTCCTTGCCGCCGCGGCCGGACGGGCGCGGGTGCCGATGTTGTCCGGCCCGCCCCGGCCGGATGTCAACCCGCACGCCGCCGAGCCGGGTTTCGGCCCTTGTGATCGGCCGCCCGTACCGTTCTACTGATAGACTGGTTAAAGGACGGTCTGTTGACAGCATATCCTGGACCGCCGGCGATCCATCGGCCCCGAGCCGGACAGGAGGAGAGATGCGCGGGTTGATGTCGGAGCAGCCGCTCCTCGTCTCGATGCTGATCCGCCATGCCACCCGGTTTCACGGCGACACCGAGATCGTCTCGCGCCTCGTCGATGGCGGGACCCACCGCTACACCTACGCCGACGCCGAACGCCGCGCCCGCCGCCTCGCAAAGGCATTGCAGCGCCTCGGCATCGCCGCCGGCGACCGGGTCGGCACGCTCGCCTGGAACACCTACCGCCATTTCGAATTGTATTACGGCATTTCGGGTATCGGCGCGGTTTGCCACACGATCAACCCGCGCCTCTTCGACGAGCAAATCGTCTATATCGTCAACCACGCCAAGGATCGGCTGCTCTTTGTCGAGACCAGCTTTATCCCGCTGATCGAGCGGTTGCACCCGCAATTCCCGGCCGATTGCCGTCTCGTGCTGCTGGAGCCGGCGCAAACCGACCTGCCGATCGTCGCGACCTATGACGAGCTGGTGGCCGCCGAGAGCGAGGACGGGTTCGAGTGGCCCGAGTTCGACGAACGGAGCGCCGCATCGCTGTGCTACACCTCCGGCACCACCGGCCGGCCCAAGGGCGCGCTCTATGGCCACCGCTCGACGGTCCTGCACGCTTTCGCGCTGGCAATGCCGGACGCGACCGCGATGTCGGCGCGCGACGCGGTGTGCCCGGTCGTGCCGCTGTTCCACGCCTGCGGCTGGGGCGTCCCTTACGCGGCGGCGATGACCGGCGCCAAGCTGGTGCTGCCCGGACCGCACCTCGACGGCGCCAGCCTCTACGAATTGTTCGAGGCCGAGGGGGTGACCTTGAGCCTCGGGGTGCCGACCGTGTGGCTCGGCTTCGAGGCCCATTTGACCGAGCGGAACCTGTGCTGCTCGTCCTTGAACCGGGTGCTGTCGGGCGGCTCGGCGGTGCCACTGGCGCTGATCGAGGCTTTCGAAAACCGGCACCGGATCACCGTCATCCAGGGCTGGGGCATGACCGAGATGAGCCCCTTGGGCTCGGGCGCTGTGCCCAAGGCAAAGCACCTGTCGCTCGATCGCCCGCGGCAGCTCGACCTGAAGGCCCAGGCCGGGCGGCCGGTCTTTGGGGTGGACATGAAGATCGTCGATGACCAGGACCGCGCCCTGCCGCATGACGGCAAGTCGATCGGCGAACTCCTGGTCAAGGGGCCGTGGGTGATCAGTCGGTATTTCGAGGACGACGAGGCGACCCGCGCGGCGGTCGAGCCGGACGGCTGGTTCCACACCGGCGATGTCGCAGCAATCGACCCGGATGGCTACGTCCGGCTGACCGACCGCAGCAAGGACGTGATCAAATCGGGCGGCGAATGGATCAGCTCGATCGATCTGGAAAACGCCGCGGTGGCGCATACCGATGTCGCCGAGGCGGCGGCGATCGCGGTGCCGCACCCGCGCTGGGGCGAGCGGCCGCTACTGATCGTGCGGCCGCGCCCCGGCGCCCGCCCCGAGCGCGACGCGCTAATCGCCTTTCTCGGCGAGCGCTTCCCGCGCTGGATGCTGCCCGACGACGTGCTGGTGGTGGACGAAATTCCGCACACCGCGACCGGCAAGATCATGAAGACCCGCCTGCGCGAGCTTTACAGCGCCGACCCACCGCCCGATCGGCGATCGTAGGCCGCCCCTCGCCCGGTTACTGCCTCGAGCGATGCCTGGGGAGGCCCGGTTCGCGAACCGGGCCTCCCGCGACCCTATCGCTTTGCCGGTTTTGGCCGGGCGCCCAGCTCGGCGCCCGTCACCGGATCGGTGCCGGTGTGCGAGGCGGTGCGCGCCGTCGCCTCTTCAAGCACCTTCTTGTCGGCCGGATCGAGCCGCACGCTGGCGCTGCCGTCGCCGCCGCCGCCGACCGCGCCCTGCTGCTCCCGGCCATCAACCCGCTTCCAGTCCGGACCCTCGTTCCACGGCCCGGTCATGTCGCCGTCGCCTTGCGACATGTTGAAGTACGTGCTGGTGAATTGCGGCTGCCCCGGCAGCTTGCCCGGCGGGAAATTGGGTTCGATCGAATAGAGCGCCTTCTCGAACGATTTCTGGTGGGCGATCTCGCGCGTCATCAGAAAGCCGAGCGCCTGCTTGAGATCGGCATCGTCGGTCACGTTGATCAGCCGCTCGTAGATCAGCTTGGCGCGCGCCTCGGCGGCGATATTGGAGCGCAGATCGGCGGTCGGCTCGCCGATCGTATCGACATAACCCGCGGTCCACGGCACCCCGGCCGAATTGACGAGCGCCGGGCCGCCGCCATAAAGCAGCGACAGGTTATGGCTCTCGCCGCCGGCCGCGATCTCGGCGAGCAGCTCGCCGTCGCCCTTGCCCTCGGCGAGCTTGCCTTTGACGCCCTTCGTCAGCATCACGATCATGCTGCCGATGACCTCGAGGTGGCTCAATTCCTCGGTCGCGATATCGAGCAGCATGTCTTTGCGCCCGGCATCGGTCTCGCCGACCGCCTGGGTGAAATAGCGCATCGCCGCCGCCAGCTCGCCCTGCGGCCCGCCGAATTGTTCGAGAAACAGGCTGGCCAGCACCGGGTTCGGCTCCGACACCCGCACCGTGTACATCAATTGCTTGTTGTGCATGAACATGGATTCGCCTCGCCGCGCTGAATCATCGGAAAACAACAAAGTAGCCGGCGACGTGCCCCGGCCCTCTTGGCTCGAGGAACGGGGTCCCGCCAGCGCCGTTCCGATTTGTTCAAGAGGTCGAGACAATACCCGAGCGCCAACGCGGCGGTTGTTTTCTAGGAATATTCGATCGGCAGGTTTTTCTGTTTGTTTAATTCATAAAAATTTGTCATCCCGACGAAGGCCGGGACCCCATCTGTCAGCTGCCCGTGCGGTGAAGCTGTGGATGCCGGCCTGCGCCGGCATGACGGCCACAGGAGGAATCAAGCCGGGTCAGTGCCGGAAGTGCCGGATGCCGGTGAACACCATCGCCATGCCGGCGGCATCGGCCGCTGCAATGACTTCGGCGTCGCGGCGCGAGCCGCCGGGCTGGATCGCCGCGGTGGCGCCGGCTCGGATCGCTTCTTCCAAACCGTCCGCGAACGGAAAGAACGCATCCGACGCGACGACGGAGCCCTGGGTCGGTGGCTCCGGCAACCCGGCCAGCCGGCCCGCTTCGGCCGCCTTCATCGCGGCGATGCGGGCGCTGTCGACCCGGCTCGGCTGACCGGCGCCGATGCCGACCGTCGCACCGCCCCTGGCGAATACGATCGCGTTGGACTTGACATGCTTTGCCACCGTATCCGCGAACAAAAGATCGGCGATCTCCGCCTCGGTCGGCGCCCGCTTGGTCACCACCTTGAGGCCGTCGCGGACTGCGACGAGCCGGTCGCGCTCCTGGATCAGGAGACCGCCCGCGACCTCATGCGTCGTCCAGCTTTCGGCCTTCGGGTCCGGCAGGCCGCCGGCCAGCAGCAGCCTGAGCGCGCTCTTCCCGGCGAGGACCGCGCAGGCGTCCGGGTCGGCCGACGGCGCAATCACCACCTCGATAAAAATCCCGGCGATCGCCTCGGCGGTCGCCCGGTCGAGCTTCCGGTTGACCGCGACG
>DASUKH010000254.1:0-5060 GCA_036278835.1 Allostellaceae bacterium
AAACGATGCGCTCCGAGCCGAGATATTCGGAACGCTCCACGCGGAATTTAAATTCGGTATGAGCCTCGGAGATCATGCCCTTGGGCAGGAAGTTCTCCGGACGGAACCCGAGATAGCCGCCATTGCGTGAAAGGGTATTCATGGGCGGCGTGCCCACGAACGTTGCGACAAAAAGGTCGGCAGGGTCGTCGTAGATGACGGCGGGCGTTGCCAGCTGGCGCACGACGCCATGGTCGATCACGGCGATGCGGTCGCCCATGCCCATGGCCTCGACCTGGTCGTGCGTCACATAGATCGTGGTCACGCCGACGCGTTGCTGAAATTGCTTGATCTCCAGGCGCGCGGAGGCGCGCAATTTGGCGTCGAGGTTCGACAGCGGCTCATCGAGCAGCAAAGCCGTCGGCTCGCGCACCAGCGCGCGCGCCAGCGCAACACGCTGCCGCTCGCCGCCCGAGAGCTGACGCGGCCGTCGGTCGAGCAGATGCCCGATGCCGAACAACTGAGACGCCCACGCAACCTTCTTGTCGATTTCGGCTTTAGGGACGCGCTGCGTGCGCAACGGAAACGCGATGTTGTTGCGCACGGTGAAATGCGGATAGAGGCCGTAGCTCTGGAACATCATCGCGACGCCGCGGGCCCGCGGCGGCAGGTCGTTAACAACCTCGCCGCCGATCGCGATATCGCCCGAGGTCTGCCGTTCGAGGCCGCAGATGATGCGCAGAAAAGTCGTCTTGCCGCAGCCCGAGGGGCCAAGCAGCACCATGAACTCGCCGTCCGGCACCGCCAGGGAGATGCCGTCCACCGCGTTCACCTCGGCAAAGCTCTTGATGATATTCGTCGCCATCACCGCGGACATAAACTGCCCTCGCTCAAAGACGCGTTTCGACCGACCCGCCGCGCGGCGGGCCTTCCCACCCCTGTTCCGGGTGCCGCCGGCGGCGGCGGCCGGGCTGCGCGCTAGCGCGTAGCCCGGCGCGTGGCGTTCAAACCTGATGCCACTTCTTGAATATCTGCTCGCATCGCTGCGCCGCGCGTTTGACCGATTCCTCGGGGGTCATCGCGCCGGTCGCCGCCTGGGTCATCATGTCGCATAACACGAAGTCGTTATAGACTTCGTCGGTGGCGGCCCAGGACGGTCCGGGATAACCGGGAGCGGCGCACCACTCGTCTGATGTTTCGGTCACCTGCAACTTGGTCGGCGGGTGCGAAGTCGGGTCGTTCGAGAGGATCGGCATCGGTTTCGGCACGATATTGGCGAACACCGGCATGTTGTAGCCGGTGCTGGCCTTGAACGCGTCGACCCAGTTGTCGACATAATACTTCAGGAAGGCGATGCTCACATCCTTGTTCTTGGCAAACTTCCAAATGCCCCAGGAATTCGTCGCGGCGCCGACCAGCTGGCGCACCGGCCCCTTCGGGCATTTCTCGAAGAACACGAGGTCGGCGACCTTGGGGTTGACCTTCTGAGTCGTGCGGTAGGCGGAAATCGGGTTGACGATATAGGAAGCGACGCCCGAGGCGATATATTTGTTGTTGCTCGAATCGTCCCACGACAGGACTTCCCTGGTCATCGCCTCCTTGTAGATGGCGACCGCCATCTTGACGGCTTCGACCGCTTCCTTGCTGTTGAGCGTGACGCGCTTGCCGCTCTCGTCCTGCACCGCCGCGCCATAGCTCCATAAGAGACCGCGCCAGCACAGGTTGGGGTCGTTGCTGCGCGCCAATGACAGCCCGACCGGGTGGCCCTTTTTCTTCAGTTTGGCGCCGCCGACCCGCACGTCGTCCCAGGTGATCGGCTTCATGCCGATCTCATCCCACAGATCCTTGCGGTACTGGCCGGGGTTGTTGATGTAGTAATCGGGATAGGCCGACCACGTATTGTCGTCCACGTTATACCCGATCTGGCGGCCGATGATGCTGACCTTGCCGTATTTCTTTTCGACGTAGGTGACCAGCTCGCCCATGTTGATCAGGAATTTGCGATAAAGGTGTGGACCGCCGGCCCCGTTCCACATGAACATATCGTGCCCCGAGCCGGCCGAGGCCTCCGCGGCGGCGCGCGCGGCGATATTCTGCTCGGGGATGTGATCGACGGTCACCGCCACGCCGTTCTTGTGGCCCCAGTCTTTCGCGAACTGGTCGAACCATTTGTCGAAAGCGGGAACGAAATGGCTCCACATGATCATTGACAGCGTCTTCGACTGCGCCAGTGCGCGCGGGATGAACGGTGCCGAAAACGCCGGTGCGGCCGCCGCAGCGATTGCCGCGTTCCTGAGAAGGCGCCGCCGGGTTACTGATTTGTTGGTTGGATGTTGTGCGGGTCCCATGACGATCTCCTCCCGTTCATTGCCCTTATCGCAATTGCGTTCAAGATGGCGGGGCACTCGCCAGCTTGGGCGTTTGAAAGCACATGTAAGACGAAATCCTGCCACCGTCCATTAATTCTTCGCCAAGAACCTGCGGCTTCGTGGCGCGAGGCAAACCGGCCGGGCGCCAACCCAGGAAGGGGGTGGGGAGCCATCCGCCGCCGATTCTGCTATGGTTCGGGCGGAGGCGACGCATGGCTGAACGTAACGGCAACGCGATCGATTACTTTATCGACCGGCATCTGCGCGAAGGCCGCGGCGCGCGACCGGCCTTCGCCGATCCGTGGCGCAGGCTCACCTACGCCGAACTGGCCGCCGCTGCGGCGCGGTTTGCCGCCGGGCTGCGAGGCGCCGGAATCGAGCGCGAGCGGCGTATTGCGCTTGTAATGCTCGACACGGTCGATTTCCCGGTTGCCTTCTGGGGGGCCCTGCGCGCCGGAGTGGTGCCGGTGCCGATCAATACGTTGCTGCCGCCGGAGGCGGTCGGCTACATCCTCGAGGACAGCCGCGCCGCGGCGCTCGTCATATCGGCGCCGCTGCTGCCGCCACTGCGCCCGACGCTCGACCGGCTCGGCCTCGATCGCATCATTGTCAGCGCGCCGGATGGCGCCGGGGGCGATTTCACCGCGTTTGCCGGACCGGCCGAGGACGGTGCACCGGAATCATGCTCGCCCGACGAAGTGGCGTTCTGGCTCTACTCATCGGGATCGACCGGCAACCCGAAGGGCGTCCGGCACGTCCATGCCAGCTTGAAGGCTACCGCCGACACCTATGCCGCCCAGGTGCTCGGGATCGGCCCCGACGATTTGATGTTCTCGGCCGCCAAATTGTTCTTCGCCTACGGCCTCGGCAATTCGATGACCTTCCCGATGGCGGCCGGGGCTGGCGCGGTGCTGCTGCCCGACCGTCCGACCCCGGACGCGGTGCTGGCGGCGATGCGGAACTGGCGGCCGACGATGTTCGGCGGGGTGCCGACGCTCTACGCCTCGCTGCTGGCGCATTCCGGGATCGGCCGCGGCGCCGGCTCCGACCGGCTGCGCCGCTGCATCTCGGCCGGCGAGCCGCTGCCCGAGCATATCGGCCGGCGCTGGCGGGAGGTCGTCGGCTGCGACATCCTCGACGGTCTCGGCTCGACCGAGATGCTGCACATCTTCCTGTCGAACCGCCCGGACGACATCCGCTACGGCACCAGCGGCAAGCCGGTGCCGGGCTATGAATTGCGCATCCTCGACGCGGGCGGCGAGGTGGCCGACAGCGAACCGGGCGAACTGGTGGTGCGCGGTCCCAGCGCCGCCGACGGCTACTGGAACCAGCGCGACAAGTCGCGCCGCACCTTTCGCGGCGAGTGGACCCACACCGGCGACACCTATATCCGCGACGGCGACGGCTATTACCGCTATTGCGGGCGCAGCGACGACATGCTGAAGGTCGGCGGCATCTGGGTGTCGCCGTTCGAGGTCGAGGAGGCGCTGATCGCGCATCCGGCGGTGCTCGAATCGGCGGTGGTGGGGCAGCCCGATGCCGACGGGCTGATCAAGCCGAAGGCCTTCGTGATCCTGCAGCAGGACGCGCCGCGCGCCGACCCGGCGGGGCTGACTGCCGCCCTGCAGGACCATGTCAAACAGCGGATCGGCGTGTGGAAATATCCGCGCTGGATCGAATTCCGCGACAGTTTGCCCAAAACCGCCACCGGCAAAATCCAGCGCTACAAACTGCGCGAGACGCCGTGATACCGCCATAGCTCCGTGGGACACTAACCTGATGCGGCTTGAGTTTGTCACGGTCGATGTGTTCACGGACCGCCGCTTCGGCGGCAACCCGTTGGCGGTGGTCTGCGAGGCTGACCGCCTGACGACGGCGCAGATGCAGGCGGTCGCCGGCGAATTCAATCTGTCGGAAACGAGTTTTGTTTTGCCGCCGCGCGACCCGGCCAATACCGCGAAGGTGCGGATATTTACGCCGAAGGCCGAGCTTGCGTTTGCCGGCCACCCGAATGTCGGCACCGCCTTTGCCCTGGCGCAGCGCGGCGCCGTTTACGGCCGACCGACCGGCCATTCGCTGGTGTTCGAGGAGCAGGCCGGGCTCGTGCCACTCGATCTGCTGATGGAAGAGAGCGAAGTTGTCGGTGCGCGCCTCAGTGCGCCGCAACCCTTCGCGCGCGGCGAGGATGCTGCGGTCGATGCCGTTGCGGCGGCATGCGCGCTCAACGCGGACGACATCGAGACGAGCCGGCATCATCCGTGCATCGCCTCCTGCGGCAATCGCTTCATTTTTGCCGAGGTCAAGAGCCGGCGGGCATTGGCGGCGGCGGCGCCCCGCGCTGAGGTCTTTGCGCGGGCGTTTCCGGCCGACACGGCAAGCGGCATTCACCTGTATTTGGCGGATGATGAGGGCGAGGCGGAGATACGCGCGCGATGTTTCGCGCCGCTGCACGGGATTGCGGAAGACCCGGCGACCGGCAGCGCCAACATCGCCCTCGCTGGCCTCTTGGCGAGCCTGCGGCCGGAGGCGGACTTGGCGCTGAGCCTGCGCATCGCCCAGGGTGTCGAAATAGGCCGCCCGAGCCTGCTCGAAGCTGCCGCAGAGAAGCGCGACGGCGGGGTGGTCGCGACCCGGATCGGCGGCCGGTGCGTCAAGGTGATGGCCGGGACGATCGAGGTCTGACGATGCCACCCTCGGCCGCGCCGCCGCTCC